>NZ_RXPT01000040.1:0-2324 GCF_003965585.1 Enterobacter sp. WCHEn045836
CTCGCCGAAGCCGGGCAGCATCGACGTGTACGACTGGCCTGGGCGCTTTGTGGAGACCGGGCATGCGGAGTTCTACGCCCGCATTCGCCAGGAGCGCTGGCAGGTGGAACATCAGCAGATTCAGGCCACGGCCACGGCTGCGGGTATTGCGCCGGGCCACACCTTCACCCTGACCAACGCACCGTTCTTCAGCGATAACGGTGACTATCTGGTGACGGCGGCCGGATATCATCTGGAAGAGAACCGCTACGCGAGCGGCGAAGGGGAGACCATTCACCGCATCGATTTCACGGTTATCCCGGCGTCGGTGTCGTTCCGTCCGGCGCAGAGCACGGCGTGGCCGCGAACCTACGGCCCGCAGACGGCGAAGGTTGTCGGGCCACAGGGGGAGAGCATCTGGACGGACAAATATGGCCGCGTGAAGGTGAAATTCCACTGGGACCGTCTGGCAAAAGGGGACGACACCAGCTCCTGCTGGGTGCGTGTGTCGAGCGCCTGGGCGGGCCAGGGCTACGGCGGGGTGCAGATCCCGCGCGTGGGCGATGAGGTGGTGGTGGACTTTATCAACGGTGACCCGGACCGTCCGATTATTACCGGGCGCGTGTACAACGACGCCAGCATGCCACCGTGGGCGCTGCCGGCAGCGGCGACGCAGATGGGCTTTATGAGCCGCACGAAAGATGGCTCCGTGGATAACGCCAACGCCCTGCGGTTTGAGGACAAGGCGGGGGCAGAACAGGTGTGGCTCCAGGCCGAGCGCAATCTCGATATCAACGTCAAAAATGATGAATCGCATGCCACGGAAAAAAATCGAACCCTATTTGTGGGAGAGGATGAAACCTTACGGGTGGCAAAAAATCAGAAAGCAGGGGTTAAAGGGGATGTGGTCTGCCTGACGGGCAACAGTCGCAGCGATAAAGTTGTTAACAACTTTATTATTTCAGCGGGCAATACGTTGAGGCTGGAGTGTGGTGAAAGCGCCATTGAATTATCAAAAGACGGGAGCGTGAATATCATTGGCAATAACTTTAACTTTACCGCAAAACAAAGTGCACAAATCAACACGCTTTCCGGGGAACTGCATCTTAACCCAGCTGATGGCAGCAATGCCATTGATGCGCCAGGGGCATCTCACCAGACGGCAATTCAGCAGGAAGTGGATGGTTTTTTTGTTTTCAATGCCAATAAGTAAGCATATTCAGTCTGCCACACAACCGGCAATCCCGTTACCGTAAGGCGACGGGAGATGCATGTGTTGGTGGGCAAATGAGGCATATTGAAATGAACTGGTTTTTCTTTTTTTTCTTTTTGATCCTCACACTTACGCTTATCTGGAATAACAATAACCTGTTTAATAAGAAACAATGGATCAAAACGGGTCTGATGCTGGTACTTGTCCTGCTTTCTACAGTCGGCATTGGTTTTCTTTTGAAGTGGCTGGCTCAGTCATTTTCCTTATTTCCGGTCGCGGTGGCTAAACACTACTCCATCATCATATCGATGTCCCTCCTGTGCGTCTGGGGTATGAAATTTACGGTCGTTTTGCTATGCACAATATTGTCTGGTGTTATGGTGGGGCATAAAAAATACAACGCTCCGAATTATGAAAAAATCTCCCGGGTCACACACACCGTAGCGCCGCCCCTGTTTATCTTTGCCAAACTCCTTCTCTCGTTGGGGTGTGTCCTTATGTTTTCAGGTTTGTGGCTTAAGTAAGCGTTGCAATTAACGCTGCATCGTGGCTGCTGAAACTAAGATGTTGCATTTACGGAATAACGATTATGCTCAACCGAATTACCGTTCAGCCCCCCGTCGAGGGGCTGCTCTTCTGGAAACTCTCCGGCCGCGAGGCGATGTCCGAGTCGTTCGCCCTGACGCTGACCCTGCTCGGCACGGATGCGCGTATCGACCGCAGCAAACTGCTGGGCCAGCCGGTCACGGTGACCATCCCGACGCAGAACCTGCTTACCCCGCGCTACATCAACGGCAAAGTCACCCGCGTGGCGGTGAGCGCCGTTGAGCTGACGGGCACGCGCTATGCGGTGTATCAGCTGACGGTGGAGCCGGACCTGTGGCCGATGAAGCGCGACCGTAACCTGCGTATCTTCCAGGGCCAGACGGTGCCGCAGATAGTGAAAACCCTGCTGGGCGAGCATCAGGTCAACGTGGAAGATAAGCTTACCGGCAGCTACCGGGTATGGGACTACTGTGTCCAGTATCAGGAGTCGAGCCTGGACTTCATCAGCCGCCTGATGGAGCTGGAGGGAATCGCGTATTACTTCAGCCACGAGGCCGACAAACACACCCTGGTGCTCACCGATGCA
>NZ_RXPT01000041.1:0-1661 GCF_003965585.1 Enterobacter sp. WCHEn045836
TCGGACACTAAATGAATACCAAGTCTCAACGAGTGAACACGTAATTCATTACGAAGTTTAATTCATTGAGCATCAAACTTTTAAATTGAAGAGTTTGATCATGGCTCAGATTGAACGCTGGCGGCAGGCCTAACACATGCAAGTCGAACGGTAGCACAGAGAGCTTGCTCTCGGGTGACGAGTGGCGGACGGGTGAGTAATGTCTGGGAAACTGCCTGATGGAGGGGGATAACTACTGGAAACGGTAGCTAATACCGCATAACGTCGCAAGACCAAAGAGGGGGACCTTCGGGCCTCTTGCCATCAGATGTGCCCAGATGGGATTAGCTAGTAGGTGGGGTAACGGCTCACCTAGGCGACGATCCCTAGCTGGTCTGAGAGGATGACCAGCCACACTGGAACTGAGACACGGTCCAGACTCCTACGGGAGGCAGCAGTGGGGAATATTGCACAATGGGCGCAAGCCTGATGCAGCCATGCCGCGTGTATGAAGAAGGCCTTCGGGTTGTAAAGTACTTTCAGCGGGGAGGAAGGTGTTGTGGTTAATAACCACAGCAATTGACGTTACCCGCAGAAGAAGCACCGGCTAACTCCGTGCCAGCAGCCGCGGTAATACGGAGGGTGCAAGCGTTAATCGGAATTACTGGGCGTAAAGCGCACGCAGGCGGTCTGTCAAGTCGGATGTGAAATCCCCGGGCTCAACCTGGGAACTGCATTCGAAACTGGCAGGCTAGAGTCTTGTAGAGGGGGGTAGAATTCCAGGTGTAGCGGTGAAATGCGTAGAGATCTGGAGGAATACCGGTGGCGAAGGCGGCCCCCTGGACAAAGACTGACGCTCAGGTGCGAAAGCGTGGGGAGCAAACAGGATTAGATACCCTGGTAGTCCACGCCGTAAACGATGTCGATTTGGAGGTTGTGCCCTTGAGGCGTGGCTTCCGGAGCTAACGCGTTAAATCGACCGCCTGGGGAGTACGGCCGCAAGGTTAAAACTCAAATGAATTGACGGGGGCCCGCACAAGCGGTGGAGCATGTGGTTTAATTCGATGCAACGCGAAGAACCTTACCTGGTCTTGACATCCACAGAACTTTCCAGAGATGGATTGGTGCCTTCGGGAACTGTGAGACAGGTGCTGCATGGCTGTCGTCAGCTCGTGTTGTGAAATGTTGGGTTAAGTCCCGCAACGAGCGCAACCCTTATCCTTTGTTGCCAGCGGTTAGGCCGGGAACTCAAAGGAGACTGCCAGTGATAAACTGGAGGAAGGTGGGGATGACGTCAAGTCATCATGGCCCTTACGACCAGGGCTACACACGTGCTACAATGGCGCATACAAAGAGAAGCGACCTCGCGAGAGCAAGCGGACCTCATAAAGTGCGTCGTAGTCCGGATTGGAGTCTGCAACTCGACTCCATGAAGTCGGAATCGCTAGTAATCGTAGATCAGAATGCTACGGTGAATACGTTCCCGGGCCTTGTACACACCGCCCGTCACACCATGGGAGTGGGTTGCAAAAGAAGTAGGTAGCTTAACCTTCGGGAGGGCGCTTACCACTTTGTGATTCATGACTGGGGTGAAGTCGTAACAAGGTAACCGTAGGGGAACCTGCGGTTGGATCACCTCCTTACCTTAAAGAACCTGCCTTTGTAGTGCTCACACAGATTGT
>NZ_RXPT01000042.1:0-1531 GCF_003965585.1 Enterobacter sp. WCHEn045836
AAAAGGTACCGGATTTACCTGGAACCTCCGCCTACATGCTTAAACCGGGACAACCGTCGCCCGGCTAACATAGCCTTCTCCGTCCCCCCTTCGCAGTAACACCAAGTACAGGAATATTAACCTGTTTCCCATCGACTACGCCTTTCGGCCTCGCCTTAGGGGTCGACTCACCCTGCCCCGATTAACGTTGGACAGGAACCCTTGGTCTTCCGGCGAGCGGGCTTTTCACCCGCTTTATCGTTACTTATGTCAGCATTCGCACTTCTGATACCTCCAGCAACCCTCACAGGTCACCTTCAACGGCTTACAGAACGCTCCCCTACCCAACAACGCATAAGCGTCGCTGCCGCAGCTTCGGTGCATGGTTTAGCCCCGTTACATCTTCCGCGCAGGCCGACTCGACCAGTGAGCTATTACGCTTTCTTTAAATGATGGCTGCTTCTAAGCCAACATCCTGGCTGTCTGGGCCTTCCCACATCGTTTCCCACTTAACCATGACTTTGGGACCTTAGCTGGCGGTCTGGGTTGTTTCCCTCTTCACGACGGACGTTAGCACCCGCCGTGTGTCTCCCGTGATAACATTCTTCGGTATTCGTAGTTTGCATCGGGTTGGTAAGCCGGGATGGCCCCCTAGCCGAAACAGTGCTCTACCCCCGAAGATGAGTTCACGAGGCGCTACCTAAATAGCTTTCGGGGAGAACCAGCTATCTCCCGGTTTGATTGGCCTTTCACCCCCAGCCACAAGTCATCCGCTAATTTTTCAACATTAGTCGGTTCGGTCCTCCAGTTAGTGTTACCCAACCTTCAACCTGCCCATGGCTAGATCACCGGGTTTCGGGTCTATACCCTGCAACTTAACGCCCAGTTAAGACTCGGTTTCCCTTCGGCTCCCCTATACGGTTAACCTTGCTACAGAATATAAGTCGCTGACCCATTATACAAAAGGTACGCAGTCACACCCGAAGGTGCTCCCACTGCTTGTACGTACACGGTTTCAGGTTCTTTTTCACTCCCCTCGCCGGGGTTCTTTTCGCCTTTCCCTCACGGTACTGGTTCACTATCGGTCAGTCAGGAGTATTTAGCCTTGGAGGATGGTCCCCCCATATTCAGACAGGATACCACGTGTCCCGCCCTACTCTTCGAGTTCACAGCCTGTGCATTTTCGTGTACGGGACTGTCACCCTGTACCGTGCGACTTTCCAGACGCTTCCACTAACACACAAGCTGATTCAGACTCTGGGCTGCTCCCCGTTCGCTCGCCGCTACTGGGGGAATCTCGGTTGATTTCTTTTCCTCGGGGTACTTAGATGTTTCAGTTCCCCCGGTTCGCCTCGTTAACCTATGTATTCAGTTAACGATAGTGCAACGAATTGCACTGGGTTTCCCCATTCGGACATCGCCGGGTCAAGGGTTCATATCACCTCGCCGGCGCTTTTCGCAGATTAGCACGTCCTTCATCGCCTCTGACTGCCAGGGCATCCACCGTGTACGCTTAGTCGCTTAACCTCACAACCCGAAGATGTTTCACTTC
>NZ_RXPT01000043.1:0-1497 GCF_003965585.1 Enterobacter sp. WCHEn045836
ATGCCTGGCAGTTCCCTACTCTCACATGGGGAGACCCCACACTACCATCGGCGCTACGGCGTTTCACTTCTGAGTTCGGCATGGGGTCAGGTGGGACCACCGCGCTAAAGCCGCCAGGCAAATTCTGTTAATCTGTATCAGGCTGAAAATCTTCTGTCTCTCACCGCCAAAACAGCTTCGGCGTTGTAAGGTTAAGCCTCACGGTTCATTAGTATCGGTTAGCTCAACGCATCGCTGCGCTTACACACCCGACCTATCAACGTCGTCGTCTTCAACGTTCCTTCAGGAGACTTTAAGTCTCAGGGAGAACTCATCTCGGGGCAAGTTTCGTGCTTAGATGCTTTCAGCACTTATCTCTTCCGCATTTAGCTACCGGGCAGTGCCATTGGCATGACAACCCGAACACCAGTGATGCGTCCACTCCGGTCCTCTCGTACTAGGAGCAGCCCCCCTCAATTCTCCAGCGCCCACGGCAGATAGGGACCGAACTGTCTCACGACGTTCTAAACCCAGCTCGCGTACCACTTTAAATGGCGAACAGCCATACCCTTGGGACCTACTTCAGCCCCAGGATGTGATGAGCCGACATCGAGGTGCCAAACACCGCCGTCGATATGAACTCTTGGGCGGTATCAGCCTGTTATCCCCGGAGTACCTTTTATCCGTTGAGCGATGGCCCTTCCATTCAGAACCACCGGATCACTATGACCTGCTTTCGCACCTGCTCGAGCCGTCACTCTCGCAGTCAAGCTAGCTTATGCCATTGCACTAACCTCCTGATGTCCGACCAGGATTAGCTAACCTTCGTGCTCCTCCGTTACTCTTTGGGAGGAGACCGCCCCAGTCAAACTACCCACCAGACACTGTCCGCAACCCGGATTACGGGTCTACGTTAGAACACCAGCCATTAAAGGGTGGTATTTCAAGGTTGGCTCCACGCAGACTGGCGTCCACGCTTCAAAGCCTCCCACCTATCCTACACATCAAGGACCAGTGTTCAGTGTCAAGCTATAGTAAAGGTTCACGGGGTCTTTCCGTCTTGCCGCGGGTACACTGCATCTTCACAGCGAGTTCAATTTCACTGAGTCTCGGGTGGAGACAGCCTGGCCATCATTACGCCATTCGTGCAGGTCGGAACTTACCCGACAAGGAATTTCGCTACCTTAGGACCGTTATAGTTACGGCCGCCGTTTACCGGGGCTTCGATCAAGAGCTTCGCGTTGCCGCTAACCCCATCAATTAACCTTCCGGCACCGGGCAGGCGTCACACCGTATACGTCCACTTTCGTGTTTGCACAGTGCTGTGTTTTTAATAAACAGTTGCAGCCAGCTGGTATCTTCGACTGATTTCAGCTCCACCCGCAGGGGCTTCACCTACATATCAGCGTGCCTTCTCCCGAAGTTACGGCACCATTTTGCCTAGTTCCTTCACCCGAGTTCTCTCAAGCGCCTTGGTATTCTCTACCTGACCACCTGTGTCGGTTTGGGGTACGATTT
>NZ_RXPT01000044.1:0-1147 GCF_003965585.1 Enterobacter sp. WCHEn045836
CGCGGGGTCTGACGGCACCTGGAGCTTCACGCCGAGCGTGGACCTGGGCCGCGGCGACCACACCTTCACCGCCACGGCGAAGGACCCGATGGGCAACGAGTCAAGCAGCAGCAGCTGGACCGTGACCATCGACACCGATGCACCGGTGAAACCGACCATCGACGCGGCGCTGGACGACGTGGGCAGCGTGCAGGGTAACCTGGCGAACGGCGGCAGCACCGACGATCCGACCCCGACCCTGAGCGGCAAGGCGGAAGCGGGCAGTACCGTGAAGATCTACGATCAGAACGGCCTGCTGGGCGAAGTGACGGCGAAAGCCGACGGCACCTGGAGCTTCTCGCCGGTGGCGAAACTGCCGGAAGGCGAGCACCGCTTCCATGTGACGGCGACCGACAGGGCGGGTAACACCAGTGCGGATTCGGACGACTTCGTCCTGACTCTGGACTACACCGCCCCGGACGCGAGCAAGCTGGCGATCACCGAAGTCTATGACGACGTGAAAACCGCAGGCGTGATTGCCTCCGGCGGGGAAACCGACGACAACCGTCCGCTGATCAAGGGTACGGGCGCAGAGCCGGGCAACACCATCACCGTCTACAACGGCGACAAGGTCATTGGCACCGCGAAAGTGCAGGCCGACGGCACCTGGTCCCTGGAGCCGACCACGCCGCTGCCGGACGGGAAGTACACCCTGACGGCGAAAGAGACCGACGGCGTGGGCAACGTCTCCGGTCCGTCCGGTGAGTACATCATCAACGTGGCCACCGTACCGCCGCAGGCACCGACGCTGGACACCGTCTATGACGACGTGGCCCCGCATGCGGACTACCTGCAGAAGGGTGACGTCACCAACGACACCACCCCGACCCTGAGCGGCAGCAGCGGCGTGGCGGGCGGCACCATCAGTATCTACGACAACGGTCGTCTGATTGGCACCACCACCGTGGGCAGCAACGGCAGCTGGAGCTTCACGCCGGATACGGCGCTGGCAGACGGCAGCCATAACTTCACCGCCACCGTCACCGACGGCGTGGGCCGCACCAGTGAACCGACCGGCGGCTTCGGTATCGTGGTGGATACAAAAGCCCCGGACGCGGCCTCTGACCTGCTGGTCACCGACAACGTCGGTGCGTACCAGGGCCCGGTT
>NZ_RXPT01000045.1:0-908 GCF_003965585.1 Enterobacter sp. WCHEn045836
AAAACCTACGGTGGTTCTGCTCGTGCATTCGACCAGATCGATAACGCACCAGAAGAAAAAGCTCGTGGTATCACCATCAACACCTCTCACGTTGAATATGACACCCCGACTCGCCACTACGCACACGTAGACTGCCCAGGCCACGCCGACTATGTTAAAAACATGATCACCGGTGCTGCGCAGATGGACGGCGCGATCCTGGTAGTTGCTGCGACTGACGGCCCAATGCCTCAGACTCGTGAGCACATCCTGCTGGGTCGTCAGGTAGGCGTTCCTTACATCATCGTGTTCCTGAACAAATGTGACATGGTTGATGACGAAGAGCTGCTGGAACTGGTAGAGATGGAAGTTCGTGAACTGCTGTCTCAGTACGATTTCCCAGGCGACGACACTCCAATCGTTCGTGGTTCCGCGCTGAAAGCGCTGGAAGGCGACGCAGAGTGGGAAGCGAAAATCATCGAACTGGCTGGTTTCCTGGATTCTTACATCCCAGAACCAGAGCGTGCGATTGATAAGCCATTCCTGCTGCCAATCGAAGACGTATTCTCCATCTCCGGTCGTGGTACCGTTGTTACCGGTCGTGTAGAGCGCGGTATCATCAAAGTGGGTGAAGAAGTTGAAATCGTTGGTATCAAAGAGACTGCGAAGTCTACCTGTACTGGCGTTGAAATGTTCCGCAAACTGCTGGACGAAGGCCGTGCTGGTGAGAACGTTGGTGTTCTGCTGCGTGGTATCAAACGTGAAGAAATCGAACGTGGTCAGGTACTGGCGAAGCCAGGCTCAATCAAGCCACACACCAAGTTCGAATCTGAAGTGTACATCCTGTCCAAAGACGAAGGCGGCCGTCATACTCCGTTCTTCAAAGGCTACCGTCCACAGTTCTACTTCCGTACAACTGACGTGACCGG
>NZ_RXPT01000046.1:0-416 GCF_003965585.1 Enterobacter sp. WCHEn045836
GTGAGCGGCGACACCACCGATGACAACACCCCGACCCTGAGCGGTAAGGCCGAGCCGGGCAGCACGGTGAACATCATCGACAACGGCCAGGTCATCGGCACCGCGAAGGTGAACCCGGACGGCACCTGGAGCTACACCCCGGACCAGCCGCTGGCGAACGGCGCACACGACCTGACCACCACCGTCACCGATCCGTCGGGCAACACCGGGCCGGAAGGCTCGCACGTGGTCATCACCGTTGACGTGGTCCCGGGCAAGGTGGAAATCACCGCCGTGACCGACGACACCGGCAGCGTGACCGGCAGCCTGTCGCAGGGCGCGCTCACCGACGACACCCGTCCGCAAATCAGCGGCACGGCGAAGGCGGGCAGCACCGTGACCATCATGGACGGCAGCAACGTGCTGGGCACCACCAC
>NZ_RXPT01000047.1:0-318 GCF_003965585.1 Enterobacter sp. WCHEn045836
TTGTGTGTCGTTTCAATTTTCAGCTTGATCCAGATTTTTAAAGAGCAAAACTTCGCAGTGCACCTTTTCAGGTTCACTCTGAAGTTTTCTTGTGTTCGCAGTAAAAGATGGTGGAGCTATGCGGGATCGAACCGCAGACCTCCTGCGTGCAAAGCAGGCGCTCTCCCAGCTGAGCTATAGCCCCATCGTTTGCAACCTCTTCAAATTTGCCTTGCAAATTTGGTAGGCCTGAGTGGACTTGAACCACCGACCTCACCCTTATCAGGGGTGCGCTCTAACCACCTGAGCTACAAGCCTGTAGAGGTTTTTTACTGCTGT
>NZ_RXPT01000048.1:0-268 GCF_003965585.1 Enterobacter sp. WCHEn045836
ATGATTGCGAAAATTTGAGAGACTCGAACACACATAACTGTGTGTCGTTTCAATTTTCAGCTTGATCCAGATTTTTAAAGAGCAAATATCTCAAACGTGACTCGCAAGTCAGTTTTGAGATATGACGGCAGGTGACTTTCACTCACGAACCAGCAAGTGGCGTCCCCTAGGGGATTCGAACCCCTGTTACCGCCGTGAAAGGGCGGTGTCCTGGGCCTCTAGACGAAGGGGACGTACAGTCTCAATCGCAAGACGCCTTGCTATTTAC
>NZ_RXPT01000005.1:0-302926 GCF_003965585.1 Enterobacter sp. WCHEn045836
CTATGCAGACCAGATCACCTCTGTGCTGAAAGCGGCTGGCGTCGAAACAGAAGTCTTCTTTGAAGTTGAAGCTGACCCGACACTGAGCGTTGTGCGCAAAGGTGCTGAACTGGCGAACTCCTTCAAACCAGATGTGATTATCGCACTGGGTGGTGGTTCCCCAATGGACGCGGCGAAGATCATGTGGGTCATGTACGAGCATCCGGAAACCCACTTCGAAGAACTGGCGCTGCGCTTTATGGATATCCGTAAACGTATCTACAGGTTCCCGAAAATGGGCGTGAAAGCGAAAATGATCGCCGTCACCACCACGTCCGGTACGGGTTCAGAAGTCACACCGTTTGCGGTTGTGACTGATGATGCCACCGGTCAGAAATACCCGCTGGCTGACTATGCCCTGACTCCGGATATGGCTATCGTTGACGCCAACCTGGTGATGGATATGCCGAAATCACTGTGTGCATTTGGTGGTCTGGATGCCGTCACTCACGCCCTGGAAGCATATGTTTCCGTACTGGCCTCTGAGTACTCTGACGGTCAGGCTCTGCAGGCGCTGAAACTGCTGAAAGAAAACCTGCCTGTATCTTACAACGAAGGGTCTAAAAACCCGGTAGCGCGTGAGCGTGTACACAGTGCAGCAACCATCGCGGGTATCGCATTTGCGAACGCCTTCCTGGGTGTCTGTCACTCAATGGCACACAAACTGGGTTCTCAGTTCCACATTCCGCACGGTCTGGCAAACGCCCTGCTGATTTGTAACGTTATCCGCTATAACGCGAATGACAACCCGACCAAGCAGACTGCGTTCAGCCAGTACGACCGCCCTCAGGCTCGTCGTCGTTACGCTGAAATTGCAGACCATCTGGGGCTCAGCGCACCGGGTGACCGTACTGCGGCGAAGATTGATAAACTGCTGGCATGGCTTGACTGCATCAAAGCAGAGCTGGGTATTCCTGGATCTATCCGTGAAGCTGGCGTTCAGGAAGCTGACTTCCTTGCACACGTTGACAAGCTGTCTGAAGATGCGTTCGATGACCAGTGCACCGGTGCCAACCCGCGCTATCCGTTGGTGGCTGAGCTGCGTCAGATACTGCTGGCCAGCTATTATGGGGAAGCTTATCGCGAAGGGGATGGAGTGACCACATCCCTGTAGACATTTCTTGTCATCACTACCGGACATGTTCAAAGCACTGTGTGCAAACGTCGCTGAGATAACTGTGACGGCGGGCACTGTTGTAGAAGACATTAATGTAATCGAAGATATAAACTCGGGCCAGTCCCGGGTTTATAGATCCGTTTTCACAGCCGTATTCATCGGCCCTGCCAGGCAGGGATGAAGGTGATATCTGCCAACCCGACTGGCCGATACAACGGTAAATTACCGTTGCTTGCAATTATGAGATATCGAATTCATCATTAATTGACATGACACCAGCTGAATTAATCCGGAGTCTTCTGCAAACCGAAGAACTTTGAACCAGTACTGTACTGATTTTTGTCCCGAATCAGAAATGATTAAATCCGCAATACCTATAACATAATTACCATGCGTTATTATTCCCAAACTGATGATAAATAAAATCCATCTTTGAATTAAATTCAATATGATAACTAAGCTGACGCATACCAAACCACAAGTGGCTTGACAAAGAAACAGGTTTTAGTATGATTATACTAAACCTGTTGAGCATAGTTTTGTTTATTGTTTAGTTATGATAAAACGGCTGAATTCTTGCTGGTAAATTATTACACATAAATTTCAACCTAAAGGAATTAGCAACAATCATGAAAAAAATATTTAGACTTCACTTATTAACATGCATAACTTTTATCTTTTGTAGTATGCTGGCAATATCATTTTCGTTCTATTTTTCACGACTGACTGAGTATGTTTTATTTAATTATTTGTTTAGGTGTGGTTTTATTGGTGCTGTGTTAGGGTTAGTTATTATAAATATTGTATGTATATTACTCACTGGTTATCTTGTTTACCGTTTATGTAGTAGGGGCATATTCAGGTAAGAAAATGTTAAATGATATTTTTAAAACCCGCCCCCAAAGGCCTGAACAGTTCGGTTATTTTTTCATAAAAAAACAGTGTTTCTTCATCATTGTTTTTTCGTGAATTCCTTTTCAAGGTAGTATCAGTAATAAAAAACTCAACAACCTCTGCCATTATCTTCGCCTCCTTTAATTTTATTGATTTATTAAAATTCGTCATATTGACGATGTGGCTTTCAAAGAGCAGACGGGATTCATGGTCAAAATCTCGCGCCAGATCTTTATAATACATTTTTTCTAAACAAAAAATTGTCTTCACGTCATATATTAAATGGACAGGATTACTTGAATCAATGAAATTAGCTTTTAATATATAGTAAAGTGGATTTTGTTGGGCGTACATATGTGGAAGTAACTTGATTTGCCGGGAGAAGTTTAGCTTAAGTGCTTCATGCATGATTTCCATTTTATCACTAAAGTAACGATATATATTCCCTTGACTCATATTAGAACCATTACTGATATCAGACATGGAAGTACCATTAATTCCTTTTTTACTTATGCAGTCAATAGCCACTTCAGTGATAAAAAACCTTTTCAAGCTAATATTGTTATCTGATTTCATTGTGGAACCTCAAGCTGAAGATATAATAAAAAGTTAAATGACGGCCACTTGCCGTCATTTCTTTATTCAGAAACTAGGCTTTCCAGCCTCCACCGAGAACTTTATAAAGGGTAACCTGTTGTGTAATTTCGCTTAAACGAGTCGAAATTTCAGTTTTCCTTGCCTGAAATAATGAACGTTCAGCGGCAAGCACATTGAGATACCCATCCACGCCCTCCTGATATCGACTATTCGCCAGAGTGTAGTAACGTTGATTTGCCGCGGTGTCTTGTACCCGAGCAGCCAGTTCATGTTTATAGGTCGCCTGACCCGCCAGGGCATCCGAGACCTCCTTAAATGCCTGCTGTATCGCTTTTTCATAATTTGCTATTTCAATTCTTTTGGAAATTTCCGCAACGTCAAGATTGGCTTTGTTTTTTCCCCCATCAAATATTGGCACACTTATGCTGGGAACGAATGACCAGGCAGCCGTGCCCCCTTCAAGCAAATGTCCAAGGCTGTCTGAAGCAGATCCTCCGGAAGCAGTAAGGCTGATGGTAGGGAAGAAAGCGGCTCTGGCAGCACCAATATTCGCATTAGCTGCCTTAAGGGTATGTTCGGCAGCGATGATATCTGGCCTGTTTGTCAGGACTTCTGATGATATTCCTTCAGGTAACGCCGGGAAATGCCATTTTTTTAGTAAAGTCGCATTTTCTACAATACTGACCGGTACATTAGTACCCAGTAATAGCTGTAAAGCATTTGTATCCTGTTTAACCTGCCGTGTATATTGGTAAACTTCAGCCTCAGCACTTCTTAATGAAGTTTCCGCCTGAACAAGATCCTGTTCATTAGCAATGTCCGTCGCATACCGTTGCTTAGTCAGGTCATACGTTTTACGCTGACTATTAGCTGTATCATTTGCGAGTTTAAGTAAATCTTTATCAGCACAAAGCGTCAAATAGCCCGATACGACCTCTGATACCAGGCTAATTTGTGTGGCGTGAGCAGTAGCCTCAGTCGAAAGGTATTTTTCAAGGGCCTGAGCTTTCAGACTCCTGAGCCTGCCAAAGAAGTCAATTTCCCAGGATGTTACACCAAGATTCGCTTCATACTGCTGGTATGAAACAGGTCCGGAAGACTGGGTTGAATAAAGATTACCCGGCAGATGAGCAGAAGTCTGACTACCATTAGCATCTAATGCCGGAAATAAGGCGGCTCTTTCAATCCTGTACTGTGCCCTGGCTGATTCAATATTTAAAGCAGCAACTCTGAGATCCCGATTATTTTCGAGGGATAATCCTACCAGCAGTTTTAACGTGTCATCATCGAAAAAATTTTGCCATGCAAGATCTGAAACTTTATTCATGTACTCATTACTCGCCCATTTTCCGGAGACCGGTACAGGTGGACGTTCATACTTAGGCTGCAGGTTGCAGGCCGTCAGACTGAAGAGTACTGGTATAACAATAAATAGATGTTTCTTCATAACCTGTCCTTCTGAGGATAACATATTGCAATGTCTGAATTCTAAGCCCTGAGACTTAAACAGAAAGCCCGCCTGACTATTTGAAACTGTCGCTTTATATACGTATTATATAAATCTGCCTGAATCAGATTTATATAATACATCCGAACATGGCACTAAATAGCTACAGGTTACAAAACTTGAATGTAATGAACGTTTCTTCGGCTCAGTAATAAAATAACGTTCTATGTCATAACCTTTTCGCCTTATAATATCTAATCTTGGCAAGTGATAACGGTTTATATCCATGATGAATTGCTGAAATCCGGCTTTTGTACCTGAGTAATTAAATTGTGCATAATGACCTTCAGGAATTATTATTTTTTTAACTTTATTATTCACTGTACATAAGTCATGATAGTCTATTGCAGTAAAGTACTTTATAACAATGCTTGAATTTACTGCCATCTCTGGTTCAAAATAACTGATGCCGTAGACGTAAGAAGGTAGTGCCTGGCAGTCCCTGAGAAACCTGTTAAAAAAATTCATTCTGACATCTATATTGAATTTACTGAGTTCTTCAAAGGCACAAGGAAAAGATTTTTCAATGCCGAAGAAAATTTGTTCAGGCAATGAAATAATGTCCGGTTCGGGTACCGGATGCATTATCCTCTGGAATGGTGGGTAGAGTTGTGAACAATCCCATTCGTTATTAGTTCTGTATTTTGCAGGTGTCTGATGAAAGTAACTTTTGAATGAACGGGTGAAAGCCTGTTGCGTCGTAAAACCATATTTCAAAGAAATATCGAGAATAGGTGTTTTAGTTATCTGCAATTCAGCAGCTGCGGCTGATAAC
The DNA here is from genome assembly GCF_003965585.1 of Enterobacter sp. WCHEn045836. Lineage (NCBI taxonomy): Bacteria > Pseudomonadati > Pseudomonadota > Gammaproteobacteria > Enterobacterales > Enterobacteriaceae > Enterobacter > Enterobacter sp. WCHEn045836. The sequence goes on from NZ_RXPT01000005.1 coordinate 4,930, forward strand.
TTCCTTAGCCTTATATACCGACCAAGTGTTATTCCTGTTAATATATGATAAGCCCGCTGTAAATACCATTTCGAATATCCTGATCTGGCTGCCACTATATTCACGGATAAATCTGATGCGAGTTGAGATTCGATCCATTCGGCAAGATCATAAATGAAATCATTTTTCATTACACACCGCCTTATTCCCGATTACCATATCAAAAGCGAAATCCAGCGCTGATTGAGAGTAACGGTGAATCAAAGTATCGCCTGGTGTCATCACTATTGACCGGAGCGCTCCCATAAAAACAAAGAAAATCATTGAGCTTAGCATTTTTGTTGAAATATCTGCATGAATCATTCCTTTTTTTTGCGCTTCTGAGAAAACAGAATCTATTACGACAAATACTTTATTCATCTTATCTTCCATATGAACATCATGGTCATTGACTTCGTCTGGATTTCCTCTGCGAAAGATGGTCATCTCAATTATATTTCTCAGATGATTATTTCTCTTAACACATTCAATTTCCCTTAATAAACAGTGACGCAATGCCATAACGGATTCCGAACGTTTTAAAACCCCTTCAATTTCTGTGAAAAGTAAAAGCGGCGTTCGCTCAATGACCTGTTTAAAAAGATCATTCTTTTCCCTGAAATGCCAGTAAATAGCACCTCGCGTACAGCCAGCTTTCATTGCTATCATCTGTAATGTTGTGCGATAAATTCCCGTATCCCGAAAGCATTGCTCAGCCGCATCCAGAATATGCTTGCGGGTTTCTTCAGCATCTTGCTTGGTTCGTCTGGCCATTTGCAAGCCTCCAGAATAAATTAAAACCTATCGTATAAATATTACTCATCAGATTAAAGATGTTAGTACTGGTACCCCCAGGGATACCAGTACCTTACACACAACTATTTATCTTCAATTACAGATAATACTTCTTTTTTGCTTTTCTTCTTCGCAAAAAAACCAGCAACAAGAACATAAAACAGCGGGATATAAAAAATAGCTAATACCGTCGCTGTAAGCATCCCTCCCACCACACCTGTACCTATGGCATGCTTGCTTCCGGAACTTGCTCCTGAAGCAACAGCAAGAGGAATAACACCAACAATAAATGCCAGTGATGTCATAATAATAGGTCGCAGACGAACTCTGGCTGCCTCAATGGCTGCCTGCGAAAATGACATTCCATGTTTTTCATGTAGATCGCGCGCAAATTCAACAATTAAAATTGCATTCTTTGCAGACAAACCAATCGTCGTTAATAACCCGACCTGGAAGAAAACATCGTTCCCCAGTCCACGTAAAAGGGTCGCACTGACAGCGCCAATAACCCCCAACGGTATGACTAACATTACCGAGAAAGGAATACTCCAGCTTTCATAAAGGCCAGCCAGACAAAGGAATACGATTATCAGTGACAGTGCATAAAGCGCCGGAGCCTGCGAACCTGAAAGACGTTCTTCAAATGAAAGACCTGTCCAGGCAACATTTAAGCCGGGAGGCAATTTTGCCGCGATCTCCTCTACCGCTTTCATCGCATCCCCGGAGCTGTAACCCGGTGCGGGCTCGCCAAGCAGTTCAACTGCCGGTAAACCGTTATAACGCTCCAGTTTCGGGGAACCATAGGTCCATTTCCCGCTGGCGAACGACGAGAATGAGACCATCTCTCCGTCACTGTTACGTACGTACCACTTATCGAAATCCTCCGGAGAAATACGTGAACTGGCTTCCCCCTGGATATAAACTTTTTTAACACGCCCGCGATCATTGAAGTCATTAACATACGTTGACCCCCAGGCTGAGGACATCGTGTTATTTACATCAGAGAGGCTGAGTTTCAGAGCCTGGACTTTCTCGTCATCAATCAGAATTTGATACTGTGGCTCATCATTCATACCGTTGGGGCGAACCATTTGCAGTGCGGGATTTTGGGCTGCCATCCCAAGAAACATATTCCGCGCCTGCATGAGTTTTTCATGGCCGCCTCCGGTTGTATCCTGGAGAAACAGGTTGAAACCAGTGGCATTACCCAATTCCATCACTGCCGGGGGGGCGAAAGCAATAACCGTTCCCTCTTTTATTGTGCTGAAATATCCCATTGACCTGCCAGCCAGTTCAAATACAGAACCTTTCCTTTCATTCCATGGCTTAAGTCCCACAAACACCATAGCGGAACCCTGACCACGCCCTGCAAAGTTAAATCCATTGACAAGCATTGTTGTGGCAACCATGTCTTTTTCCTGGGTCAGAAAATATTCCGATATTTTGGTTAATACTTTCTGGGTCTGCTCCGCACTACTGTTTGGCGGCATCTGCACCTGCACAAAGAGATTTCCCTGATCTTCATCAGGCAGGAAAGATGTCGGTATCTGTGGGAATAGCGCAATAAGTAGCGCGATGATTGCCAGAAAGAAAAGCATCGCTCGTTTTCTGGCCCGCAATGTACGTTCGACGCCATTGCGATAAAGCGAGGTGCCGCGTTCAAATTTACGGTTAAACCAGCCAAAAAATCCCTTTTTCGCCTGCGCACCATGATGCGTTTGCTTCAGGATCGTTGCGCATAATGCCGGAGTGAAAATTAGCGCAACGAGCACCGACAACGCCATCGCAGAAACAATAGTGATAGAGAACTGGCGATAAATCACACCCGTTGAACCACCGAAAAATGCCATCGGAAGAAATACAGCGGAAAGAACCAGACCAATACCAACCAGAGCGCCCGAAATCTGCTCCATCGATTTTCGGGTCGCTTCAAGCGGCGGGAGCTTTTCTTCTTCCATCAGTCGCTCGACGTTCTCCACAACCACTATGGCATCGTCGACGAGAAGCCCGATAGCCAGTACCAGGCCAAACATGGTTAATATGTTAATTGTAAAACCAAATGCAGCCATAATGCCGAATGTGCCCAGCAAAACGACCGGAATGGCGAGTGTAGGAATAAGTGTTGCTCTCCAGTTTTGCAAAAAAAGCAGCATCACGACAAAAACGAGAACGATGGCTTCAATAAGAGTATGTACCACTCCCTCTATCGAGGCACTTATAACAGGAGACGTATCGTAAGGATAGATAATCTCCACGCCTTCCGGTAGACCAGGCTTAAGCTCGTCCAGCTTGGCCTTAACCGCTTTAATGGTATCCAGCGCATTGGCACCGGTTGCCAGGCGCAACGCAATGGCTGTACTGGGAAGATCGTTCCCGTATTTTGACTGTATTGAGAAACTCTCGGATCCCAGTTTTACTTTGGCCACATCCTTTAGTAACACCCGGGCTCCATCAGGCTGAACCTTAAGGAGTATATTTTCAAATTGTTCAGGGCTTGTGAACCTGGTCTTGCCAATGACAGTTGCACTCAGTTCAATATTTTCATTGGTTGGTAAACCACCTAACTGGCCCGCTGATACCTGTACGTTTTGCGCCTGAATAGCAGAGCTCACATCCAGTGGGGTAAGTTTATATCCATTCAGCTTATTGGGATCCATCCAGATACGCATCGCATACTGGGACCCCATCATAGTGAAATCCCCCACACCGGTGATACGGGTTAAAGGATCCTGGATATGAGAAACCAGATAATCACCGAGGTCAAAGCTGCTCAAACGACCATCAGTGGATACCAGGCCGGCAAGAATCAAGAAGTTAATCTGATACTTAGCAACCCGGATCCCCTGGTTCTGAACTTCATCCGGTATTAAAGGCGTTGCCAGTGATAGCTTATTTTGTACCTGTACCTGAGCAATATCCGGGTCTGTTCCCTGATCAAAGGTGACGGTGATTGTGAATGAGCCATCCGAATTACTTTCAGATTTCAGATAGCGCAAATTATCAAGACCATTCAGCTGCTGTTCGATAACCTGCACCACAGTATCCTGAACGGTATCTGCCGATGCGCCTGGATAAGATCCGGTCACAGCAATCGCAGGAGCAGCAATATTCGGGTACTGGTTAACAGGTAACCTTATAATAGAAAGTACGCCAGCCAGCATAATAATGATGGCTACAACCCATGCAAGTACGGGACGGTCAATAAAAAAACGTGACATTACGGCTCCTTACTCAGGCTGATTTGCGACTTCAATCGAAGGGGGGGCGTCTGAGCAATCCTGACTTCACTACCTGGCTGGGCTTTTTGTGTCCCATCTACAATAACCCGATCGCCACTTTGCAACCCGTCTCGTATCAGCCACTGATTACCTACAACGCGATCGGTTACAACCGTTTTGCGGATCACTTTGTTATCTTTGCCAACGACAAGGGCTGAAGCCTGTCCAGTCGGATCGCGGGTGATTGCTCTTTGTGGAACAAGCAGGGCATTTTCGCTCACCCCCTCTTCTAATCTGGCGCGGACGAACATACCAGGCAGAAGCCGTCCGTCCGGATTGGGAAACTCGGCACGTATGATTACAGAGTCCGTACTTTCATCTACTGTTACTTCTGAAAGTTTTATACGGCCCGGATGCGAATATTCAGTGCCATTGTCAAGGATGAGTCTGACTTCAGCCTGCTGGTCGCCATTTCGTTTCAGGCGCCCTGCGGCAAATTCATCCTGCAGTTTAAGAAGAGCCGTTGAAGATTGCGGAATATCGACATAGATAGGATCAAGCTGCTGGATTGTTGCAAGTGCAGTGCTCTGATTGGCGGTCAGCAACGCCCCCTGAGTAACGGAAGATCGTCCGATGCGGCCTGATATTGGAGCTGTGATGGTTGTATAACCTAAATCAATGCGTGCTGAGTCAACATCAGCCTGAGCCTGTAACCAGGTTGACCGTGCATCATCCCGATCCTGCTGGCTTATCGCGCCCGTTTTTATCAGGCGTTCATAACGGCGGGCTAAGAGTTTAGATGATTCCAGGCTTGCTTCCGTTTTAGCAAGCGTCGCCCGGTAAGGTGCCGGATCAATCTGATACAATGCCTGTCCGGCTTCAACAAGGGTGCCTTCATCGAACAGTCTTTTCTGAAGTATGCCGCCAACCTGGGGACGCACTTCAGCCGTCCTGAAAGACGAGGTACGGCCAGGGAGTTCAGTCGTCAACGTGACGTTTGCTGCGGTTACCGTCACAACGCCCACTTCAGGAACCGAATTTTGTACTGGCCGCTGTGGCTTATCACATCCAAGGAGTGCAAGCGACAAAAGTACTGACAGCGCCGGATATGCAGGACGAAAAAGCACAAACATTGTGAGTGTTCTCTCTGTAGTTTGAATGTTCATTCTAGTATATTCATACTAAAATTAGACTTGCAAGAGATATTAAAGAGGTTAACAAATGAGCGACATACAGGACGAAGAAATTGGCGTGAAAAGCAGAGACAGGAGAAAGCAGGTGCTTGATGCAGCGGCCAAATGCTTCCGTGACCTGGGGTTTCATGGATGCAGTATTGCAAAAATATCGAAAGAGTCCGGTATGAGTCCCGGTCACATTTATTATCATTTTGCTAACAAAGAAGCCATCGTGGAAGCCCTGGTAGCACAACAGGAAAGCACCATGTTTGAATTGATCAATGATATAGCCTTGTCGCCCGTCGATGAAAAACTCACCGTGACGCTCAAAAGGCTAACGGCACGCATGGTTGAGCTCCATACCTCTCCAGAATTTATTAGTTTATGGCTTGAGATTGCCGCTGAAGCGGTGCGAAACCCTAACGTTTCACAAGTTCTTCAGGTGTCCCATAACACCATTAGCAACAGGTTCAATGAGCAATTACTTAAAAGAGCAAAAAAAAATGATGACCATGAAATCAGGCAGCTACGCGCACGTATGGATATCATTGCATCCATCTTTGCGGGATTATCGCAGCGCACTGCATTACAATCTCTTGATGAGAAAGGAGATAAAGAAATGCTGATTGAAATGATAAATAACATTATCGATCTCTTCTTCAAGGAATATTAGACCTTACTCATTCAGCAATATTGACTAAAAGCCCCTGCCCTCGTTTCAGAGGGCAAAGCGTAACGCTTTAGTGTTGATAAATAATGAATTTATCTACTAAAGTGTAAAAAACCACCCTTAATAATAATTTAGTTAATCCATATTTATTCTTTGATGAAGGCATTAATGGCTCTTTCGTATAATACTACAGAGCATGAAAAGCAGACTTTTCGCGGGGCTAGCTTTTTTCGGCTCCTCAGCATAAGGTTGTTATTTTTAATATGCTGAGTAAATACTTTTCAGTCAGATGCTTCTCCTTCGGTGACTCTCACATACTGCCTGTTGATATGTTAGTAATGCCTTCATCAGTCATATGAGGGTATCACCGCGCTGTTTAGCGGCTCCAAGCTTGAGCTTCGTATGCAGGCAACGGCCTGGGCTACATCGCTCTGATTAGTCAAGACAACTATGCGAAGTGCTGACTGAACTGTCCAGGCCTTTAGGCCTGACGCTTCTCGATAATCCGCTACGTGCGATAGAGTTGGTGCTGGAAGACTGTCCAGACACTTGAGCGCAGAACAGGAAGAAGCACTGGAAAACCTGATTGCTCTCCACTCGTTCAAGGGTGCCCCCCAACATGGATGCACAGATCCTGATCACCACGTGCTACGACAATGGTCATAGGTTCAAGACCATACTTTTCAAGACTGCTGGCATTGCAGCAGACCACGTCTTTTCGAGTTCGGTGGAAATGGTTGCTTCACCAGCCGTGAGTTCGATTTTTCCGGCGTTTCCGGCCAACCCTTTTCCGGAAACCGTATCAGCCATACTTTGTTGATCAATGGGGTGGGCCATGCGACCAAACGGATCTCCAGCGAAACCCAGCGTTTGCTCAATGGAATGACGGACGACAGCCAGTTTTATCTTGAAGAGTATTTTTATTTTGCCATAAGGCTGCTTCTTACTTAACAGGACGTCTAACTTTTTGAGGGCAGTCCACAGTCCCCGGCGAGGACGACCATTTACCATACAAATACGGAGAATCACATTATAAATAATACTTCCAATCATTTCGCGCACGAATATTACGCTTTCGACATCCGGCACACTGTCGTCATCAGCATGATCACCATCCACAGGCAGACGCGGCCCCATCAAAGGCACAACTGACTGACGACCAAGTGGCTTACCGTGCTTGTAACTTCAACGAGGAATTCGTGCTGATCACTGAAACACACCCTGCCAGACGAACTCGATTCGTTCTGCGGCTGCAGCGGTACCGTACAGGCCATTGTATTACAAACAGGGCAGCCAAAGGCCGCCTCACACATGTAAGTGACGGCCTACATGCAAGAATCCATGCCGGACATGGTGTGCAACCTGTAAAGACCGGTATACAGTCGCGCCTAGGAGTTGAGCACCGTGGACCTCACCAAGCAAGCCAGTGACTCCTGATGTAATAGGTGAACATCGCCACTCCGACCGCCTTTCTTTTTATCGAATTGCGTACGCCATAAAGCCCTGCTAACGGTATCAAGCAGTTATCCACATATCCATCAGCGTAACATGGAAGGCATCATAGCTGGGTAACTGCAGCAGAAATTCCTCGAAAAGGATGTGCTCGACGGCCTGCCTCTGTTCGAAGACTGAGTCTGATGACATGGTCAGAATATTCCCGTCTCGCTCTCAAGGAGTATCCTCCTACAGGATAGGATACCTCTTTTTTGTCTAGTTTAATCAGGTTCGCGACTTGCCCTCTCTCGCACCCCTCACCACGGCACTCATCGCAGACAGGAGATCCCCGATTGTCGGCAGACGAGCCGACAACAGCCCTTCGATCACAAAACCATCCACCAGTACAGTCAAGGCCTGAGTAGTCGACTCATCGGCAAAGCGTCGTATCGTGTCGCGCAGCACCTGGGTGGATGTTTCGCTGTAGAAGCTGAACGCCGGGCGACGCAGTGCCAGGAAGTAGAGTTCATAGGACAACACGGTTTCCATCCTGTCACGCGTCAGCCGGGTGACTATCAGTTCGGCCAGCCTGCCGATCAGCTCTTCCAGCGTCGAGATATCGGCACACCAGGCGCTCATCTCCTTTCGGCGTCGCTGTATCAGGTGTTCGATGGTCGCGATCAACAGTGCATCGAGATCACGGAAATAGTAGGTGGTCGACCCTAGAGGGACACCTGCCTCGGCAGCCACTGCGCGATGGTTGATCCCCTGAACGCCCTTAACCAGCATAATCGCCAGTGCCGCATCCACCAGGCGTTCTGGCCGTTCAGGGTCACCAAAACCTCGTTTGCCCCGAGCCTTCGTCATGCGATTTTTTTCCCCTTCCGGTTGATCAGGATTACGCCGACCACAATCAGAGCAATACCCCCAAGATTGGCAAGCGTCATCGCCTCGCCGAAGAACAACCAGCCGGACACAATCAGCAACAAGGTGCCCAATCCAGCCCAAACGGTATAGGCCACACTGGCAGGAATCCGCGCCAACACGTGAGAAAACAGTAAGAGAACCAGCACATAGCCTGCAAAAGATACTAGGCCGGGAGTGAGCCGCCGGAACCCGTCGGAATATTTCAGCAGCGACGTCGCAGCTGCCTCTGCAAATACCGTAACCACAAGCAGCATCCACGTACGCAAGTTGAGGGATTGCATTATGTTTGCCCTCCCAGAACTGCGATGCCTGCCAGAACGCAGAGGAAACCAGCCATGCGACTACCCGAGACAGGAAGGTGGAAATAAAAACGATCGACGCCTAACAACGCGAGTGCGACCAAGCCGGTCCACACTGCATGGGCCAGGGCGACAGGCATCAGGGTCATTGCCCGTGCTAGCAGAAAAGTCGAACCAGCATAGCACAGCAGTGCCAATACGGTTGGAATAGGTCTTTGAAAACGCTTTGAGCCTTTCAGCGACAACGTTCCAAGGGTGCTGCATAGAGCCCCGAAAATAAGAGTTTGTACAGCCATTGTACCCCCAAGAACACAAAATAGTGTACTACCGTACACATTTTCCCTGAGGACTTCACCAAATTCTGCGGTAAATGCGGCCTGTCGTTCATTTTATAATCAATTATTCGCTATTTAACATTTCACTCCTATGGCATCAGTAGGACAGGCTTGATCGTGCTTGCTGTCACCGCATCGGCCCATGCGCTGGCAATTATGTAAACGTATAGGTCTTGATTAGGCGACCGAATGGCCTGACATCAATATTCGGCCATGAGTGGAATTAAGGTTTGTGGGATCACCAGAGGATGGTGAAATAATTATCTATGATGATATAACTATTTAATCCTAGCCAAATGTAAGAATATCATGTGAGCACCAGTAAGTCTGAAATGCTCACTTCATTCGTCGAACTCGCCGACGCTGCCTTGCGGGCCGCACGCAAACGGCGGGGCTACCCGGCTCTAGCTGTGAGGGCAGACGTACCATTTGCGAACACCACAGCCTTCCTGTGTTGAGGTGATCCTAATGGACCGCCTACCTAACTCCGTTGATAGTCTGAAAGTCATGGCGTCACTGCCCCATCGACAGGATGGCGTAAAGCGTTCCGCTACGCATCGAGTGAGGCATGGCCCAACATCCGGCGAATGTTCGCCAATAATAACGTTTCAGTGGAAGTCGTTCTTTAGTGTGCATGAGGTGTCCACCGTCAAAATATGCGGGTGATGAAGTACAGGATTCTGAGCCAGACGGTATTGAGATGACGCTTACAGTGCGCCCAAATATCCATAATCTTACAAGAGTGGGTGGACGACATTCACCTGTTATCAAACTTTCAGCGCAAAAGGTCAAAAGATACTATTAAGATTGAATTAAGCTGAATGTCCGTTTATCGTCCGCAAAGGAACAGATATGAACAAAGATCCACTGGAAACCAGCGTAAGCGAAGGACTTGCAAAAATGCATGAGTCTGCGGAGTTAGTCTCCGAAGAAACTGCACTGAAACTTGCAGAGAAAGCACGTAAAGACGCTGAAGAAACTAAGAAGCAGTATCGCAAAAAGCAAGAGCGATAAGGTCCGCTTGCCAGGCAGAGGGTAGAATTTAAAATTCTGCCCTTTTCTTTGTTTGAATGTAAGCGTCCAGCGAGGGCCGTCTGGTCATAATCTAATGCATCCGACAAAGTGGCGTCCACCAAATATGTGTAGTGGGAACCAAAGTGTCAGATATGCAGAAAAATTTGACTCCCGGCGGGCGTAAGGGCTGTCCTAATTATTCTCCTGTATTTAAGTAGCAGCTCGTTGCTGCCTCCAGCGAACCCTGGATATTCCCCCGGAATTAACCCTATATTATAGGCCATGATTTGTTTGGATTAGTGAAACGAGAGAAATCTCCCAGTTCTGACGCCAGTGAGATGGCAATCGTTTTACCCACACCTTACAGCACCTGAAGTTGGCAGACCAGATTGTACAATGACCATTCGGGTAACAGCCGGTCAATTTCCTGATCCAGCTGTATTATCCGGCTTTCTATCTGTTCAAGGTTCTGGCAATAGTACTGAAATGCAATCTGCTGCGATGGCAGAGGAAAAGTCTGATTGGCCAGCCATATCCGATGTTTGTAACTCCACGGTTTCTTGTCATATCGTCGGTCATTACGCAGTAATATGCTCTGTATCCGCAGTCTGGCGATTCGGCTATCTTGCTTTGAAGCAGCCCTGGCCCGAACCAGATCACGCATAGCTTCGTGCGTCAGGTCAGGGATCCAGACAGGAGTTAATTCACCAGCACGTAATAATCTTGCTAGACCAACTGCATCACGGTGATCGTTTTTGATGCGGTCTGTGGGGGATTTTGGGATCCGTGATGGTGCTACAACAATACACTCAATGTCCATCGCTGTTAGCTGGTGACGAATATTGTATCCACAGGGACCCGCTTCATAACAAGCCATAATGGATGAGTATTGCTTTTTTATCTTTAAAAATAGGTAATTAATGCTTTGCTGTTGATTTGGGATGTTACCATAAAAGCGGATTTCTCCACCGCGCTCAGGACTGGCTATCGCGATAGCCAACGATTCTTTATACACATCCAGACCAACATAAATCGAAGGGGAATTTTGTAACATGATGACCTCCAATAATGCACCGATGCTAAAGTAATTATATAAAGGTCATACCATCTTCCTGTTCTTCGGCTCTGACCATGGTGGTGAGCGCGGAGCGCTGCTGTACAGCCTGATCGGTACATGCAAACTGAACGGCGTGGATCCAGAGAGCTACTTCCGTCATGTGTTCAACGTCATCGCTGAGTGGCCAGTCAATCAGGTCAGTGAACTGTTACCTTGACGTGTAACCCTGCCAACTGAATAACACATCCACGCCAATACGGTTCTCGCTGTACGCTTACGTTTGAATAACGGCAGAATCTGGAACAGAGTCACTATCAGCACCTCAATTATCTTACCCACTCGTGGATTATCTATGCTAATCGCGCAGATATTGCTGACCTGCATCGTGACGTTGGGTCACTAAATAGCTATATGGACACCGACCCAACTCAAGCATAGTTTGATTATTTCTGACAAAAGTACTAACAAACATATACCTAGCTTCGTGAGCCCTGATGAACATCCGCACTATCTGTAACGTGATGGACTGATATGGGCGAGTTATTACAGAACCATATAATCTTTTCCTTTGTTTACCTATGCCCAGCCCACTTGGGCACTTTTGTTCACCAGCGTTCCAACAGCCTTATTCACGCCGCCGCGAAAAATAAAACCCTTAGACACTTCTGCAAGGCACTACTTCGCTCATTCGGGAAGTTAACTCACAGCGACTATACCGGCCGATTATTATTCTAAAATTTGGGTTCGCTTTCAGCTGAAGTTATCAGGAATAGCTATTTTAGACATAAAAAGTTAAAAATAAGACGTGGATATTCACTAATATTACTGCTTTAGGCAGCCCCTATGCAGTAAGCGTATTTAATTATTTTGACAGGAACTTGCATGCTGGAACTCATTAAGGCTATCGGGCTGGGGCTGGTAATGATTTTGCCCCTTGCAAACCCACTCACCACCGTGGCCTTATTTCTGGGGCTGGCTGGGGATATGTCAGCCGGCGAGCGGAACAGGCAGGCCCTACAGACCTCAGTATATGTATTCATCATTATGATGGTTGCTTTTTATGGTGGCCAATTGATTATGGATACATTCGGCATCTCTATTCCCGGATTACGTATCGCAGGTGGGTTGATCGTCTCTTTTATCGGTTTCAGAATGCTGTTTCCCCAGACCCTGGTGGAAAGCACCCCGGAAGCTGCCAGCAAAGCCAGCGAAATTCAGCGGCGTAGTCCTGCGCGTGCCGTCAACATAGCCTTCGTTCCCCTTGCAATGCCCAGCACTGCTGGTCCCGGCACCATTGCCATGATCATCAGTTCAGCTTCCCAGATTAAAAGCGGCGTCGACATGACCCCTTGGGTACTTACAGTAGCGCCAGTGCTCACAACCCTCCTGGTCAGCCTGATACTGTGGTTGTGCCTGCGCAGTTCGGGATTCATCATGCGCCTGATTGGTAATAGCGGTATTGAAGCGATTTCTCGTCTGATGGGGTTCCTTCTGGTCTGTATGGGTGTGCAATTCATCATCAACGGCGTTCTGGAAATCGGTGCAACCATGCCGTGACCCTGACCCAGAATTCTGTTTCTGAATGGCGTGATTTCGGGTCAGGGTCAGTGATTTGCCCGTTGTTGACAGCACGTGGCGCGGCGAGGCTTTCGGGCCGGTGGCACCGAAGCGCATTTCGGAGTAGGTGATGGCCGATACCACGATGCGGTGTCCGCGCAGTACCGCCTGCTCAAGGCACTTACGAACGGCTTCCGGCTGCTCGCGCATGATGTACGAGCAGATACAAGTGTCGGCATATACATTTTGTTGGCAGGTCAAATCGTCTTTCATCGCTGACAACGTCCTCACGCTCCGCCATAAAGTCCGGCTCGGCTTTTTCGAACTCAAAGAATGAACCCCAGGTCGGCCGGACCGGACGCAGGATGATGCTGTCCCCTTCCCGGACAATCTACAGTTCGCTCACCCCCTCAAAATCCAGATCGCGGGGCCGGCAGATGGCGCGGTTGTTGCCGTTTTTAAATATGGATACGGTTCTCATATTACACTCCCCAACAGTGTGGATATGTGGAGCATATCCGGAATGAAGTTCATCCACCGGGTGTGCGTATATGTCAAGTATAGGTAGATACTCAGCAAGTATATGCAGATGCTTAGTATATGTGTATGCCAAGAAGCATAGATTGTTACTGAGCGGGACTGTTCGATGGGTTAACAGCAAAGGATTAAGGTCCGCAATGAGCGAACAGCAGACATCGCTCTTGCCCGAGAATTGTACATGATACGTTCAGGGTAATTTATTCTCTGCATTCGAATCTGAAGAGCGTTTTAGCACAATGGGCCATCAATTGAGCCAAATCTGAACTGGCATGCTGGCATCGTCAGATTATATTATCTGTAACCAGCCGACAGTCTTCTTTATTTTTTAATATACACTGTTAAATATCTCGACCTGAACCAGGACCAGCCGCTAACTATACTTATGCCACTCAGGGTTAGTATCGTGCCTAAAATAAACCCTGACTGTAGTTGTTCTCGCAAAACAAAGACTGCCGTAATGACTCCAAATACGGGCGTCATGAATGAGAGAACGCCGAGCTGTGATGCCATATATTTGCGCATTAAACTGAACCAGGCTAAATAACTCGCAAAGCCAACTATTGCACTTTGGAAGATTAAACTGGCAATCCCGACGGTACCCGGCTCAAAGTGATTCTGGCCGGAAAAGTATGAATAGGCTGATAAAAGTAAAAAACCTCCTGCAAGTTGACAGAAGAGTGTATGTGAGGCGGGAGACTCACCAAGAGAAGAGCATCTGACAACTATGGTAGTGGCTCCCCATGACAGTCCTGCAAGTAATCCCATTATGTCTCCTGTCAAAGTCAGGCTGGAGCTACTAACCGGATCCTTGCCTGACAGAAACGCGACACAAATCCCTGAAAAGGTGATTGCTATCCCTAACCATTGTGGTGCACACAGTCGTTCATCGGGCCTAAAAAACTGTAGCCCTATAGCAGCAAAAACAGGAGCTGTATAAAGGAATACTGACATGTGAGATGCCGAGGTGTATCGCAGGCCTTCAGCAACAAACAGGAATTGCAAACCAAAAAGTATGCCCACAGCTCCCCCGGGAGCTAAGCAATTAGTAAAACTTCTTAGAGGCGTTTTTTTGAAAATCATTATTAAACATATAAGGCCCGCAGCAACTCCACTTCTGATAGCTACTTGCAGAACCGGAGAAATTTCATCAGCTACGCCTTTAATTGCGACTTGCTGAATTCCCCAAACTATACACAGCGAGGTCATGGCCAGTGTGGCATATGTGTCAACCGGTTTTAGTTGTAGCGTCACTTAATTCTCCCTCAAATTGATTTTTTTTGGAACCCTGGCCATTGTGTAATCCGCTCACAGCGGGCCTCATAGTTTATGCTTTGAGCATATAGATAAATGATTGCACTGTCTGACCGGTAGATGTGATTACCTCTACCGGAACACGTTCATACTCGGAACCTTCGAACTCATCGAGAGTGTGCCAGTGATTATGCAAATTCTCTGAAGTGAAAAGAAAACCCTGTACACGATTACCTGAGTCATCCAGCAAAATTCCCGGATAACCCATCTCTGCACCCCAGCCTTTCTCTAATAAAGAGCCACCAACGTGGCCTTCCTGCCATGCGCCCCCGATATTTTCAAGAATATGAGCATTAGGACGGCCAGGACCGAGTGTTCCATAAACAAACAAACTTTCCATTGTTCCTCCGGTATCGCAATGAAAATAGTAATCTTCTTTAGGCTAATTTTGATTTTCCGACTCTGATCTGACAAATCATTTGTTCTCACAACATGCGTGAATTATTATCACGCGTATGATGTACGATCACCTCCCCCCATTGCAGACTCTGCGCGCTTTTGAAGCCACTGCCCGCCTTTCAAGCATGACGCTGGCGGCAGCGGAGTTGCACGTTACGCATGGCGCGATAAGCAGGCAAATCCGGAAGCTCGAAGAGCATCTGGAATTTAAGCTATTTTTCAGGCTAACACGGCAGATAATTCTGACGGATCAAGGGGTTGAATTTCACCATGTGGTCACCCGTCTTTTGAGCGATTTATTGAGGGAGTCTGAGCGTCTGCGTGGAAGAAACCAGATAAAGAGTTTACGTATAAGTACAACGGTTTCATTTGCCAGTAAGTGGTTAGCACAGCGTCTCAGCCGGTTCAGTCAGAGATATCCTGAATTTGATATTCAACTGGATGTTACAGACATTAATGTGGATCTCAATGATGGTCAGGTAGATGCTGCAATTCGTTACGGCCTTGGTAATTATCGAGATGTTTCGTCTGAACGAATGTTTGATGAAACAGTCACCCCTGTCTGTAGTCCAAGTTTTCTTAAGAAACATAATGGCCTGACAGAAATAAAGGAACTTTTAAACTGCATTCTTCTTCATGAGTACAAAATGCAGGCGAACTGGCAGGCATGGTTTGAGATGGCCGGAGAAAAAAACTTCAGTTGCCATCAGGGGCCCTTATGGACTCTTGGCAGCATGGCGACTGAGGCTGCTATACGTGGTGAAGGTATTGCTCTGGGACGCAGTGTTCTGATTGCAGATGATGTGGCGGCTGGAAGGCTTGTTGTCCCGTTTCCACAGTATAAGCTTAAGGCTGAGCGGGGGTACGATTTAGTCTATCGTCCATATGATAAGGATACATTTAAAATAACCATTTTAAGACAATGGCTCACTGAAGAAATGAGCTTGCTAAAAGATTGAATGGCGCGCTAAATAAGGTCCGAATCTGGCACAGGGCTGCTGTTGCAGCCCTGACAACCTTAGACTTCAATCGATTCAGATATCTCTAACGCATCATCGACTTCGATGCCCAGATAACGGACTGTGCTTTCCAGTTTCTTATGGCCCAACAGAAGTTGGATCACCCGGAGATTCTTGGTTTTCTTGTATATCAAGTAAGGTTTTGTTCTTCTCATGGAATGTGTGCTGTAAAGCGAAGCTTCGAGACCAAGCTTTTCTACCCACCCATGAAAAATTCGGCTGTATTGTCGGGTTGATATGTGCCGGTTAGTTCCGATCCGAGACCGAAACAAGAAGTCTTTGCTGTGCAAATTGCCAAGCTTTATCAATGCAGCAACAGCTTCTCTTGTCCCTTTGGTTATCTCAAATTGCACAGGACTACCGGTTTTCTGTTGCAGCACCGTAGCTCTGCTTGAAACCGAGCTACCATATGCAACATCAGATACTTTGAGGCTCACCAGATCGCAGCCTCGTAGCTTACTGTCTAAGGCCATATTGAACAGAGCTAAATCACGCGTTTTACCTTCCAGTTCAAGCCGGATTCGAATCCCCCAGATATGAGATATCTGAAGTGGTCTTTTTTGGCCTATGATACGGTCTTTATTCCACGGTGACGTGTTCATACTCAAATCTCCTGCAATGTGGGAGATTTGAGTATGGTTGTCCCTTATGAGCGAACAGCGGACATTGTTGAGGCCAGAGAATTGTGCATGATGAGTTAAGGATGATTTATTCTCTGCATTAGAACCTGAAAAGCGTTTTAGCATCATGGGTAGTTAAATCAGCCATATCTGAACTGGCTTGCTGACATCGTCAGATTATATTATCTGTAACCGGCCGACAGTCATCTTTATTTGTTAACAGATACAGTTAAAAATCTCGACCTGAACCAGGACCAGCCGCTAACAATGCTTATGCCACTCAGGATTAGCATCGTTCCTAAAACAAACCCTGACTGTAGTTGTTCTCTCAAAATAAATACTGCCGTAATGACCCCAAATACAGGCGTCATGAATGAGAGAACACCGAGCTGTGATGCCATATATTTGCGCATTAAACTGAACCAGGCTAAATAACTCGCAAAGCCAACTATTGCGCTTTGGAAGATTAAACTAACAATCCCGACGGTACCAGGGGCAAAGTGATTCTGGCCGGAAAAGTATGAATAGGCAGATAAAAGTAAAAAACCTCCTGTAAGTTGACAGAAGAGTGTATGTGAGGCTGGAGACTCACCAAGAGAAGAACATCTGACAACTATGGTAGTGGCCCCCCATGACAGTCCTGCAAGTAATCCCATTATGTCTCCTGTCAATCTCAGGCTGGAGCTACTAACTGGAGCCTTACCTGACAGGAACGCGACACAAATCCCTGCAAATGTAATTGCTATCCCTAACCATTGTGGTGCACACAGTCGTTCATCAGGCCTAAAAAACTGTAGCCCTATAGCAGCAAAAATAGGAGCTGTGTAAAGGAATACTGACATGTGTGATGCCGACGTATATCGCAGACCTTCAGCAACAAACAGGAATTGCAAACCAAAAAGTATGCCCACAGCTCCCCCGGGGACTAAGCAATTAGCAAAGTTTCTTAGAGGCGTTTTTTTAAGAATCATCATTAAACATATAAGGCTCGCAGCAGCCCCACTTCTGATTGCTACTTGCAGAACTGGAGAAATTTCATCGGATACGCCTTTAATTGCGACCTGCTGAATTCCCCAGACTATACACAGCGAGGTCATGACTAGTGTGGCATATGTGTCAACCTGTTTTCGTTGTACTGTCACTTAATTCTCCATCAAATCAATTTATTTAAGGTGCCCTGGCCATTGTTTAACCCGCTCACAGCGGGCCTCATAGTTTATGCTTTGAGCATATAGATGCATGATTGCACTGTCTGACCGGTAGATGTGGTTACCTCTACCGGAACCCGTTCATACTCAGAACCTTCGAACTCATCGAGTATGTGCCAGTGATTATGTAAATTCTCTGACGTGAAAAGAAAACCCTGTACACGATTACCTGAGTCGTCCAGTACAATTCCCGGATAACCCATCTCTGCACCCCAACCTTTCTCTAGTAAAGAACCACCAACGTGGCCTTCCAGCCATGTTCCCCCGATATTTTCAAGAATATGAGCATTAGGCCGGCCCGGACCGAGTGTCCCGTAAACAAACAAACTTTCCATTACTCCTCCGAGTATCGCTATGAAAATGATAACGTTCTTTGTGTTAATTTTGATTTTCGGACCCTGACCTGACAAATCATTTGTTCTCACAACACGCGTGAATTATTATCACGCGTATGATGTTTGATCGCCTCCCCCCATTGCAGACTCTGCGCGCTTTTGAAGCCACTGCCCGTCTCTCAAGCATGACACTGGCGGCAGCGGAGTTGCACGTTACGCATGGCGCGATAAGCCGGCAGATCCGGAAGCTCGAAGAGCATCTGGGGTTACAGCTATTTATCAGGCTGACACGACAGATAATACTGACGGAGGAAGGGGCTGAATTTCACCATACAGTTACCCGTCTTTTGAGCGATTTAATGAGGGAGTCCGAGCGTCTGCGTGGAAGAAAACTGATTAAGAATGTGTGTATTAGTACAACGGTTTCATTTGCCAGTAAGTGGTTAGCACCACGACTCAGTCGGTTCAGGCAGAGATATCCTGAATTTGATATTCAACTGGATGTTACTGACATCAATGTGGATCTTAATGATGGTCAGGTAGATGCTGCAATTCGTTACGGCCTTGGCAATTATCGAGATGTTTCGTCTGAACGTATGTTCGATGAAACAGTCACCCCTGTCTGTAGTCCAGGTTTTCTTGAGAAGCATAATGGTCTGACAGAGATTAAGGAACTTTTAAACTGCGTTCTTCTTCATGAGTACAGAATGCAGGCGAACTGGAAGGCATGGTTTGAGATGGTCGGAGAAAAAAATTTCAGTTGCCATCAGGGGCCCTTATGGACTCTTGGCAGCATGGCGACTGAGGCTGCTATACGTGGCGAAGGTGTTGCTCTGGGACGCAGTGTTCTGATTGCAGATGATGTAGCTGCTGGAAGGCTTATTGTTCCGTTTCCACAGTACAAGCTTAAGGCTGAGCGGGGGTACGATTTAGTCTACCGTCCAGATAATCAGGATTCATTTAAAATAACCATTCTAAGACAATGGCTCTCTGAAGAAATGAGCTTGCTGAAAGATTGAATGGCGCGCTAAGAAAGGTCCGCTCCTGGCACAAAACGGACCGTCATTGTCACGCATTTTGTCAGCGGTCAGTTAATCCAATCTCCCGGAGTGAGGTTAGGCAACTGCTCAAACGCTCTAATATTGTCGTTACCAGCACGATGCCGGCACCAATGGTATGCCCAGCGATCGCAGGGCCATTCAGGCCATTCAGGCCAATCGGCGTCCGGCGTCGGTATAACATATTTAACAAACTCGTGGTGATGTGGTTTGTAAGGTGCAGAATTGTTATGGGCACAGTTACAGGACAGTTAGATCGAAGCCACTGGATCACACAAACAGCCTTATAACAAGCTGCACGCCAAGCAAGGAATCCGAGCAACTCTATCTCTGGCCGCTGGGTAGACGTCTAGCGGTCACCCGAATCTTAGCGATATTGGGCTATAAGGCATTAAGTAAGAGCGTCAGGTGGTGCTGCATTTATCCGACCTACACTACCCGTAGGCCTGATAAGCGCAGCGCCATCAGGCGTTTTCACGGAATGCTATACCTCCAGTCCTGCCCGGAACTGGCCCCATTTCAGCACCGAGTTCACGCCAATCGACAGGAATGGCTCCGGCGGGGTTCTGTTCGGGCCTGGGGACGCCACCAGGAAATCGATCAACTCATTGCGCTCCCCGGCGATCATATCCGCCAGCAGTTTGCCGGTGGCGGTGCCGCGGGTGATCCCCAGACCGTTACAGCACAGCGCGCCATAGACGTTCGGTGCCAGCTGACCGAAGAAGCCTTCGTGGTTGTCCGACAGGCAGATAGCCCCGCTCCAGGAGTATTCGAAATCGACCTTGCTCAGCATCGGGAAGCGGCGCTCGAAGGATTTACGGTGGGTTTCAATATTGTGCTTTAGCTGTTTTTCACGCGGGCGACCGTCGGGATGGAAGCTAAAGCTGTTGCGCATCAGGATGCGGTTATCCACCGTGCGGCGCACGGTGCTGCCAAACGGATGCGCCGGGATCACGCCCCACACTGGTTTGCCGCCGAGCTGCGCCTGCTCTTCAGCGGTCAACGGACGGGTCAGGCTGCCATAGAGGAAGGTCGGCAGCAGGCGACCGCGCAGGAAGCCAAAGTGAGAAGCAAAGGCGTTATTCGCCAGGATCAACGTGTCGGCGGTGATGCTGCTCTGACCATGCACCAGCGTGACCTTGTCGCCATAATCTATAGAGGTAATGGGCGTGTTTTCATACAGGGTCACGTTAGACGGCAGGCTGTCCGCCAGCCCTTTCACCAGCGCCGAGGGCTGGAGCAGAATGGTGCCCGGAATGTAGAGCGCCTGCTGGTAGTAAGAGGTGCCGATATGGTCCGGCAGATCCTTCCCGGGGATCATCTCCGCGTGGCGGCCAATTTTCTCCAGCCCGCTGCGGTAGGCCTGCAGAATGGCAATCCCCTTCTCCCCCACCGCGGCCTGGTATTTACCGGACTCGGTCATCTGACATTCGATGCCGTGCTCCTTCACAATCTCACGCAGGTAGTTCTGCCCGAGGGTATTAAGCTTGAGGATCAGATTGGCGGTGGTCACGTCGCCGATATAGTCCTTGGCCCCGATATCGTGCGGGACATCAATGGCGAAACCGGCGTTGCGCCCGGAGGAGCCGTAACCCACGTCCTGCGCCTCAATCAGCACCACTTCATCATCCGGGAAGTTCAGCGCCAGTTGACGAGCCGCCGCCAGCCCGGTTAGCCCGGCCCCGACTATCGCCCAGCGGGCATGCTTTTGCCCCACGTGGGCAGGACGCGGGGTACGCGGTTGACTGGTGTGATACCAACCCGGCAGGGCGTCGTCAGCAGGCAGAGAAGTGATCTTTTGCACGTTGGTTACTCCGGTAAGCTCTGATTATGTTCTCGTCACGTCACCGCAGGATCCGGCAACTGATATGGGATCAATGTTAGCCATCCTGATTAAATGAATATGTGATGTATATCTCATGTATACATGAAGTATAAAAATAGTTGCGAAGATGATAAAAAGGCGTGAAAAACCCGGCGCAGCGGGGCGTCAGAAGATATAACAGAACGGGAGAAGAGGGCCTGTCAGCGGGCGCCTGCAGGCCTTAGATTGAGGCGTTCAGCGGTTATCGCCCTCCGGGAATGGCGCGAAATTATCGGCCTTCAGCCCCTGCGGCGCGATGAAGATTTCCATGTTTTCCCGCGACAGCTCCCAGTGCTCAAACACCAGATCCACCACCGCCTGTTCGTCACGCGCCTCAATGGCAACGATAAAGGCGTCGTGATGATCCGCGGCCAGCTGTAAACGGCGCTCCATATCCTCGTTTTGCGGCCGGAAGAAGGTATGCCCGATGCGACAGTGGTCGATCAGCAAACGCCCCAGGCTCGGCTGCAGATAGGGGTTGGCCGCCATCTCGCCCATGATCTCGTGAAAACGATTGTTCTCCAGCGCCAGCGCCTCGGCATCGCGGGTTTGCACCGCTTTGCGAAAGCGTTTCTGGGTCTCTTTCAACGCTTTCAACTGCGCCGGTTTGTAATGCTGCACGGCCAGGCGTCCGGTGGCGGCGTAGATCATCGGTGCCACCAGGAAGAAATTGCGCAGCGTCGAGTGGCTCATCGGGATCACCCGCACGCCGCGTTTTTCCACAATTTCGAGATAACCTTCCCCCGCCAGGCGCTGGAACACTTCGCGTACCGGCGTGCGGGAGAGGCCGTACTGCGCGGTCAGCGCGGCTTCATCCAGCAGCTCGTCTGGATCCAGCTCCATGGTCAGAATATGGCGCTTGAGATCCTCATACAGCGCTACCTTTCCCGTTCTCATTGACGCCTCCTGAAAGTCGACCTGTGATGCTTAACTATGATGTTGCTTAACCTACAGATAAAGATGTGCAACAGCAAAATTATCAGCCACGCCAGTCATGCTCTGCGCATTTCTCTGGCAGTCTGATAGATCAGCCTCAGGAGGGGCTCCGGATCCCGGTCCGGCGGGTGACGCAGGATCTCCCCACGCAGCCAGGCAATTTCACTGCCGGCAACCTGGCGAAATGACCGCAGCTGCCCGGCATTTTTTAGCCACTTCATAATAAAGGCATTTTTCTGCCGGTTTGAGCCAATGCGTCCCTGCTTTCTCGACAGGCCAACCGCCACCAGAAGACAGAAATAGAAATGAATTCTTTCTTCCAGACCGTTAAAAACGGTTTCAGGCGTCGTCTTCAGAGAGGTCAATCCAGATCGTCTTCAGTTCGGTGTACTGGTCGAGGGCGAAAACAGATTTATCGCGCCCGCCAAAGCCCGACTGCTTGTAGCCGCCAAACGGCGTGGTGGCATCGCCTTCCCCGAAGCAGTTCACCGTCACCGTACCGGCCCGAATGGCGCGGGATACGCGAATGGCCCGGTTCAGCCTGCCGGTGTAGACCGACGCGGCCAGACCGTATTCTGTATCGTTGGCCAGCGCAATGGCGTCGGCTTCGGTTTTAAAGGTGGTGACGCACAGCACCGGACCGAAGATCTCCTCCCGGAACAGCGCGCTCTCCGGCGTCACGCCGTCGATAATGGTCGGCTGGACATAAACGCCCTGCTCGGTATCGCCGCCCTGCACCATCCGCAGCCCCTCCTGGCGGGCGGTGTCGAGATAGCCGCTCACCTTGCTGAAATGCTCCGTCGAGACCATCGCCCCCAGTCGGTTGTTGGGATCGAGCGGGTTGCCCATCGGCCAGTCGCCAATCTGTTTGGCCATCTCGGCCAGCAGCGCCTCTTTAACACTTTCCTGCACCAGCAGGCGCGAGGTGGCGGAACAGTTCTCGCCCATGTTCCAGAATGCGCCGTTCAGCACGTGGCCAGCCACGGTCGCCAGATCCTCAGCATCGTCAAAGACAACCGCCGGGTTTTTACCGCCGCACTCCAGCACCACCTTCTTGAGGTTGGACTCTGCCGCATAGTGTAGGAAACGCCGTCCGGTAGCGGTAGAGCCGGTAAAGCTCACCATGTCGATGTCCGGGTGCAGGCCAATCGGCTCACCCACTTCTTTGCCGGTACCGGTGACGATATTCAGCACGCCCGCCGGGACGCCCGCCTCAAACGCCAGCCCGGCGACCCGCAGCGCGGTAAGGGAGGTTTGCTCCGCCGGTTTGACGATCACCGAGCAGCCCGCCGCCAGCGCCGGGCCAATTTTCCAGGCCAGCATCAGCAGCGGGAAGTTCCATGGCAGGACGCAGCCCACCACGCCAATCGGCTCGCGCACCACCAGCGCCATCGCGCCGTTACCGACCGGGGCAGTATGGTCGTAGAGTTTGTCGATGGCTTCGGCGTGCCACTTCAGCACGTGAATGGTTTCCGGCACGTCCACCGCCAGGCATTCGCTGACCGGTTTGCCGCTGTCGAGGCTCTCCAGCACCGCCAGTTGGTCGATCTCCTGCTCCATCAGCGCAGCCAGTTTCAGCAGCACCGCTTTGCGTTCGCCCGGTGCCCGCTTGCTCCAGCTTCCGGCCTCGAACGCGCTGCGCGCCCCCTCCACCGCCGCGTTAACGTCATTAACATCACAGGCGGCGATGTGGCCGAGGGTCTCTCCGGTAGCCGGGTTAGTAGTCGGCAGCGTTTTGCCGGATTGCGCGCCCACGAAGCGCCCGTTGATAAAGGCCTTGCTCGCCAGGGAGAGTTCCCGGGCGATGGCCGTTACGTCGTCCAGGGTGTGCAGCTGACTCATAGTGCCTCCTTACAGCGCCGCAGCGACGTTGCGTTTCACATCGGCAATCACCGCTTTCAGCTGCACTTTTTCTTCTTCATTCAGATCCTGCAGCGGCGCGCGCACCGTGCCGGAGGTCAGGCCGTTCAGCTCGCAGCCGTAACGGATCGACTGTACGAACTTGCCGCCGTCGAGGAAGTTCATCAGCGGCATCATCGCGGCCATGATCTTGCGGCCTTTAGCGAAATCCTTTTCCACCACGCAGGCTTCATACAGCGCCACGTGTTCACGCGGGATAAAGTTGGAGCCGGCGCAGACCCAGCTTTGCGCGCCCCAGGCGAAGAACTCGAGAGCCTGATCGTCCCAGCCGCAGGAGAGCGCGATGTTGGGGAACTTACAGGCCAGCAGGTGCAGGTTATTGAAATCGCCGGAGCTCT
This sequence comes from Enterobacter sp. WCHEn045836, assembly GCF_003965585.1. Classification (NCBI taxonomy): domain Bacteria; kingdom Pseudomonadati; phylum Pseudomonadota; class Gammaproteobacteria; order Enterobacterales; family Enterobacteriaceae; genus Enterobacter; species Enterobacter sp. WCHEn045836. The sequence goes on from NZ_RXPT01000005.1 coordinate 28,977, forward strand.
CTTTGATGGCGACCACGTTCGATGAGCGGCTCACTTCGCGGAAATAGGTTTCGCCCATGGTGATGCCCATGCGGCCCGGGTAGTTGTAGAGCATGATCGGCAGCTGGGCGGCTTTATCCACGGTCAATGCGTGATGGGCGTTTTCCAGCTCGGTCGGCAGGGCGTACGGCGGTGAGGTCACCAGAATGGCATCGGCTTTATGCTCACGGGCATGTTTAGCGTACTCCACCGCGTCTTCAGTACGGGTAGCCCCGGTGCCGACAATCAGCGGGAGGCGGGTGCCAATCACCTGGCGGGCATGTTCTACCAGCGCTTTACGCTCTTCCGGGCTCTGGGCGTAGTATTCACCGGTAGAGCCACCGATGATGATGCCATGTACGCGGACCTCGATCAGCGACTCCAGCACATCGGAAAAGCGCGGGAAATCAATGCTGCCATCGGCTGCGTAAGGGGTAATTGCCGGGGTGTAGATACCTTCAAATGTCAACACGATAACCTCCAGGGGGAATTCACGACCGTTTCAGTCTGCTACGCAACCCTGATGGACTGCGTTTGTTAAAAATTTGCATACGGGGAGGCAAAAGGTCAATGAATGAATATTTTTTGTATACATAAAAAATACAACGTAAATACGTAATAACAGGAGATTTTGACAGGAAATGAAAATTTATATTCTATAAATCAATAAATTAAACAGTTTATTTCTTCGTAGTAATTTTCTATATGATTTCCGATAGCGATCACATTCCCGAATTATAACGCTCCGAGACGTATTTACAGCGCCTTTCCAGCGGCATAGTTTTAATGCTGTAGTTAACCAGAATTTAACAAAGCAGCGCGCCGGAACGCCGGGTTGTGACCAGAATGTAAACAGAGGTACAGGGTATGCCCCATAAGAAAGCGACACTCATCGGCCTGATCGCCATCCTGCTCTGGAGCGCGATTGTCGGCCTGATCAAAAGCGTGAGCGAAGGCTTTGGCCCGGTGGGCGGGGCGGCACTGATCTACTCCTCTAGCGCGGTACTGCTGCTGTTTACTATTGGCTTTCCGAAGATCCAAAAGTTTCCGGTGAGCTATCTCATCATCGGCAGCGTGCTGTTCGTCTGCTATGAGCTGTGCCTGTCCCTGTCGCTGGGCTTTACCCATTCCGGGCGGCAGGCGATTGAAGTGGGGATGGTGAATTATCTTTGGCCAAGCATGACTATTTTACTGGCGGTGCTGGTTAACCGGCAGAAAACCAGCCCGTTAATTATTCCCGGCGTGATTTTAGCTATTATCGGAATAGGCCGGGTACTAGGCGGCGACGGCGGATTTTCACTGACGGAGATGATGAATAACGTCATGGATAATCCGTTAAGCTACGGCCTGGCATTTAGCGGCGCGGTGATCTGGGCTATTTATTGCGTGGTGACTCAGCGCATTGCCCAGGGAAATAACGGTATCACCTTGTTCTTTATCCTGACGGCATTGACGTTGTGGGTGAAATATCTCACCTCACCCCAGCCGGAGTTTAATCTGTCGTGGCATGCATGGATCAGCCTGCTGCTGGCGGCGATGGCGATGGGCTTTGGCTATGCCGCCTGGAACGTCGGGATCCTGCACGGCAACGTCACGGTGCTGGCGGCAGCGTCCTACTTTATCCCGATTATCTCTGCCGTACTGGCCGCCTTTATGCTGGACTCGCACCTGACCCTGGCCTTCTGGCAGGGGACGGCGATGGTCAGCCTCGGATCGCTGATCTGCTGGTGGTCGACGCGTACGGTTGCCGTAAAACGATTATCAGACGAAGCGTCTTAGAAATAAGAAACACAGTAACAACATAATAAATATAAATAACATCTTATCCGACCACCTGCAGCGGAGGAGTATTTGCCATGAATTACGCGAAATAAAGCACGCTCTTATTTAACGCTTGAACCTTCTTAGACCTATATTTATTCCGTGATCGTAATTAACGGGTATGGCTTCGCTCGGCCTGAATAAACATCCATCGCTATTAATGTTTATTCATGCCTGTAACCCATTAATTCAACGATATCGGGGAAAGACAGGAGTTACCATGTCAAATACCGTTTCTGTTGAAGATGTACCCCTCAACCGCTTTCACCGTCTGCTGACCGTTCGCTCCGGCGGCGGCTCCTTCGTCGATGGTTATGTGCTGAGCATTATCGGCATCGCCATGATGAAGGTCTCTCCGGCCCTGGGGCTGACCGCCTTCTGGGAGGGCCTGATTGCCGCCTCGGCGCTGATCGGCATCTTCTTTGGCGGCTTTATCGGCGGTGCCCTCACCGACCGGCTGGGCAGACGGATGCTCTATTTCGTCGGCCCGACGCTGTTTGTGCTCTGCTCCGTGGCGCAATATTGGGTGCAGAGCGGCGAGATGCTGTTTGCCCTGCGCTTTTTAAACGGCGTGGCGGTGGGCATTGAGTACCCGGTGGCGACCGCTTTCCTGGTGGAGTTTCTGCCGAAGAAAAACCGCGGGCCGTGCCTGGCAACCCTCACCATCCTGTGGTTTGCCGGTGCCGCCGTGGCCTATATCACCGGCGAAGCGCTGCTAAACTTTGGTGGCCCGGATGCCTGGCGTCTGACCCTGGCGAGCACTGCGGTGATTGGCGCTTTGCTGTTCCTGGTACGTCTCGGCACCCCGGAATCCCCGCGCTGGCTGATCAGCAAAGGTCGTCAAGCCGAAGCCGAAGCGATTATTCGCAAGGTGTATGGCCCTGACTTTGGCCTGGACAACCTGCCGGAGCAGGCGGAAAGCAAAAACCTCTCCTTCTTTAACCTGCTGCACTCGGGTTATGGCAAACGCATGGCGTTCGTGACCATTTTCTGGACCTGCTCGGTGATCCCGGTGTTTGCAGTGTATGCCTTTGCGCCGAAAGTGCTGGATGCCCTGCACCTCAGCGGCAAATGGGCGTCGTACGGTTCGGTGGCGATCACCCTGTTGTTCGTGGTCGGCTGCATTATTGCTACACGTCTGGTGAACACCCTGGGCCGCCGCAAGCTGCTGCTGCAAAGCTTCCTCTGGTCGGGGCTGGCGCTGCTGCTGCTGGGCCTGCTGCGTGATGGTCCGTCGATGATCATTCTGCTGATGTTTGGTGCCTACGCGCTGTTTATCGGCGGGGCTCAGGTGCTGCAGCTGGTCTACCCGAACGAGATCTTCCCGACGGAGATCCGTGCCGGTGCCGTGGGTGTGGGGACATCGCTGTCGCGCATCGGTGCGGCGGTCGGGACCTGGCTGGTGCCCGCCTCGCTGCAAAGCCTGGGGATCGGCACCACCATGTATATCGCCGCGGCGATCACCTTTGTGGGCTTAGCCGTCTCCTGGTGGCTGGCACCGGAAACCAACGCCCGCAGCCTTGCCGACGCGGCCTCGCTGGATGAGACCCCATCACAGCAAGCGAGTATGCCAGGAAATATGGCCAAGCGGCACATGCTGTAACTTTCGTAAAAAGGACGCCGGGTGGCGCTGCGCTTACCCGGCCTACAAGTACTCCACGCCCGTGCAAGCAAAGCGCCGCCGGGCAATAGTCCTTTACTCTTTCACCAGCTTTTCCACTTCCCGCCGCCGCTTTCTGAACGAACTGGGGGTTTCACCGTACTGCTTACGGAACCAGGCGATCAGGTGCGAGGCATCCGCAAACCCGGTGGCGGTGGCGATGGCGTTAATACTGTTGCTGGAGTCGGCCATCAGCTTGCGTGCCTGCTCGAGACGCATCCGCCGCCAGTAAACCGCCGCCGAGTGGCCGGTACACTGGGTAAAGATCAGGTTAAGCTGGCGGAAAGTGACCCCGGCAAAGGCTGCCACCTCCGCCAGCGGTACCGGCGAGTCGAGGTGATGCTTCATAAACACAATCACCTTCGTGACCAGCGGATTTTCGTAAACGTCGGGTTCGCTAATCGGCGCTTTGTGCTTCGTTTTCGGCGTGGGCACCTCATCCACCAGCAGATATTTCAGCACCTTTTGCGAGCGCACCAGCCCGCAGTGCTGGCGGATCAGATCCGCCGCCAGGTCAATCGCCGTGCCGCCCGGACAGGAGATAATCCCGCCGTCCTTGATGTAGGTTTTATCGATCACCGGAATGGCATTCGGGAAGCGCAGCCGGAACTCATCCCGGGTGGTGAAGTGGATCGCGCAGTGGCGACCGTCCAGCAGCCCGGCGTTACCGGCGACAAAGGCCCCGCTGCACAGGGTAATGATTGGGATATTGCGGGCATGCAGGTCCCGCAGGGCCTGCAACAGCCACTCCGGCGACTGGCGGGTCTCTTCCAGCAGTCCGCCCGCGACCACAAAGTAATCCCACTCTTTTGAGAAATCGAGCTTAGCGGTGGGTGACACCGGCAGGCCGCAGCTGGCGGTAATCGGCTGGTCATCGCAGGTCATCCACTCCCAGCGGCAGAAGATCTGCCGGCTGGAGAAGGACTCATCCGCCGCAAAGCGCAGGGACTCCACCAACCCCGCCACCGAGGCCAGCGTAAAGTGCTTCATCAGCAGAAAGCCGATCGTCAGATCGGGCTTCGGCTCACTGTCAGGCAATTTCGTTGGAGGCATAGTCATCCGGCTCCTGCAATCCTCCCAGCTTGCTCAGCAGACGCTTCAGATCCGCGATATCCTGGGTATTCAGACCCGCGGTAATCAACTTCTCGGCGCTTTTGGCCTGCTCAATCATCCGGGCCAGCATCGCCTCGCCCTCTGCCGTCATGGAGACCAGCTTGCGGCGGCGGTTGGCGGGATCGGTCTCTACCGTCAGTAACCCGCTTTTGGTCATGCGATCAATTACATAGGTGCCGGTGGCTTTATCAAACCCGGCGCGGCTCCCCAGCGTTTGCTGGTCGCAAGTGGTTTCTTCCGCCAGCACTACCAGTATGGCGTACTGCACGGCAGATAACCCGGTATCGACGCACTGGCTCCAGCAGGTGGTGGAGTGCTGCCCTGCGCGGCGCATCAGGTGCATTAATGAACAATCGCCGTGCGGCCACAGGGGCGCGGCAAGGATTAAGTCGCGATTTTCTGCCATCGGCTCTCTTGACTCCTGAAAACGACAAACATATAGTTCGGGCACAAACAGTTTGAACTCAAACTATACATGAAAGAATACATTCAGAGAACCCGCATGAAGCTTGTTGTAGGCATGACTGGCGCTACTGGCGCTGCAATTGGCGTTCGTTTACTGGCCGCGCTGAAGGATCTGGACGTCGAAACGCATCTGATCGTCTCCAAATGGGCGCGCGCCACCATTCAACTGGAAACGCCCTACAGTGTACAGGAGGTTATCGCGCTCGCCTCGAAGACTTACAGCGAGCACGATCAGGCGGCGGCCATCTCCAGCGGATCCTTTCACGTCGACGGCATGATCGTGGTGCCGTGCAGCATGAAAACCCTCGCTGCCATCCGCTGTGGCTATGGCGATGGTCTGATTGCCCGCGCCGCCGACGTGACCCTGAAAGAGCAGCGCAAGCTGGTGCTGGTGCCGCGTGAATCGCCGCTCAACGCCATCCACCTGGAGAACATGCTCGCCCTGACCCGCGCCGGGGCGATGATGCTGCCGCCGATGCCCGCCTTCTATAACAACCCCACCAGCACTGACGACATCATCAACCACTTTGTGTCGCGCATTCTGGATCAGTTCGGCCTGGATAACGCTTTAACAAAACGCTGGGGTGAACCTCACTCCGTCCCCACGGCTTAAGGAGAGCCTGATGAACTATTACGGTGATTTACGCAGTTATATCGATGCCCTCGACGCCATGGGCGACATCATGCACGTGACCCGCGAAGTGGACGGTGATTTTGAGCCGAGCGCCATTACCCGCCGCAGCTATGAGATCCAGTCCCCTGCCCCGCTGTTCCACAAGGTGGCTGGCGTGGCCCCCGGTTTCCGCCTGTTCGGTGCCCCGGCCAGCCTCTCCTCCCGTCAGGAGATGCCTTATGCCCGCGTGGCGATGTCGCTCGGCCTGGCCCCCGAGTCCACCGGGCCGCAGATCGTCGAAGCGCTGTCGGCGGCGCGCCATAAGCCCGGCATTCCCCCGGTGCGGGTTGAGTCTGCGGATGCCCTGTGTCATCAGAACATCCTGCGTGGTGAAGAGGCGAACCTCGATCGCTTCCCGATCCCCTTTGCCCACGACAAGGACGGCGGTCGCTACGCCAACACCTGGGGCACGCTGATCGTCAGAACGCCGGACGGCAAATGGGTGAACTGGTCCATCGCCCGCGTGATGAAGGTCGACGGCAAACGCATGGTGGGGCTGATTGTGCCGAGCCAGCATATCGGCCAGATCTGGACCGAGTGGGTCAAGCTCGGCCAGCCAATGCCTTACGCCCTGGTGCAGGGCCCGGCTCCGGCGATCTCGTGCGTGTCCGGCATGCCGATCCCGGCCCACGCCGACGAGGCGGATTACATCGGCACCCTGGCGGGCGAGCCGGTGCCGGTGGTGAAAGCGGTCAGCATCGATCTGGACGTTCCTGCCACGGCAGAGATCGTGATTGAGGGCCACGTCTCCATCAATCGAGACTGCCAGGAAGGCCCGTACGGCGAGTACGGCGGCTATCTTGGCGAGGGTTCCTCTGCCCAGCCGACCTTCCACGTCGAGACCATTACCCACCGGGACGACCCGATCTGGCCGATGTCGATCACCGGCCGCCCGACCGATGAGTCGCATACCCTCTGGGCGATGGGGCTGGCCGCCGATGCCCTGACGTATCTGCGTGAAGCGGAGCTGCCGATTGTCACCGCCTGGATCCCGGAAGATTCGACCGTCCACTGGCTGCTGGTGGTAGTGCCGCAGAACTGGCGCGAGCTGCTGCCGGGCGTCACCAGCGAAGCTCTGGCTCAGCGCATCGGCGAGGTGCTGTTTAAGACCGACGCGATGGTGTTTATTCCGAAGGTCTACGTGGTGGATGATGATTTTGATCCTACCAACCTGCGCGAAGTGGTGTGGGTCCTCTCAACCCGCGTCCACCCAGTTGGCCGCCGCGTGGTGTTTGACGATCAGCGCGTGATCCGCCTGCCCCAGTGCTATGAAGAGGAGGAGTACGTGGCAGGTCTTGGGGCGAAAGTGGTGTTTGATACGCTGCAGTCCACCCGCCATCTGCATGCCTCGTTTGAGCAAGGGTATCCGGAAGAGGTACGCCAGCGCGTACTGGAGAACTGGCCGTCGGAGCTATAAGTCTCTTAAGCCTGTCTGTTTAAACAACTGACAGGCATGTCCGGGTTTCCCATCGCTCACTTATACGGCGATGAAAAACGACAAGGTCAAAGCCATTGTCGCCTTCGACCCTGGCAGCAGCTCTGTATTCCCGGAAATATCTTGAGTATGTTGCCAGTCGTACCTGCCTGTGGCGTTTATCTCAGTAATACCTGAATCAACTGAAAGAAGATATACACTGACCTGCTCCCCACAGATTGATGCAGATAGATGTTAGTAAGGTCCGCTCTTGGCACACTACGGACGGTGACTGATCATTTCCTTTTGAAGATGCTTCTCATCGGATTCGCTCTAAAAGTTGCTAACTTATGTAGCCCTCTGGGTCTTAACACACAGAAAAAGCCAGTGATTAAATACTATTAAAAATCATGTAGTTACATATTGCTAACTGTTAGCGCTATTCAGATATAATGATGGATGCATAATAGCCCGTTCAGCAGCTGCGAAGTCACTTGGGCTAAAAATGGGTGACCCCTGGTTCAAGATTGGCCGCGAGGCGGAAAGAAGAGGCGTTGTTGCCTTTTCCAGTAATTACAGCCTTTATGCTGACATGTCTGACAGAGTGATGACTATTTTGCAGATGTTAGCTCCCCGCGTAGAAATATACAGTATTGATGAAGCCTTTTGCGATCTTACGGGAGTAAGTAGTCTTTTATCACTTGAGGTTTTTGGCCATCAGATACGTGAGCAGATCAGGCGCAGGACACACCTCTCCGTGGGGGTGGGGATAGGCCCAACGAAAACTCTGGCTAAACTGGCCCAATATGCAAGTAAACGCTAGCCAGCTACGCGAGGAGTAGTTGACCTGAGCAATATAGGGCGACAGCGAAAGTTAATGGCCTTGGTGCCAGTCGAAGAGGTCTGGGGTATTGGCCGTCGGCTCGGTAAAAAATTGCAGTTGATGGGGATTAACAATGCACTCCAGCTGTCTGAGCTGTCTCCTTCATTTATTCGTAAGCAATTTTCAGTGGTTGTTGAACGAACAGTAAGAGAACTCAACGGCACGCCCTGCCTGGGCCTTGAAGAGTTTACAGCTCCAAAGGAGCAAATCATATGCTCCCGCTCCTTTGGAGAAAAACCTACAGATGAAGTCAGCATCCATCAGGCCGTCTGCGCTCATGCCGAACGTGCAGCAGAAAAGTTACGCGCAGAGCACCAGTTTTGTAAACGAGTAGCGGTATTCATCAGTACCAGTCCCTTTGCAGAGAATGAATCGTTCTATAAAAATCAGGCTGTAACGGAGCTTGCTGTTCCGGCCCGTGATTCCCGGGATATCATCAAGGCGGCTGTAAGAGCTCTTGAAACAATATTCATCCCGGGGCATCGTTATCAACGCGCAGGTGTAATTCTCACCGATTTTCGCAGCGCCGCAGTATCTCAACTTACCCTGTTCGATGACCTTCAGCCTCATCGTAATAGCGATGAATTAATGACACTCATAGACAGCATTAACAGCTCTGGTAAGGGTTCAGTCTGGTTTGCAGGGCAGGGCATTAAAAGTGATGCCACAGGCTGGAAGATGCGAAGAGAAAGACTTTCGCCCGCTTTTACAACCAGATTGGATGATATTGTCAGAGTAAGGTAATCATCTTTTTTATATTTGCTCGAAACCGCACCATTGACATTACAAACTCTATACGGCAGGGTTTACAGTCTGTTACATGGTGAATAAGTCAAGCGTACTTTTCATTGACCGCTTTTTTATTAAATATGTTTGGAGGATACGGATCGTGAGGAGTCTTACCGCCATTTTAATAATTCCTGCTCTTGTCACAGCCTGTAGTATGCAGGAAATAGCAGATACAAATAATAAAATCAGTGATGGTGCTTCAGGTATAATGAACTCTTTGAGGGGAAATTCTAACCCATCAACTGATGTTACGACACCAATGCATTTACCTCAGTCATTAAAAAAAGAATCCAAGTCCAAAAATTATACTGTAGCTGTTGATGTAGATACTGCTGCTGCCAGAATAAAAAGACATTACAAGTTTATGTCAAGTCAGGAGCTGGATAGTTTACGGAATAGCTCTAATGACGGGGCATGGAAAGCGGCCGCTGAAGATAATGCACATCCAGTTTGGGAGGCAATACCTGGTAGCTATTATAAAATGGGCTCTGACTGGAATGATAACGATCATTTAGATGTGGAAATTGAAAAAAACGGGAGTGGGAGTAAACTCTATATAACATATTCATCGGCATCTGCAGAAAGGCTATCGGGATCTGGCGTACAGAAGTTGATGAAGGAAATTCATTCCGTGGCTATAGGTGAGTGATATTTTATCGGGAATAGGTAGTTATTATTATGTGTTAATGATAACTACCTTTTTTAGTTGGTTTATTTTAACTCAATATATAGGCCAAGCGCGATACAAAAAGCATGCAGTAGAATTGGTAAAAGAAGCCCTCTGCTTTGATATCTTGCTCCACAGAAAATTAATGAAAGTGAAAACATTTGGATTTTGGTGGGCAATGAATACTGTGTGTGTATAACTGCAAACAAAACAGAAACTGTCAGCCCACCGATGATATAGCCCGCCTTTTCACCAAGGGCGTTTAAAAAAGAACTCAGGATAATTCCTCTGAAAACTAGTTCCTCCAGTAGAGGGAAAATAATAATTGTGGCTGCGATTTTTACAGCTGCCATTTCATGTGACAAACCTTTAGTAAATTCTGTAACGAAGGGTTCTTTCGGCGTAAGGTAGTATGAAGCAGTGTAAGCAATAATTATGAGCAAGAAAAAAACAAATGACTGCTTGTTAGGTTTCCCCCAGGTTAATCCTTGGTAAAGTGAGGTGTTATTTAATAAGTGAGTTATGGATAAAAAAATTAAAAGCATCATCAGAGGCTTAATTATCTGCAAATGTAATATTGAGAAATTAAGCCTGGTCATTAAGAATATATTTAGATCGATAGAGGTTAATAATAAATAAAAGAATAAAAAGTTAGATAATCCGAAAATCAGAATCATAAGGCGTTGTTTTAAAATATCCATATCAACCACTTTCATCGGAGAAAACTACATATTACTCACCCAAAAAACGATGTCTACATCCATTTGACGTCGTATTTCCCTGTTGGTACTATCAAACAGTTGTACTGTCGCACTGGCGACCACCAATGCTCTTGTAGCCTGTGATGAGCGCCTTCGGGTGGCTACAGTCGCACTTAAGCTGCGACCACCAATGTTCCGGCAGTCTGTGAGGAGCGCCTTCGGGTGACTGCACAATAAAACTCTCTAAGCCTGAAAGGGAGTACATGAAAAATGTGGCAAATCTGCTCACCTTTGAAAGCAGATATCGTCTATGAAAGCGCACTATGACGCGGCGATGAAGGTTTACTGTGTAGCAAATCTGCCAGTTTCAATTCTCTTCCGTTCTGTGAACGGCATCAGTTCAACGTCTTCTCATTTGCAGTGATACGCCCTGAGTTTCGTACGACTTTTGCACCGACGTATAAGGCCATTTGGTACATTTGGCCGCTTACGGAGTTGCATTAGGAGCACGAAGCTGCGCGGCGTCACTTGTGAAGTGGCGAAGACACTACCAAGTGACGCGCGCAGCGCATAACGTCTCAACCCACGTACGACGTGGTTTTCAACGTTTTACTACCATCTGACCAACATGTAGTCCGTGTCAGTACGGTATTAAACTCACTTTTACATCAACGTAAGCACGACGGAAGGCCGTCTGAACGTTCAACTATCAGTAAGGAGGAAATCGACTCGGTATCGATGGCGACACTACGAACAGTAGTGTTGGAGGCAGCTTGACGTAAGTCAGCTCTGCATAAGCAGCAAACAGATCAGAGATCTGGGGTGCCTCGCAAGAACTCAACAATTCGCCGCCCCGATGCACAGATACCAGTTGAGACGCAGGAAGCGCAAAAGCAACCGTGTCGTCGGGGATGAATTACTGGGGTACAGATCCGTCCGCTTATTTACAAGCCGAGGGACGTGTATCCCTGTGGAGATATAGGAATGTCCAGATTCGGTAAACAGCTAGGAAAACAACTTGTCACGCTTGCTCGTCAGGGACGAGGGAGTTTTAAAACCGTTGCTGACCGTTCCAGAATTGCGGACCGTTTTTCTGAACGTCTGGCAAAGTTGAATATTCAAATTCGTGATGTAAAACACATCAAGACGACCCATATCGAAAAATATATTCATAGCCGGCAGGCTGAAAACCTGTCGCTCCGTACATTGCAAAACGAGATGGCAGCAGTGCGTTCAATCATGTCAGCTGCGGGGCGAAATAAACTTGCTGATCCCAACCATGAGAAATTGAGCAACCAGGCTCTCGGGATTTCAGGTGCTAACCGTGATGGGACAAAAGCCCCTATTTCGGATGAAAAATTAACTGCTGTCATAAATCACGTCTTAAAAAAAGATGCAGGGGTAGCATTGGGTGTTCAGTTGTCTCGCTATGTAGGTTTGCGAACGGAAGAAGCTGTTCAGTCAGCAAAGTCTTTAAAAACATGGAGGCAGGCTTTAATTAATGGGGACGAATGTGTTCGGGTTGTTTTCGGCACGAAAGGGGGGCGTCCTCGCGATACGACCATTTTTAATCGCGAAAAGGTTTTATCTATTTTAGATGCGGCAATAAAATATTGTGATGAACACAATGGGAAATTGATTGATAAACCTTCATTGCATACAGCAATAGAACGGTACAGGAATATTGTTCGTGAGGCTGGAATGACAGGAAAAGATGCTCCGCATAGTTTGCGATACGCGTATTCACGCGATGCGGTGACTCATCATGTCAAAAATGGAATGAGTCGCGTAGAAGCAGAGGCACTGGTATCGATGGATTTAGGGCATGGGGATAGCCGAGGGCGTTACATTAAGCAAGTATATTTTAAAGGTGATGTGGAATAATGCTTTAATCGCATTCAGTGTACAGGATTTTAATAATTTAAAAATCTCGGATGTGATGACAACTTGTTGATGACGATTTTAGGCCATAGTAATTCACGCCTTGACTTGTGCATATTCCGTCCCAAACCGATCATTGATTCCCGGTAACAATGAACAGGTCACTCACGACGAGAAACCCAACAATCCCACCAGGGGTTGATGGTGGAGAAGCTGAAAGGAAGAGACCTGCAGCTGTCCGCAGGGTAATGTGACCCGCTGACAACAGGGATTGAGGTGAGACAACTAAGCCGAGACGATCTTCAAGGTTGAGTACTGAAAGGCTGAGGAACATGAACCCGTTAATTCGCATAAATGTTACCAGGGCCTACGTGATCTGACAGGCCGAGCAGGAGGAACTTGCAGTTATACGTAACTACTGCCAGACGAAAATATTATTTTGGCATGTATGCAAAATTCAGGGACAGGAGCGTCTATCATGCTCGCGTTGCTGACTACTAGCAACTTGGAGTAAGTAAGGACAAAGAGTACGAAGGGCAGCGACCTCAGTACGTCTGAGTCCAGACAGATCAGCGACGGATGTTAAGGTGCATGGTTCCGATGACACGTTGATTGGCGGAGCTTCCGTAGTAGTCCGTGATGAGGAAAATCCATTATATAGTGAAGGGAAGCAGTTTAAATGTATTTGCAAAGTGAATTGGACTTCTACCTTACCATTGTAATATCTGTGTTGTCAGGATAATGTGTGATCTGCTCCTGCCTATGACCTTTTATAAAACCCTTGCTGTTGCGGTATCAAAGGTATATGGCATTACTAACATCGCGGTGTGTTAAGTGTGTTAATAAACGGGGAGCAGACCACCGTTTCATAGCGGCAAGGCTGTCTCTCCGTAAGCCAACGGTGGTGGGTTATCGTATTGCTTACCTTTAGTGTGAGACACATGACATGTTTGTCAGCATCCTTAGTGACCTCAGAATGTATTAAGTATGATTCATTTTTATTTGATTTAAGTATCACGAAAAGAGTGCAACACATAGCAATTAAAAAAAGAATAATGACGGAAAGGATGAAAGTTTTCATTCCTATACCTCCAGTAATTTTTAGCTCAAGTAGTAGACCTTATTGACAAGGTGTATTACAGTCAGGGAAACAAAATTGAGTATCCAAAATTTATTTGCAATGGTAACCATCGCAAATTGGTTGAAATAAACTACTCATCAAGATAGCAATCGATGCTCCCGTATCGCTGAATAAGATAATGGTCGAGTGTTTTAATAGCCTGACTAGGGCATGCCAGCCTTTTTATATAGCTCTCTTTGCTCATATTTCTTTTAAGCCAGTGAGCAGAAAACAGATCGATATTTTTGATCAGCTCATACTCTGACTGGGTATAATCAAGGATGATGTCATCAAGTGTAGCATTGAGTTTTTTACCAAGAAGGTAGCTTGCTATGCCTGTACGATCTTTACCGAAATAACAACCGAAACCAACCATAGGTAATGAGTAAACAATTCTGAATAATTGTGAAAATTCATTTCTGTGCTTATCAACTATTTCTATATAAAAATCAATAAGTTCATCAACTGTAGGCGTAAGGGAGCGGCGGTAAGCTTCTCCAACGGTATCCATTGGCATATGAACAATCTTTTTGGCAAAAGGAAATAAAACCTTAGGAGCCATTCGTCCTCTGAAATCAACTAAAACATCTAACGTTGCAGGGAAAAGTGCTCCTGATGAATATGAAAGAGATGTTCTGAAAAAAGAGATGTTACCATAGTTTACTCGTCTACAATTGATCATTTATTTATCGCTTTTCAGTTCATAAAGAGGAACGATTTTTTTGCCAAAACGACTTTTATACTGACGTAACCGACTTGTTTTCGGTTCCTCAGAAAGTCGGGCGATAGAGAGGTTAAACGTACTTAAACCCTGGGATTTTGCCCACTCCGCTGCTGCCATCATTGCATAATAAGATGAGCCAGGATCTTTATAATTAGAGCGATGATTAATAGCAAGTTTTCTTAGATAACATTCAGAACCAAGAATCACAATATTCAGGCATGACAATATCACGCCATCTATAACGGTAAAAAAACTCCTGCTGATGCCTGCGTTATCCTGTAAAATAATGGATTCTATCGCATTTAAAGCAGACTGATCATAAATTTTATTTCTTTCATATCCTTGTTGAATCGCATTAAGATAATGCACTCGATACAATTCATCCCTTGCGTAAACCATATTTTCTGAACAAGTAATGATATCGACATTATCACGTTTTACTCTATCAATAATATGCTTTATTTTCCTTTTTTTTCCTCCTGAATAATAAACGGCATCAAGCCATAAATCGGTAGTTAAGTCTTTTTTAATAAGTGTAGATAATGATATTTTTAAGCTCAGTTCTTGTGCGTAATAACATAGGTGGTTACAAAGTGACAATGTCTCAAATGTGTCATCTGCTGTAAAACTCGCTTTATTTATACTTAGATTAAGAGAGCTAAGCCACTCAAAAAATTTTTTAACTAGCAGAGGGATTTGCTGGTAAGCTCCAGAAATAACTGGCCCGCAAGACCACTTAACCGTACCCGTATTTTCATTTATCAGTACTAGGCATCTTAGGCAAGCGCCTTGGATATCAATCGAAACATAGGTCGGAGTGTAGCCATAGCAGGCCATAGAATATTCGCCATTATAAGTAGATTGTGGATAAGGTGTACTGGAATGTTGGCAAATAAAGTTGTTCCACTCTAGGGCGTTAACTTTAGTATGCGAATAGGAAATTAACATGAAAGCCTCTGATGAAATAAATAAAGGACTAGTCTGCGTTGCATGCGAGGAAACTATCCATATGAGACTTAATCAAAGCGATCTCCTGCTTGGGCAAATACTGCGAATGATTTAAAATCATATGGGCCAATGAAGAGAAGGTATGAAGCTGGGAAACTTGCGCCCAAGTTCCCCCCTCAGCCAATAAAGTATCTTGCAATGTGTACAACTGAGATAACACAGATATAGGTACTAGCCTTTTATGATTAACCCCACCCTGTCCGGTTCTGACTTTAGCAGCATTTGTTAATGCGCCTGAGAAGTATCCCTTAAAATCCTTAGCAGGTATAATTACTTTTACCGCTCTTTCCGGTTGTTGGTTCAGTAAAGGCAAAAAACGGTACATGGATATTCCCGTACCGGTGATAATGACATTTGCTTGCTGTAGTAAAACTCGTGAAAAACAGTAAGCATTAGCGAGCGGTGTGAGAGAACGATTAATCTCACCCCGACCGTTATGATAATTGGGCAGATCGCCTGTTTCAGTGACTTTACCTTTGTTAAGGTGAATGTGTTGCGGAAGTGCTAACCCGGCACGATGTAAAATACGATTAAGAAGGCATAACGAAGCATCAGGATGAATAGAAATATATTCCGCTAAGAAGTCATCAATAATTTTGACAGTACGCTCTGTACTAAGGTTGTTTTCCTCGGCTGCAGTGATAATAGTTGAAATAAAAGGAGAAAGGGTTGTTTTACCGCATCCAGGCGCACCGACAATAATAGCAACAAGACCATTATGATGCAGCATGACGCTTTATTTCCTGCTCGATAAGTTGCCATGTTTTACGAAAGTCCGAAAAAATATTTGGACCGTAGCTTAGCTGAAAAAGGTTGTTATGAGAACTCAACTCGGTAAAAGTATGCTTAACGCCGGGGACAAGCGGTGAAGGTGCCAAATTAAGGTAATCAACAAAATGGCGTTCTTGGTTAGGGTTGGTGAAGATGTTATGGTCATCCACTCCGTTCAAATGGGTTAGTCTCAATATATTCTCCTCATTAACAAAATTAAGCATTAGAAAAACAATCCTTCCCGTAAAATCGCTATAATTAGTATTAAATGTCTGCATAAACTCATCGACATCAAATAAGATCCTCTTCCGCGAATTCGGTGGATAATGCTGTCCAATATCATTGAGCCAGTTATCCTCGAGGGGTTGTTTACGTCTAAGAGAGAACGGTTTTATAGTACCTACCACAGAGCTATCTAAGGAACTTAATGAAATACCCATCCGGCGTGGCCAACCTGAAAGCTGGACATCATTTCCCTCTGACCAACAAATTAATAGGTCGTCAGATTTAAAATCAGCATTGAGATCGGTACAGCATCGTAGGAGAAAACTAGATTTTCCGGAACCTCTTGGTCCAAAAAAAACATAACTGGTGTCTTTAATTATTACACATGAAGCATGAAGAACTTGAGCTTTCTTTTTGTAAGTACAATACCCTACCAGTTGCTTAATTATTCGGGAAAAGGTTTTATCATTTAGGTGGCCATCTTCAGAAATGGTGATATTCCAAGTTCTGTTACACTGATTAACTTCAATGAGAGCCCCTACGCTATCCTTTTCAGGTTCTCGGTAAATGATTTTTTCTTCGTCAGAATACTTTACTATTCTTAAGCCGCCACCATTGCCATCTAGATCGACGTTCAACACAGGCGGCATACGCCAAGGGCGATTTTCGTCTACCCAGGTTTGAACAAATTTTCTAACGTAGAGGTTGATGGTGCAGGTAACGGGGGTTGCCACATTTATTATTCTGAAGGCGGGTGTCAAATATAAGATAACTTCATTTAAATTAACACCATCCCGGGAAATTAATGAGAATTTCTCTCCGGCAAACTCAAATAAAAGGCGTTCGGTCATATAACAATCCTTTTCAGTCCATAAGGTTTTATTTATTCAAATACGTAATCCTGCCTATGGGAGTGGCTGGTGGTTGATGTTCCCAGAAAACGATCTGGATAGAGTTTCTTTTGTATTTTTTATGCATCTTGTTGACGGAATGATAAGAATTTTCGGTCCGTTTGAAAATTATACTCTTGCCGGGTATTGGTTCTATCGCATCAATAATTTCTCCACTTTTATTGTGAATTAGAAATTCTCCACCTAATCCACAACCTGGAGAACCTGTCAGGTAAATAAGATGAGTTAGCAATTTTGGCTTTCTATCGGTATGTATCGACATAAAACAATTTTCGTAGTATTGATTAATTATCACTTCTATCCATGCTCCTGACACGTCAATATCTAGTAACTTTTCAACTTTACTTTTGTATTCATTAGTTTTAACCATGGCGAGTAAATACTGCCAACATGCATCGAGTGATGATGTGTCAATTATGCTCTCATCGAACTGTGAATAAATCTTAGCCTGCTTACACAGGTAGCTTTTATCCGATCCATTATTACGCTCAGTAAGTACCAGTTTGTCATCGGGGAACGTATTGGATAGACTTTTAATAAAACCGGGTAGAAAAAAGTCATCTGAAACAAACCAGGGCCAAGGGCCTCCCTGTGTAAAGTTTGAAAAGTTCATGACCTGAAATCCTCTAAAAATACAAACTATTGTTTTACAAAAGATATTGAACACGAGCACCTAGTCTGGATAAATTTGCAATTAAATGAGTATACCCACGCTCAAGATGTTCGCTTCCAGTGATAGTGGTTTCTCCATTTCTGACAATAGCGGCAACAAGCAAAACAGCAGCAGACCGAAGATCATGTGCGTGTAGCGACTGCGAAACAGAGTGCAACCGAGCTGGGTTTATTGTAATACTTCGATCACAAACAGCAATAGCTGTCCCTATTTTGTTTAGTTCATGGGCATAAGAGAAGCGATTTTTCCAAACCCTTTCCTCCATTGAAGATTTACCGTCGGCATGGCACAAAAGTAATGCGAAGAAAGGTTGATGGTCACTATAGATACCCATACTGTTGACGACGACATCAATCGCTTTTAACGGATGAGGTGTTTCGGCATAGATATCACTAGCATTATAATTAATACAAATACCAATACGTGCAAACAAGTTCAGTTCGGCTTGTAATCCCTTAACAACACGATCTAAATTTTTGCAATGCAAAACTATCTTTTTACCGGACAAAGCAGATAAAGTGAGATAAGTGATAACTTCTGACAAGTCGGAAAGCAGAGTCATTGTTACACAGCGATCGGAGTGCATATCAACAGGAATGTTGGGAGGGAAAATAACAATCTTATTTTTGTTATAATGAATATAAAAGCCATTTAATTTCAAAAAATCAAGCAGTTCGGTCACATCAGGTTTTAAATAAGGATTGAGAATATTGGTAACACCTTGAGTCACAAACATTGACGCCAGTATCGCCGTTTTTGTCGCCCCAGACACAAGTGGGCCTGTAAGGTCGTCTGTAAAATCTGAAAATTTCATAATATCGATGGTACAAGGACTAAACTCCTTAATACGTCCAACAATTTTCTCGTCATTGAATGAAAAATGGGCACCAAAATGCGATAGTACATCCAGCATATGCTGTATAGGGCGACCTCCATTCTCACCAATAGCGCAACCACCAAACGATGAGAAAGATACTTGCTTAAATCGTCCTAATAGCACCGGTATAAGATAGATAGCGCCATGGATTTTTTCTGCCAGCTTGCGTGGGATATACCAGTTATTGAGTTGTGAACAATTAATCTTCAGGAGTCTCTCCTGATAGCTGGAAAACCCACCTAAATTGTTAATAATCTCGCTAATGATATGAGTATCCAAAATGTCAGGTGCATTGTTGATAACCACATCTTTTTTTAGGGCGACTGAGGCTGCCATAATTACAGTCGTAGCATGTTTAAATCCGGCGATCTCGATTGAACCTTCTGTTATCCGACTTGGCGAAACTAATAATGTGCGCACGTGATATTACCTCCTGATATAATATATTTATTAAATGTTGTTACAGCCACGTACAGGAATTTTCTTATCTACAGAAGTGATTTTTTTATACTCATAGCCATGAAATAACTTATAGTATTCTTTCTCTTGGTCGTCCGGAATGGAGCGCGTTGGAAATAGTTGACGATTAAATAAAGCAATATCGTCAACAGACATATCATCGTTAATCTGATGATATTGTGTGAATATTGTTGGTCTATAACGAGCATTGTTTTTGTGAACATATTGTATTGTACGTTTTAACCCTTCAATGCTGTCTCCGGGGAGTCCCATCATGATAAAGCAGTTAAGTTCAATATGACTTTGTTGGCAAAGGCTTGATATTTCATCAAACTTTTTCAATGCCATGGTTTTGACCTTTGGTAAACAATTTTCGGCAACTGTAGCTTCAATCGTTTCTATTCCTAAGCTTATTCTTATACAATTAGCTTGGGACATTTTTTTTATCAGCTTGTCGTCCAGGAAGGATAATGTTGTAACGCATTTCCAGGGAATACAAGCATCTTGAGCAATTAACGTATCACAAAGTTCAATCACCCACTTTTTATCAAGAGTGAAAGTCGGTGCATAAAAGGTTACATATTCGAATTTTCCGTATAAAAAAGAATCTTTGATATATTTAACTACGCTGGATACCGTGACACGACGTTCATTTCTGCCTTGCATTAACGGTACATCGCAATACTTGCAACCAATGCTACATCCTCTAGCTACAGGAACAACCAATTCTCTTCTATTAGGAATGCCGCAAAACTTGTTAAAATCATCAAGATACATTTTGTCATAATGAGAATAAGGGATTTCTTTTATATCTGGAAATACCCACTCCTCACTACTGAGAATTCTGCCCTCACCGTTCTTTTTGTATCCTACCGTTGAGCGGTTAAGAAAACCGTGGGCCATATTCCCTCCCATCATCTGAAGGAGATAATCTTGCAACCCTGCTTCATAATCCCCAGAGTAATGTATTGCATCAAAATAAAATTGTTCAAATATATGCGGATTCTGCTTGCTCAATCTGCCAAAAGTGACAAGTTTACTTTGAGGGGATAGTTTTTTACAATAGTGGACAAATCGTGGGAATGTATCGATTCCATCAAAATCATTCATTACGAAGATAACATCGAAAATAGTATTTGTCAGTAGTTCACAAATATGCTTCCAGTTAACATTAAGTGCTGCTGCATCTACTGTTTTGACAGTCAGGTCAGGGACGTTTTTTCTCAAATAAGCTGAAGTCTGGAAAACAGGTAAATGATGACCTGCATTAAAATAAGAAGGTATATAAGGTGGTATTATTATCAACACATTCATTTTGCAAAGTCTCGTCATTAATTATTGAAGGGAAGCTGAACGTCATTATTTCAAGAATGTAATTTCATCATTAACTGCTTAATGAGCATAGTAGCGTAACAACCCGGTGGTAAGAAAAATGAAAGGGTGAATTTATATTTCCCATAATTGAACTCATCTTTTTCCATTTTCCCGAGCATTACTTTAGTGTTGATAATGGCTGGTCTGTTGGTATCAATAGGTATAATATCTTTATCAACAACCACATGGCGTTTATACTTATATGGTAAGTTTTCTAAAATATCCTCTATAGTATTATCTATGCAGCAAGGGAAAACAAATTTCATTCCTTCAATTTCGCTTTTAATACTATTTTTTATCTGTTTGGAATTTTCAAGACGTTCTATTATCTGAGAGTTCCACTTATATGAGGAATATGCAGAGCGGTAGAACGCTATCTTTCTTAAGTCAATACGCGAAAAGAAGTCATCAATGCTTCTCAGAGGGCGCTCAACAATATCTTGTGAATCATTTATTCTATTAACCAACTTAATGGCTGATGTATAGTCCTTTCGCTCAATCGCCGCACCTAAAAAATGTGTTATTTTGTCTCCCCCTGGAATGCCGAAACGCTGGGTATCGTAATAGTTAATAAAAGAAAAAGAAATACAAGAGTTATTGTTTGTTTTATTACCAATGTTGGCATCAATACCACGAGCCGTTATATTAAAGTAATTACCCTCCAGGCTGGCGACATTAATTCGTGCACCTACTTTTCCTGTATGGAATAACCGGATGAATTTATTTTCAAAGTCCATAACATTACAGTAAGTGCCTCGGCAGCATTTGATTTTATCACTGAGCGATGCGGCATTGATAGATATATATTGTTCCGTTACTCCATCAATATCTTTCAATCCGGCATAACCTATGTTCTCTTGATTTATTTTAAAATAATTTGCGATTATCGAAATTGCTTCAAATGTCTCATAGTTTTTCTTTTGGAGTAAGAAGTATATGTTTTGTTCTGTGCTGTCTTTATACTCTAGGCACAAACGATGTTTTTCTTTTACTATAAAATCCTCTGGGATTACTTTCAGTTGATAGTTCATCTTCCCTCTTATATTATCGATGTATGATATCTCGTATCAATGAGAATATATTAGTAATTGTGAACGGTAATGTCTGGGTAAAGGGTTTTTATATTCCGATTAAACCGCTTTGCATAAATATCATAGAATAGAACCTTTTTTATAAAAAAAAAGAGGTTGATCTCTTGATACCACTTTCCATAACCAGCATGGCGCTCATTACCAAATGCGCGTTTAAATATTCTTTTGAAATAGCGAAATGCTGCTCTATACCATCTTATATCTAGGATAATAAGATCTGTAGCGTGAGCCAAGCGTACAGGAAGAGTGTTCAAATAATCACCAGAAATAATCCACGATTTTTTAGCGAGGATAAAACCGAGTTGATTATTTATTTCCTTTATATCAACTCTTTGCCACCCATCTTTCCAGTTAAGATCATCCATATCATAGGCAGGAATACCTAATTCTGATGATAATTTTTCGGCCAATGTTGTTTTACCGCTACAAGGCCGACCAATTACGAGAATTTTTGTACCGCTAAATTCTGGATAGTTCATTTAGTAAGCCCTCATACTCATGGCGTGAACAAACTGTAATTCTGAAATAGTTTTCATAGCCTTCAATGCTGTTTAAATTTGCCACATAAAAGCCCTTTTCTTTTAGTGTTTCCCATAATCTGTTCGCAGATACATTCTTAAGAGATTTAAATAGAATAAAGTTTGCAACAGAATTTTCATAAGGAATAATATCGTTGACCTTTTTCATCCCAATTATCATGTTTCTGCGGCATAGACGCAAGTTATCCCTGTAATGCTGAAGAACAAGAGGGCGATCTAATAAATGTAAAAGGATTTTGATGCTTAGTCCCGATAAATTTGTTTCCGGAAAATGATTTCTTAGCCGTAAAAGATATTTATCTTGAGCAACGATCCAGCCAGCACGAAGACCA
This sequence comes from Enterobacter sp. WCHEn045836, assembly GCF_003965585.1. Taxonomy (NCBI): domain Bacteria; kingdom Pseudomonadati; phylum Pseudomonadota; class Gammaproteobacteria; order Enterobacterales; family Enterobacteriaceae; genus Enterobacter; species Enterobacter sp. WCHEn045836. The sequence goes on from NZ_RXPT01000005.1 coordinate 51,166, forward strand.
GGCAAACCGAAAGATTTTGCGAAACTGTTTATCAGGATTAGATTGTCATAGATATCAGTAAGCGCGGTATGCGGCTCCTTTCCTAAACCGGTATAAACTTCATCAATGATGACGCTGATCCCTTTAGCATCACAACACTGGATGAAGGAGGCTAGTGTTTCATTATCAAAAAAGTCGCCAGAGTAAGGGTCTGGATTGGTAATAACAATGAGATTGCATTTATTATGCTTAGCCCTTGATACTAGTTCATCCAGGTTGTGAGGCTCTTCAGGACCGCGCATATGGATGAGGTAGGGTATTTTATAGAGAGAAAAATATAATTCATAGCCATTATAGTTAGGAGCTGTAAGCAATGCTTTATTATTCTTACTTAAGCTGCTTAAAACAATTCTTATTGCATCATGTCCTCCGCTGGTCAAAAGAATATTCTGTGTGCCGGTATAAAGTGAAGCCTTCGCATATATTTCATCATAGACAGGATACTTATAGATATCCTCAGAGGAAAGTATAAATGCTAGGGAGGACATTTCAGCTCTTAGCAGATCTCCTGTTAGATTCTCATTGCTCTTCAGATTGATAAAATTTCTCTTTGACTCTTTTTTTACCATAAAAGGAAGTGTGGGAATATCAAATTTAATCATCTTCTTGCCTGCTCTTTTTAGCGTGGCTCAACGCAATAGACTCATGTTTTTTGATAAATGGATTTTTATATTCGGAGTAAATCTCCGGTTCATTATTAGCAATGATGATAGCTTGTTTTTTTATTTTTTGGTATTCTTTAGCTATGTCTGGATTATTTTTGAGATAGTCTCGAAATGCTAAATGCCGTACGATATCAGGATGATTTGATTCATAGGCGTGTAAATGAAAACTTCGCACCTGTATCCCTTTGATAAAATAGCGCCGCCCACAAATTCCATTTTCACCTTTAGCTATGTATCCTATCTTTTCCAGTTCTAATTGGCACCTGTCGAGTAAATCTAAAGATGATACAACCAATAGTATATCAATAATCGGTTTTGCAGCCAATCCGGGTACAGATGTGCTGCCAATATGAAAGCATTCGATAACACAATCATTCAGGCTATTAACAATCTGTTTTTTCTCAGCCTCAAACTTAGCAGGCCAGTTGATATCATAGTCAACGAGTGTTATTTGTCGGCTTGACATAATTAATCCTTATAAATTATTTGTAGGCAGTAACGTGAAGGCGCACACAAACTGACGGGCGAAACGCTATGCCATGCATTTTTACAGTTTTTAATTAACGGCGATAAATTGTAGACGGGTAGTATTTCCTCGAAGATATCATCTTCACTGCTACTCCCAAGAATGTTCAAACTTCCTCCATAACCGGCTTCCCAACTTTCATTTAAATATATTAGCTGCGTTAAATGCTTATAGTCTTTATCTACATGGGGTGAAAGGTGGTCGGTTATAGAATAACGCCAGATATTCATTTCAACCTCTCGGCCGCGAAGCTTGCTATTAGTGAATAATTCCAGCTTGATTAGATATTTATCTGAAGTGAGCTCACGTATCAGCTCATTCAGGGCATAGCTTTTAACTTGCTGTTGTTGTAGAGCGATTAACCCCATACTGTAGTTCTTATCGCTTCTGTTACTTGCTACCTGCTGGAAATTTAATAACTTTACTTCATCTGCTATCTTTTTAATCCAGTTGTGAGATACTAAGCCATGAATTATTCCCCATTCCCATGGCTCTTTGTAATAATGAGAGTTGTCAAAAGCACTAAGATTTATAATATTCATGGTCAGTTCCATTTTATTCATGTCTAATTTAACTTATCGGCCATTATGATTTTTTTTATCCTGATTCCTATTTCTGTATTATCATAAAAACCATGGAACATGGTAGCATGTTCTCCATAGGCAAACACCGGTACATCCTCACCTGTATGGCTCTCTGTCGTCCATCCCGTATTAGTGGTTAAACTAATAAGATTGTTAATGTATCGTCGTAAATTAAGTTGGTCATTCTGCCGTTTATACCTTTTTACTTCTTCCCACTGTTGTTCGTTAAGTGGAACATCACTGTATTTTAACCACTCTGAGGTAATATCATTACTCGAAATAAGTGCTTTGCTTATTTTCTCCCCTGATGCATGAATTTTATCAATTACGCTAGGGTTCCAGTATTTCCCGCGTTCTGAACCTATTGTTAATCCTCCAGTCGAGTGATCCGCTGTGATCACTAGCAGAGAATCGGAATGATTATTAACAAACTGCTTAACTAATTCAACTGTTTTCGAAAAGTCCTTCATTTCGTTGACCGCGCAAATAATATCATTCATATGGCCACACCAGTCAATTTGGCTCGATTCGATTAATAGGAAAAATCCATTTTCATTTTTTAGTTTTTGTAAGGTATAATTTGTCATTGCCCTCAAACTTGGTTTCCTGTTGTCGATGGCATACGGAAGTTCCTTTTCACTGAACACACCTATCTCTGGTCGGCGGTCTTTGATATTTAACTCTGTGAAGGCGGTAACATAGTGAAGGTTTTTATTCCTCTTTAGTTTCACTTTTATTAATGGGTTTTTATCAAAATACTCTTTTCCACCGCCTAAAAGTACATCAAAAGCTGGTTGGTTATCCATTATCTGCTGAATATATGAATAGGCTATTTCATTCTGATTGTTGCGACTATCGTTAGTGGTTATAAAACTGGCGGGAGTGGCATCGGTAATTGATGATGTTACAACAACACCTGTTTTTAACCCCCTTTTTTTTGCGATGTTTAATATGGATTCTAGTGGTTGCATATCGGCAGAAATACTAATTCGGCCATTTACGGTTTTTTCTCCGGTGGCTAAGGCCGTGCCTCCTGCAGCGCTGTCGGTAATTTTAAATTTTCCTACCGGGTTGGTTCTGATCATGCCTACGCCCATTGAATCAAATATGGTTGTAGAATTACCTTGGGAATTGGCGGCTTGGTAGTATCGTAATGCTGATAAATATGGAGAACCCATGCCATCGCCGATCATGAGAATAATATTTTTTCCAGAAGCATAAACTGGCAGCCAACCGACTAAGAGCAATAATATTAATTTTATATAATAGTTTGTCTTCATTTATTTTTAAACCAATTTATTTTTAAGATTGAGAGTTTTAAATTCCCGTTTGATTTATGTTATTTTGAATATCATATTTTCAATAAGCTGTTTTGCCTTTTCCTTTGAGATCAAAAAAGCCTCCTTGCCTAAAAATAGTACAATCTGGCCTTCACGTTCCATAGCAAAAAAACTAACATCCCCGCGAAGCTCCTTAGTATCAATAATTCTTTTCTGTTCATATATTGCCGAATATAACATCAAACCCGTGGTAGTCATAACCTGACGTTCCAGTTCATCTATGTCTTTTGTGTTTGTAATGCTGAGATTAATGGTAGTAAAGTATGTATTTAGCAGTACACTATGTTCACCTTCGGTACGAATTAATCTCGATATTAACCACCTAGGTTTGATATAGTTATCACCTAATTTAAAAAGATAAATCTCGGCTATTTTTTCCATGTATTTTTTCAACGAAAAGGCATATTGCTGTAAGTGACAATCACACTTAATACCTTCCAAGGCAGCGTACATTTTTAATGCTTGGTCAGTGTTCTTTATATAATATCGAGTCCTGAACTCCTTTTGCAGGATCTGCCTATCTACATCCCAGTATCCAAAAATTATTTTCCCAAATAATATTTTTTGCAAAGAATAAAAATCTTCTTTCATAAATGCTACTTTTATTAATTCTTTTATGTCACTTTTTGTTATTATTAGCATTTCAATTTTTATGCCGTTTTCTGAGCTTATAACATAGCGATTGCTTTTTACACCATACTCTTCAGGATGTTCTGTAATGATAATGAGATCTATATCGGAAGTTCTTGTAGAAAATCCTTCGGCACGAGATCCCACAAGCAGAATGCAGTTGGCATTATGTTTATATTTGTCGATATAAGGTGCTAGGAAAAAATCATTTTTCATAGTGTTCCTTTTAATAATATTGATGTGCAGTTGCTATTTTTTTCGTATAATATTTGATCTCAAAAATGGTTACTGGTTTTAATAATTATTGCCGTTTTTTCAAGAGTATCTAAATGGAATCAGCATTGAAGAAAAAACATAAGTGCTGGAGATTCATCTTGGGAGTATTTCTCATTTTGAGTAATTTGTATATTTCGTAATTCAAATCATTAAACAGATCAAGGCAATCAATATCAATTTCCCTTTTATCAGTAAAGTCTTTTTTCTCTATTCGGTGTTCGATTTTATTCAGTGTTTTATTTATAGTTTCTGTTAAATAATCGTTTCCTGTGATACACCACGCCAGGTCCTCTAACCTACCTAAAACTTGGATGTCCTTTACTGTACAACTAATTGATGCATTATATAGATGATGGCTATAAGGAATAGTATTCTTTTTTGATGGCAATTTACCTAACATATGAATGTAACATACATTATAAAATTCATAATAACATGACAATACTTCGAAAAGTGAGGTTATGCTTCCATAGCTATAATAATTTTTCACCATAGGATTGACTTTTTCAATTCTCTTAATTGGAGTGTCATTGATGAATATCGCTAACACCTTTTTTATCATTACCGCTGGGCCAGCACAAACCTCTTGCGTCTGATGCCCTATTAGTAATTCTTGACAGTCAATATAGTTGTAAAGCTCATCTATTTTATTATTATCTAAACAATGATTTATAATTCGTTTGTCACAATTGTAAATTAAATGGCAAAGACCATGACAAATTTTAGATAATGCTGATAGATAGGGGGGGCAGGTAAACTCTGTGTCATTTATCACGCTGTTAGCAAGGAGGTAATTAGCCGTTTTAAAACCACTGAGTGCTACAGCATACAATCGATCTGTTCTTGTCACCTCCCTTTTTGATATATTTAATAAATTTCGTGCTTGTAAATTTAATAAGTTCAGAGTGTCGATAATCTCGTCAGTATGTTGCCAGGCTAACTTAAGTGCCCCTTTGTTCATAGGGTAGGAATGTTTTTTTCTTTTCCCTTGATAATGACATACTGAATAATTAGATGCGTCGGGTTTGTGATAAATTGAACGCCCTTCCAGAAGGGGTCTTTTATCCTGATCAAGCAGATCGACAGGAATACACCCAAAAAAAACCGGAAAGTTTTTAAGACTTTTCACTTCGACGGGATAAGGAAGCTTCATATATTACCTATATCATTTTGTGGAGAGTAGCCGATTCATATCTATAACTTCATCTGCTATCTGTGTAGTCTCTTTACGATGCGATATGATAACGATAGTAATATTCAACTCTAACAAACTCTTCAACACTATATCTTCGTTAGCGTAGTCAAGCTGGCAAGTAGCTTCATCGAGAAATAATATTTTCGGCTGCTTATATAAAGCCCTGGCGAGCAAAACCCTCTGCTTCTGCCCACCTGAAAGATGGCTGCCTACATCACCAACGATAGTGTCATATCCCATTGGCATTTTCATAATATCATGATGAATTGATGCCAATGCTGCACTCTGCTCAATAAGTTTGTAATCTTTCGTCGCTGAAAATCCGCTGATATTATCTCCTATAGAACCGGAGAAAAGTTCATCAGATTGTAGTACTGCTGAGATTTCTTCACGGTATTTTTCAATTCCATATGCACGGATATCTACTCCACCTACCAACACTTTACCTGAATCAGCAATTAATAATCCCATCATTATCTTCAGCAGAGTTGACTTCCCACAGCCTGATGGTCCAATAATGGCGGTAATCGCCCCTTCTTTAATGGTAAGGTTTACATTTGTAAAAATAGGTGCTTCTATGGTACTAAATGCGTAGCAAATTTCCTTTAATTCAACACTCATTTTAGTTACAGCTTGATCGACAGAACCATATCTACTGTCTGGTAGCAAGTTTTCTTTTTCCGTCAGCGTTACGTCTGATACGCGTTCAAGATGTAGATAAAGTAACCTTAGCTCCATAATCTTTTCTATAAATTCTCTATATTTGTTTGTAAACATCGTTTTGTAGGCAATGAAGGCAAACATCATACCGATAGTAATAGTTTCATTGATGATTTGTAATGCTGCGATGTAAAGTATAACAATTGCTTCTAAACCAAAAATAAGTTGATTAGCACCAACTGAATAGAGGGATATCTGGCCTAGTTTCATTCCACTATTAATGCTTTCAATTAATTTGTTTAGCCATTGACTCTCTCTTAAACCTGCGTTCCCTGCTAGCTTTATACTTTGAATAGTCCTGATACTTTCAATAAAGTGGCTGTTTTCAATAGCGATAGCATTAAGATTTACTTCACTAATTTTAGAGTAAATGCCGTAAAGAACAACCCGTACAATAGTATATAGGATTGCAATGGTTAGCACGATGCAACTCAGCTGAATATTATAGGAAAACATAAAAACTAATACTACCATTGTTAATACGCCATCAACAATAACTTCTACAAAACCATTGGTGATAAAGTTTTTTATTATTTTTAATGATTCAAATCTTGATATAATGTCTCCCAGATTTCTTTTATAAAAAAAACTTATCGGCAGCGCCATTAGATGATGAAAAATTCTAGTGCTAATGTTGACGCTAATTATATTGCTAAAGCGAATGCTCATTAGGCCGCGATATAAATTTAAGCTGACATTGAACAACAGTATAATTATAAAAAAAAGCGTTATTGCATTTAGCATTCCATAATTCTGATATGCTATTACATCATCAATTAGTATTTGGCTAAAATATGGTGATAGCAGAATTAATATCTGTATTATAAAAGATAGAGTCAAAATATTAAATAATGGTCCTTTTATTCGGGGCTCTTTGCCGAGTAATTCTTTGAGTGTTGTCTTCCTTTTTACAGTCCCTTTCTTGAATCCGTCACTTGGATAGAGTTCCAGTGCGATACCGGTAAAATGTCCAGACACCTTTTCCAGCGTTAGCTTCATTTCTCCTCTAGCTGGATCTAATATCACAGCTTTGTTACCAATGATCTTTTTTAGAACCACAAAGTGATTTAAATTCCAGTGTAGAATACATGGTGTACGAAGTTTATTTAAGCCTTCAAGCTCTAACCTTACTGGTCTGGCTATAGTATCTAATTTAGAAGAAATAGTAATTAATTGCTTTAAATTTACTCCGCGTGAGGTTATGGGAAATCTCTCCCTTAAAGATGGAAGATCTGTCTGGTATCCGTAATAGCTTAACACCATAGCAATACAGGCTAATCCGCATTCTGCTGACTCAGCTTGTAAATGTAGTTTTATTTTTTCTTTTTTTTTAAATTTAAAAAAAATCATAAACCTGTGCTTCCCTTAATCTTATTATATAAAAAAAACCAGATTTTTTCATGTTTCCATAAATAGATTGTTCTTCCTGGTCCTATCTGAGATATCTCTTTGTTTTTTTCTTTAGTTAATTTTACACAGAGTAAGTTAACGTCGTTGATATGTATCACTACCCCCGTTAAATGATCTTTTTTATTTATGGATAGACCAACGAGTTCTCCTGGTCCAAATTTCCTTTCTTTTGTTTTTTCATACTCAAAGCTGAAACACGATTCATTGCTGTTTAATTCTTTTGATGGTGAGTATATTTTGGTTGTAGTATACGCCTTAATCGTTTTTTGACTTATAAATAATAATGACACCACCATTATTAGCATGAAAAGTAAAAGTCCTTTCATTTTCCTCGTGTCTGTATCATCAAATAACACACCGGTAATATTATTTTTTTTCTTTCCAGTACAGCCTTTCTAAATACTGTCATAGCGACAATGTCCTGTCTAAGTAGTCAGGTTATTATTCACGCTACCGCCCTTGGGTTGCAGCCCCAAAGTATGTATGAAATTTAATTTTGATATGTAAAGGCCACGAGTATGTTACATGTGGCCTGATTTATTTAAATCATGATGTTCGTTAAAATACTATGATCTAATTGTACTCTTGATGTGTGGCCAAATACTTTTCAAACTCTTTCGCAGAGGCCATAGCGCCTAAACCGCCGCCACCACCACTATTTGAGCACGCTTTGCACCCACCGGACACAAGAAGCATTATCTCTTCTTCAGTAAGTGTTCTCAGGGTCATGTCTTGTTCCATAGCTATCTCCTGTGAAATCTATCTTAAGTCTTAAGTGTTTGGCTATATTGTGTAGCCAATTTTATTTAAACAACTTCTTGACAATTATCCTTGAATATTCACAAAAAAGTTTAAAAAACGCGATCAAAATCACAAAAAACTGAGCGGTAAGTCAGAATCTTGGTTGTGTTTATGTGGCATTCATCACAAATATCGTTTCCATTTGTTAAAGTTACGTTGTAAACCATTGTCGCCCTACCAATAAATTATTGTTAATATATCAATGATAATGTTTTTCATTGCTTATCAATTCATTTACTGTCTGCATAACTAGATTAAGGTTATGCCCCGTAATTTTTGGGCTTTGTCGAATAAATCAAACTCCAGGGAAGCATCGCTGTAAAATAATTGACTATCATGCAATAGTTGCGCTCTCTGGTATTCGAACCTTCGTCCTTTTGTTCAGTATAAGCACCATGGTCATGGTAAGCATCAGGGGGCTCGCAGAACCTGAAAGGTTTTGGTTATTTTCAATATCGGGCCAACGAAGCTGACCTGGCTAGGTTACAGAGCAGGAATTGTGTTAGGTGTTGAAGTGCTTTCCAAGGGGTTAGCGATAGGTGTCAATGTGCTGACTTTCGTAATGTCGGGAATGCGATCCAAATAATGACTTCGACTGATGCTCGTGGAGTGTGGTTTTCAACGTATAACTTCCATCTGACCAACAAGTAGTCCGTGTCAATGCTGTTTTTAACACGCATTCACTTCAACGTAATTAGGGTGGTAAATCCGTTTATGTCGGTTTGCGGACGGAAGAAACTGTTCAGTCCGCAAAGTCATTAAAAACATAGCGACTGCTTTAATTAATGTAGAGCATCGTAATATGTTTTTGAGCGTGAAAGTAAGTCTCCCTCGTGATACAACTATTTTTTATCGTGAGAAGGTTTTATCTATTTTAGATGCAGCAATAAAGCATTATGCACCACACAGTGGGAAATTGATTGATAAGCCTTCATTACATACAGCAATAAAACGGTACAGAAATATTGTCCGTGAGTCTGGAATGACAGGGAAATATGCTCCCCCATAGCTTATATTACGCATATTAACATGATGTGGTGACTCATCATGTTAAGAATGGAATGAGTCGCGTAAAAGCGGAGGCATTAGTTTCAATGGACCTAGGCTATGGAGATTGCCGGGGGGGGGTATATCAAACAGGTTTATTTTTGTGAGGGAACAGAATAGACGTATTTACACTTCACTTCAGGACGTAACGCCACAGCACAATCAGGGCTGTGGCTTTTTCTTAACCTGTACTAAATAATTGCTCAGAATAGTAGATCACTTCGGGGGTACTCAGTCCGGTTTACGCGATCTGACCAATCGCTGAATATCCCAAATCACCAGCCGGACTGAGCAATGCCGATCATAGCACCAACAGCCAGAACCGAACGATGCCTGATGCAGAAAACTATCTATAAAACAAAGGAGAAAAAAACACGCCCGGCGGCTCACCGCCATGCTGAAGCAGCATCGTGGTGACACTGTCAGTCATGTTTCCAGAACGCTCTGCTCTGCCCGTTCATCGATTGATCGCTGGTTTAACTTGTTCACGCTGTCTGGTGCTGAAGGTCTGAAGTCATTACCGTCAGGACATAGGAGACGCTGGCCGTTCGAACATATTTGCGCATTGCTGTGTGAGCTTGTTAAGCATTCTCCCGGCGATTTCGGTTATCAGCGTTCCCGCTGGAGTACCGAACTGCTGGCGATAAAAATCCGTGATGTCACTGGTTGTCCGCTACATGCTTCAACCATCCGGCGACGGTTACCTTCTGCCGGACTGGTATGGCGGAGAGCCGTGCCGACACTGCGTAAAGAAGTAAAAATGGTCGCTATCCATCAAGAACTGACGAAATGCAGTGTGTAAAACCCCGTGTTGTACGAAAGATGAAGTGGATATTCACCTCAATCCCAAAATTGGCGCAGACTGGCAGCTATGTGGGCAGCAAAAGCGCGTTGTCACGCCGGGCTTGAATGAAAAGTACTATCTTGCCGATGCGCTGCACAGCGGTACGGGAAAAGTCAGCTACGTTGGTGGAAACAGTAAAGGTTCGACCCTATTTATCAGTCTGTAAAGCATCTGAAGGCTACATACCGGCGGGCAAAAACGATTACGCTGATTGTCGATAACCACATCAACCACAAAAGTCGTGAAACACTGCACTTGCTGTAAGCAGACCCGAAGTTCAGGGTAATCTATCAGCCGGTTTACTCGCCGTGAGTCAATCATGTCGAACGGTTGTGGTAGGCACTTCATGAGACAAAACCCGAAATCACCTACCAGTGCCGTTCAATGTGGCAACAGTTGAAATAGGTTCGTCACTTTATGGATACCGTCAGCCCATTCCCCGCTGGGAGACATGGGCTGGTTAAAGTGTAGCGGTATTAGGTTCAGTTATTTAGCTCAGACTCGAACTGACAGTTTGCGTAGCCAGAAGGCAATCAAATCTGCCTGGCTATCTGTTAGAAGAAACATAGCTAACGGTTCAGACTATGCGTTCTGGACAATCTAACCCTCGGCCCGACGCTTGTGCGTAAGCTGGGTCAGAAGCAGGCGACGGAGCTGGCGATGCATTATCTCGAGAAGGTGCATATTGCGAATCAGGCGCATAAGTTTCCGCTCCAGCTTTCTGGTGGCCAGCAGCAGCGCGTGGCGATTGTCCGAGCCTTGTGCATGGAGCTGGAAATTTTTCTGTTCGATGAGCCAACGTCCGCACTCGATCCGGAGATGATCAAAGAGGTTCTGGATGTGATGTTGGTTCTCGCTGACGGCGGGATGACTATGATTGTGGTAACCCACGAGATGGGCTTTGCCCGCGTTGTGGCGGACAAGGTGATTCTGATGGCTGACGGGAAAATCGTCGAAACCGCACCGCCAGCGCGTTTCTTCATCAGCCGGAGCATCCGCGTACCCAGCAGTTCCTGGAACAGATTTTGAGTCATTAATGGTAGTAGAGAGTCGTCTGTTCCTCTCACCCTATCCCTTATGTCTTGATTTTCTCCGCTCAGGTGGAGAAGATCTTCGACTGTAGTCGTAAACTAATCTTGGCCACTAAAAGCAGTCTCATCAGTTCCGGTCGATTTAAAACTGCATCTGGGGCGTTCTCAACAGACCAGCCAGCCATACCCATTTGATACCCAGCTTGACATAATCACTATTTGCTCCGAAAATGAACAGGTCTATACGTTGCTTATGCAACCACCAATGATTCAATAGCCTGTGAGAATCGCCTTCGGGTGGCTAAAAAAAGCTCCTGCAACCTGAAAGGGGGCAAACTTTGTTAAATCTGCACACCTTTGAGAGCAGATATCGTCAATGTAAGCGCACTATGACGCGACGATAAAGGTTCCTTCTGTACTAACCAGACAGTCAGAATGTTGTTTTTTCTGACTCCCCGACGGGAAACACTTCCCGGTCGGGCAGGTGTTTCCTTCTTTTATGGCGAAACACAATGTCTGTCATCTCTTCTGCGGTTTTCCCTGAACATCTCCTTACTCAGCTTCAGCAGTCTGCTGACGCAGTTGTCCGGAGATTGAAATCTTTCATTTATCAGCATCGCAACAGCAGTTGGTATGTCAACGGCTCGGGCAATTATGCCGTCCGTGCGCATATCACCTCTGTCAAAGATCAGGGCGTTAACGTCTTTCTTACCATTCGTACAGGTTGCCACCGCGCTGAGTATGTATTTCACCGCCTGCCGGTTTCCTTTCCTGAGGGAATTACAGGTCGTCGAAACGCATACCTCTATGCCTGCCGTCAGGCACAGCATCTGGCACACCTGCGCTACCGTTTTCTTTCCGGAGGGCATTCTCATGACTGAAGCACTGCACGATGTCTCTTTCCGTATTCTGTCGATGTCTGAGACGCGACGGGATGTATGTCCCGCTCAGTATGGCCTCGTAAGTGGCGTTTTCATCCGGGGCGAAATCCTCAGAGATAACGTCTCCTGTGGCGAACAGGTTTTTGTCGCACCGCTCGGTGATTGTGATCCAGCTGACCCCGAACTCTGTGTCTGGTGTCAGTATTACGGATATTCTTCCCGGGTTAAGGCCGGCGACATACTGGATGGTGTGGCCGTTTCTGGCATAAATCTCACCGATCCACTGTCGTTAGCTGTGCTGCAACGCCTCCGCTTTAATCCTGAATATGTGTATCAGGAGCAATCTGATTCATATGCACTGAACTGATCGGCTGATGAAGGCCGTGACCGTAAAATGTTGTGCACCCTGACGGGGATATCTCTCCGTCGGAGGGAATATCCCGTTATTTACCTGAGGATATACCCATGCACACAGACGTTTATACGCTTAAAACTCCACTGGACACGCTCAGCTGGCTTTGCCTGCTTGAGAGTGAACTCCTGAGCATCAGGGCATTTCAGCGTCTCGATCTACATACGGACCGGGATGAACCGAATGAACTGACGTTTCTGGAAGATTCCATCATTGGGACCGGCACAGCTTATGGCTGGTTTGTCTTTTTACTTGGGGAAGGCGATATTCCGCCTTTGCCTGATACGTCTAAAAATCTGCTCTTCACGTTGGACGAGCTGGGAAAAGAAATTAACCGGCCCTTCTGGGAGAAGGCCGTGGATGAAGGTATCCAGGATGCCCGGTGTGATCGGGCTATAGCGGCTCTCGAACGGATGTAACCAGCAGACAGAACACACCCTGACGGGGATTTACTCCCGTCCGGGGGATAAATCCCCTTTTTTTTTCTTCGCGGAGGATTTATCAATGAAAGACCTGTCTTCTTCCCCGGCTTCCATGTCGGTTGTCTACACCATCGAGCACGTCAGCACGGTTCCGTTGCGTCACTGGCATGCTTTCGTTCTGGCCGTAACAGAAACCTTCTGGCAATTGCCGGTGTGTCTGCGTCCGGGAAATATGTATCTGCCGTCGCTTAACCGCGCGGCTGACCTGTTTCCGGTTGCTGATGTCATGGCGTTCTGTGGCGATTCAGGCGGCTGTTTCTGGCCGGTCAACATGACCATTGAGCGGGAGCGCAGCCACAATACGCTGAGTATCCAGGAGCTGGATTTTCAGCATCAGCCCTGCGATTTCTTTGCGCGTGTTGTGATGGTCCTGCTGCATAACCTGTGTCCGGACAGCTTCCGGATACATTCTTCAGACGAGGGTCGCAGCTGGGCGTTACCGTTACGCTGGATTGGACAACATCTCGGCCTGCCTGAGCAACCGACGCTGAGCGCGCCTCAGCCGGTACTGAAAACACCGGTAGGCGAGGGCGCGTTTGATTCCCTGCTGCTGCAGCTGCTCTCCGGTGGTGAGCGGGTGCTGAGCAATGAGGACTGGAACGCATTCGTGCTGGCGGAATTCCATCTGTACGAACTGAAGCGGGTCGCGGAAACATCTGACTCGTTTTAAACAGTAATGACTTTAACCCCGTCGGGAGAGATGACTCCGGACGGAGCGGCTCTCCCGTTTTTACAGGAGAGCCCCATGCTTTTTTTCGACAATAAAGACCTGACGAACGTCCTGCTGACCGCCCGCATGCGGGGAGGCCAGCTTCATCTGGCAAAGGATGAGGGTGTTTATCTGATGCCGGCCACCGGTGCCTGGCAGGGCAACGATCCGGTGCCGCGTACTGCGTATGCCGCAGGGTGTCACCCTCAGAAAAATGAGGACTGGTACGACACGGCGCGCCTGCTTGCCGGCGGCGATGATTTCATTGAATCACTGACGATAAGCGACGCGATCGCCACCTCTGTACTGTCCGGCAGGACGGACCTGAGGATCCTGATTACCGACACACAGATACAGGTGCTCACCGCAGCGACTGACCGGGTGAAAGTGGCGCAGTATCGCCAGAAAACCGGACGTTAATTCACCCCGGCAGGGACTTTTCCTGCCGGAAAGGTTCCTGCCTCTTTCTGAACCGAAGGAGGCCCGTATGGGACTGGATATTTTTCTCTACAGCCAGCACCGGCAGATCGTCGCAGTACCGGCACCGTATCATCCGGTGTGTGAACTGAGCCGCGATTTTTCACTGATTACCTGGGTGGATAAGCATGTCGGTGAGGTGGAAAACGCGACCTGTCTGGAACTGTCACGCGAGCATATTCAGCAACTGAAAGAGAGGCTGGACTGTGCGATTGCGACATTTACAGAGGGTAATGAGGATAATCCGCTTCTTCAGCGCCGGCTGCAGTACGTTTTCACCCTGCGTGACAGGCTGGAAAGCCTGCTCAGTGATTTTGACTTTGAACATGAATACCTGTGGTTTTATGCCGCATGGTAACTGACTTCTGAATTTCCCGTCGACGGGCGTATCTCTGCGCCCGTCGGCGCAGGGGTATGCCTCTGATTAAAGGTATATCTCATGAAAAAAACGACTTCACACAAGGCGGCCCGCCGTCCGGCAAAACAGACTGACCTTTATCGCCAGATCACCGACCGCATTGTTGTCGCGCTGGAAAACGGCGTCGCGCCCTGGCGTAAGCCGTGGCGCGCGGCTGCCGGCAGCGGTCTGGCCGGTCTGCCCCTGAATGCCACAACCGGACGTCACTACAGCGGCGTGAATGTCCTGCTTCTCTGGATGTCAGCGGAAGAGCAGGGTTTCCGCAATAACCGCTGGATGACTTACCGGCAGGCGCAGCAGGCTGGCGGGCAGGTGTGTAAGGGAGAGAAAGCCACCCTGGCGGTGGTTTATAAGGACTGGACGAAGCAGGCGGAGGATCGCGAAGGCAACCGCCTTTATGACAGTGACGGTAAACCGCTGATGGAAACCGTGCCGATGCTCAAACCCCTGCAGCTGTTCAACGCTGAACAGTGTGAGGGGTTGCCGGCAGAGGTTGCGGCTTCTCCTGAACAACCCCCGACGGTGGATGAGGACGGCATACTCTGTCCGGATGTGATGAACAGGGTGATCCGGATGTTTAACGCCACAGGGGTTAAACACCGGATGCTGCCTCAGAACCGGGCTTATTACCGCCCGCTGACGGATGAAATTGTGATGCCGGTGGCTGAGCAGTTTTTTACGGAGGCGGACTGCTGGTCCACGCTGTTGCATGAGCTGGTACACAGCACCGGTCATGCGAAGCGACTTAACCGGGAGGGGATAACCTCCTCATCCCGCAAGTTCGGGGACCCCGTGTATGCCTTTGAGGAGCTCATCGCCGAAATGGGCAGCGCGTTTTTGTGTGCTCAGCTCGGCGTGTTCGGTGAGGTTCAGCACGACAGCTATGTGGACCACTGGCTGAAGGTGCTGAAATCTGACAAAAAGGCCCTATTCCGCGCCTGCCGGCATGCCCGGGAAGCGTCGGAATATCTGCTGGCACTGCCTTTAAGTCAGGCTGTGGCGGCGTAATTAACTTATCCGGTGACGGTTATTCCGTAATTGTCGCCGTCCCGTGAGGACACCGCTCCTCACGGGGCTGTGTCCTCTTTTTTTTATGAAAGAGGAGTATTCACTATGTCCGAATGGTGTCATAACCGCCTGGAAATCACCGGTAAATCCGTCTGCATCGATGTCATGCTGCAGTGGATAAACGGAACTGACGTACCGCGTCACCGCCACGCAGTGCAGCAGAGCATACAGCTGTTTCTGGCCGGCGCGGCGGGGATGCTCAAGCCGGTGCGCACCACGTCGTATCCGCCCTGTCAGGGGTTGGTCCGTGCAGGCACAGGGCTTTCCACTGCGGCCAATCAGGCGTTTGAAAGCTGGCTGGCATTGTTGCTGAAGGATGCCGTCCTCGATACGGAAACCATCCGGGCCATTGACCGGCTTTATCACCAGTCAGGTCTGGGCGCGCTGAAATGGGAGAATATTCCCGGCCCGGCACGTGAGATTATGGCGGAGCTGATTGCCAGAAAGTATACCGACTGGTTTGGTCTGGTCAGCGCCGGCGATGAGTCTGATGCCGCAACTGCCTGGGAGCGGCTCAGCCAGTATCCTGAACGCTCCCAGCCCTGCGATATGCTGGCCGTCATACCTACGCGGCTGACAGCAGAGCTGAACGGCGCCGGGGGGCTGATGTCCGGTGTGTCGACCACAACCAGCCTCTACTGCCGGCAGTACGGCATGGAGTGGCCGGCCGGGCACAATGTCACCTGGCAGCGCCATACGCCAAACAGTCTTACGCTGCAGATGGATACGCCCTGGCTCCCGCCGTCAGGTGAGGTTGTCGGGGAAATCTCAGCGGTGTTTGACTGCGAGGTGCGTCACAGCTACAGCGAGCCCGTGAGCGGGCTCAGCGGTTACGACTGCTATGACGGCGGCGAACATGTCGACGGACATAAAGGTGCGGCCGGCGCGTCTCAGCCCGGTCAGGTGCTTTATCTCGTCAGCGATGAGCCAGCGTTACCTGCTCAGGAACCTGCATCATATCGTGAGGTCCGGGGGTAAAATCCTGCTCCTCCGTTAACCCGGCCACGGCAATGCCGTGGCTTTCTACCCTCAGGGGACACGTCCCCTGGTCAGGGTGCGTGTTCCCTTTTTTATGGAGAAGACGCATGCCTGGCATGATTAACCACGAAAAAGCCTTTGTTAAGTTGTTCAGTCAGACGGCCCGGTATCATCACCGGTTTAAAGTGTTCGAAGACTTCATCAGCTGCAGCGTCATCGCGCTGGAAAACCGGCTTTGCTTCAGTGAAGCCCGGGAGCAGAAGTATTTGCGTATAGTCGGTGGATACGAAAAGGAGGACGTCACGCGCATGGCGCAGCTGCTGGCCCACGTTGTTAACGGGCTGGGTGACGCGTCCGGGGACTTCCTGGGCCGCGTCTTCATGCAGCTGGAGCTGGGTGATAAATACAGGGGGCAGTTTTTCACACCTTATGGGCCCATATTAACTGTTATGTCTTTTTAAATTTAGTAATATCAATGAGTTATGCTTACTATTTCAACTAATTATTTTTCTTGCTAAACGTGCATGCCACTTTATATGAAAAAGATCTTTACGCATCTTCCCCATGAAAGGGAGGCCATACAGTTGTTTTTCGGGAAAGGATTAGAAGGGTGATGACATATTCATATTGCTCTGATTGTATTTTCATTTCACGAACTGAAGCGTCTTTATCTGCATGAGGGAACCAAATTGATGCAGGGATCTTCATTCCTGCTCTTTCCATCGAAATGTTCTGGTTTGCAGCAAGTGAGCCTTCTGGAATACATACAACATTACGTTGTGTGCGAAAGAAGGCTCCGTTACGGCGAGCCGCGGGGCTGGAAAAGGCCCATTTCATGTACCCGTCACGAGATAAAATGAATACGGCATTTTCTTCAGTACATTCAAGCCATTTCAATGTAGCTGCTGTCAGCGATACCCCATAACGGATCGCATACTGACGTAATACTTCAATATCAATGTCTGGCGTCAACTGTTTCCGGAAATCATTGAATGGCATCAGTAAGTAAGACGCAAATAAATCTGCTTCTGATTCAATATTTTTATCTTCCCAGGATAGCATATCATCACTGCTACATCTGAACTCATCACGATTTAGACGATGAAGTATGTAATGTCCCAGTTCATGTGCCTGAGTGAATCGAATTCTCCCCGGGGACGTTAAGCCGTTATTATAAAGTAGCATCCAACGGCTGCGGGCTTCATTGGCAATTAATGCACCATCAAATCCTTTGATGTCAACGGGTTCTATTTTTACTATAGGGTCAGCCCATTGGAATAACTCTGCGGCCCCTAGAGACAACTCACCAACGTTAACAGGAAATCGTTCTGTGCCGTGAATCTCACTGAAAGTATCGCAAATTTTTGTTAGCCGAATAGCTGCTTTTTGAGGCGTCCATATCTCTTTTTCTGGCATAACTAAAAGTCCTTTTTAAAGGTGTCCAATATTTTTCTTAACTGTGCTTTAGCCTCAGGTTCAAGGTTTTTATAGCCTCGAAAGAAAGCATCATCAAGATGTCTTTCTTCCGGTTCTCGAAGATCATCTTCTAAAAAGAAACTAGTCCCAACTCCCAGTGCATCTGCCAGGGCTGTGAGCTTTTCTGCCGAAGGACGTTGAGACTCGCGATTTTCCAGTTCCCATAGATAGCTTTTACTCAGTCCAGCCATGTCAGCGAGTTTTTCCAGTGTTAATCCACGCTGTTTACGCAAATCGCGAAGTTTTTCGCCAAGACGGGTTGCCATTGTTACATCTCCTCATTTATCTCTTTCATCATTGTACCACTATTCCGAACAAAAAGTTTGACAAGTATGAAAAATGCACTCATTCTTATAAAAAGTTCGCTATACCGAACTTTGTGGCCGACGAAAATGAACATGGCATGTCGTCCGGCTTGGATAGAGTGAAGACTTCTAGTGAGGATGAGATGTCAACAGAACATGTCGACCATAAAACTATAGCGCGATTTGCCGAGGATAAGGTAAATCTTCCAAAAGAAAAGGCTGATGAATTTAGGGAACAGGCCAAGCGATTACAGAACAAACTGGAAGGGTATCTTTCCGATCATCCTGACTTTTCATTAAAGCGAATGATTCCATCAGGTAGTCTGGCTAAAGGGACTGCTCTTCGCTCGTTAAACGATATTGATGTGGCTGTGTATATCAGCGGCTCTGATGCACCACAGGATTTACGTGAGTTACTTGACTATCTTGCTGATAGATTGCGTAAAGCATTTCCTAACTTTAGTCCTGATCAGGTTAAACCCCAGACATACTCTGTAACGGTTTCCTTCCGAGGCTCTGGCTTAGATGTCGATATTGTCCCTGTATTGTATTCGGGGTTACCTGACTGGCGAGGTCATTTGATAAGTCAGGAAGATGGCTCGTTCCTTGAAACCAGTATTCCTCTGCACCTTGATTTCATTAAAGCCCGCAAGCGTGCTGCCCCGAAGCATTTTGCTCAGGTTGTCCGTTTAGCGAAATATTGGGCTCGTTTGATGAAGCAAGAGCGACCGAATTTTCGCTTTAAATCATTCATGATTGAATTGATTCTTGCAAAATTACTGGATAATGGTGTGGATTTCTCGAATTATCCGGAAGCTTTACAGGCATTTTTTACCTATCTGGTGAGCACTGAATTACGTGAACGCATTGTCTTCGAGGATAATTATCCTGCGTCAAAAATAGGCAAGTTGTCAGACTTAGTGCAGATTATTGATCCCGTTAATCCTGTAAATAACGTTGCTCGTTTATATACGCAGTCTAATGTGGACGCCATCATTGACGCCGCAATGGATGCCGGTGACGCTATTGATGCTGCATTCTATGCACCAACCAAGCAGTTAACCGTAACCTATTGGCAGAAAGTTTTCGGTTCTTCATTCCAGGGGTGAAATCATTATGTCTTCTTATAGTTATACGGTAGCAGAGACACAAACTTTCAGCGTAACCCACGCTCGTCACATGGCTGCTAAAGTTGCAACTGACTTGCGGCGGATGCAGCGTTTTTATGGTTACCCCAGTGATGCTGACATTGAAGCATACGAAGAAGAATTGGTTGTGTTTCTTAAGGCTGGATATTTGGGGGAGGTCTCTTATGGTTTTCAGAAAAATAATAACTGGATCGAGCCGACCCTTCGATATACCGCAGGCGACTTGCTTGGTTCAGGAACAGATGACGACCCTGGAAAAATCCGCCCAGGAAAAGATGTATCGGGTGCATCCTTCTACAGTTTTATGACTTATAGCTCGAAATATCTGAATGCTACTCAACCGGAAAAAGATACTGCTTTGAAAGATCTACCATTCAAACGGGTTGGTGCCCAGTCTCCAGGGATTAATGGTTACCTCGAAAATGATAAAACTTATTCGGCCGGTGGTCGCTCCCTCACTCGCACTAGCGTAAGGAATTATGTATGAACGTAAAACCATCACTTGATGAATTGTTTGAGCGGCGTATTAACTTCCCTGACTTTGAGCCTCAGGAGCGCTTGGCTCGTTTAGTTGGCCTTGATGAGCACAAAGAGCGATTATCCAAAATATTAGGTTTGCTTGTAAACCCTTATGGGATTCAGGAATGGGCCAAAAAATATCATCCAGATGCTCGCGCGGCTGTTGATACAGTACTCAGACGGCCACCTTTAATTGTATTGGCTGGGGATGTGGGCTCAGGTAAAACAGAGCTGGCGGAAACCATTGGTGATGCTGTTGCCCGACAAGAAGATATTGATATTATGTTGTATCCTTTGAGCCTTGCTACCCGGGGGCAGGGTAGAGTTGGCGAAATGACTCAGCTGGTTTCAGCTGCATTTGATTACACCATTGAGGCCGCAGATAAATTAAAAAACACAAATGGAAAAGCTCGTGGTGCGGTTTTGCTGTTGATTGATGAAGCTGATGCATTGGCTCAATCCCGGGAAAATGCTCAGATGCACCATGAGGATCGTGCTGGTGTAAACGCTTTTATTCGTGGAATAGACCGGATCGCCAATCAGAAACTACCAGCGGCAGTTCTTATGTGTACTAACCGGTTGAAGTCTCTCGATCCGGCCGTCCAGCGTCGTGCTGCTGAGGTTTTAACTTTTTCCCGGCCAAATGATGAACAACGACACTATTTGTTGCATTCAAAACTTGCGGGGTTGGGATTAAATTCTACGGCGATAGAAGAATTAGTCAGGTTAACCGGTCCAAGGGACACGAATTCACCGGGATTTTCTTTCTCAGATATTACCCAGCGGCTAATTCCATCAATAATTCTTGCTGCCTATCCATATAGCGCAGTGTCAGTTCATTCAGCACTGCAGGTAGTCAATAAAATGGCACCAACACCTGCATTTATTGACCGCTAATAATATAGTAAAGATAAATTCCCATAAATAGTATTATGGGCTATGCATGCTTAAGAAACGTATGAGTATTACTGAGTAAAGGAATTTATTATGTCAGATTGGTCACTTTCTCAACTATTTGCTTCGTTACATGAAGACATTCAACTTCGACTGGGAACTGCACGTAAAGCTTTCCATCATCCAGGGGCTAAAGGGGATGCTAGTGAAGGAGTATGGATTGAAATGCTCGATACATATCTTCCCAAACGCTACCAGGCAGCTAATGCTTTTGTAGTTGATAGTTTGGGTAATTTTAGTGATCAGATTGATGTGGTCGTTTTTGACAGGCAATACTCACCGTTTATATTTAAATTTAATGATCAAATAATTGTTCCAGCAGAAAGTGTCTATGCGGTTTTTGAAGCGAAGCAATCAGCGTCAGCAGAGCTTGTTGCTTATGCCCAGCGAAAAGTTGCAAGTGTCCGCAGACTTCATCGTACCAGTCTTCCAATTCCGCATGCTGGCGGGACATATCCAGCCAAACCACTCATTCCAATTTTGGGTGGGTTACTTACTTTTGAAAGTGACTGGAGCCCTGCATTGGGAGCGTCGTTCGACAAAGCTCTTAATGGGGATTTATCAGATGGTCGACTCGATATGGGCTGTGTTGCATCACATGGGCATTTTTACTTCAATAACATTGATGGGAATTTCAATTTTGAACCAGGAAATAAGCCAGCTACTGCTTTTCTTTTCAGGCTTATTGCACAGCTTCAATTTAGTGGCACTGTGCCAATGATTGACATTGATGCTTATGGAAAATGGTTGGCTAACTGAGTACTGCTTTGCTTTTTTTATTTATTTCGAGAAGGTTTGTTTTTTAGATTGTAATTCAGCATTTCATTGATGGTTGCCAGTTTTGTTATTCGAAGCCGAAGTTGTTGGATCTCATCCTGTAAAACTTTGTTTTTGGCATTTGCATCCTTTAATTTTTGATGTTCTATTTCCCTAGGATTTCGGGGGGTATTATCTGCTATCCTCCTGATTTCATCTGCGATATCTGGATAGTAGTTGTGAATCAATGAAGTGCTAACGCCCGCTTCCCGAGCTACGCGAGAAATATTTACAGGTTTCTTTAAAACCATAAGCTTCCTGATTATATTCCTGAATTTCTCACGGCGAATATGTGCTGGCTCATGTTTGTGGCTCATCGGTGTCTCCATCGTTGAGATTAATACCAAAGGATAGCATCACTCTCTTACAATGAGTTATATCAGCGAATATTCGCTTCTGAGATGACTGGTTTTTAATACTACGCTGTAATATTTTCAGGTCTTCATATAGTTTCTGGTATGCGGAAAGATGTGCAGAGTCAATCACAGCGTTTTGACATTCGCTACAGCGCAACATATTTTGCGAAAAATTACCCGAACATTTTCTGTTATCTGCTGTGCACCAGGCATGACCATTGCTTCGTATTGCAATGCTTTCTGCAATTGATCGCAACATATGTTCATGACTGTGAAAAATGTGGGAGGCATCGGTTTTTCTCCAGTGCTTCAGACTCTCACCATAGCCTCCTGCGAGTGGCGTTTCAGACTGGAGCCACTTGCCAATCAGGGTTGTTTTTATTATTGCTACATCCTCTTCTATCTCACTAAGCAATGTCATTTCCTGAGAAGCATTCACTGCATATCGCAGTGTCATATCAACAGACCAGTGCTTAAAATGTTCGCGAAGATAACGAAGGTCACCAAACTGACTTTGCGCCGCATAGTTGGCGAATTTTCGCCGAAACTGGTGTGTACTGATAGCCCATGTAATACCATGATATTTGCAGAAAGAACGCAGACGTAGATTCCACTGGCCGCCATTTAATGTCCGTACTACCCCCGTATGAGGATGCTTCCCCGGAAAGAGTGCTTTCAGGTGGCGTTCAGCCTCCTGAATCTCTGGATCATCCGGGTTGATGAGTTTTTTCCGTTGTATTTCAGTTTCTAACTCTTTATGAAGGGGAAGTGCTAATTTTTCCGCCACTCTGATTGCTTTTACTGCTGCAGGTGGGATCATCCACTCCGTCTGTCCTTCCCCTGTCTTTGTTGACCGGGAGCGCATCCACCAAAGTATCTCACCGTTTTCATGTCTGACCTTATAGCACGCACCTGTTTTTAACCATGCCAGTTCGTGATTCCTGCATCCCGAGAGGCTTGCGATGATAATGTAACAGGCTGTACTGAGATAAGTCAGAGCTTCATACAGGGCCTTTGGTCCTGATTTCCATCCTCTTGTTATCAGGCAGTTACTTCGGGCAAGTGAACGAGTTGACGGGCTTTTATGTGCAACATTTTTGCTGATCTGTTGCAGGGCATCACGATGCTGAAGTAGTTCACTTGCCTGGGTCAACCGATGCCAGGCATGCTGGAATAAGGTGGTGAATACAGAATCTGGCATCAATGGAGTTTTTTGCATCGCGAGGTCATTCATTCTTGCCAGTCTGTGGGATGATGTTCCGGGCCAGGGATGCGGAATCATTTTGTCCGGGCAAAATTGTCCCAGTTCAAATAACGTTTCAACGGCTGCGAGTCGGCGGGACAGCGTTGCTGGTTTCAATGGTTCATCAGTGTTAATGCGTTTATACTGCTGTAGATATCGAGCCCAGGCCAGACAATGTTCAACAGTAACTTCATTAAGTGTGTGAATATTTTGGAAAGTCAACTAGTTAAGAAATCCAGTAATTTCCGATATAAACGCTGTTATTGTTCCAGGACGTGGTTTTATTTTACCCGGGCGGCCATGAGACAGCCAGTGCCATGATATGTATTTCAGGGTTGGTCGAAAAGATACGGGGATTGCAGTGAAACGTATATGCCGCCGCGATTTACAGGTATTGGTTGGTGCATCATTGAAGATCCATTCATCGTTAATATAGATGCTTAATGTAACCCATTTCCCATTGATAAATATGCGCGATATTACTGTGTCGTCAGGTAGTTGAGGCCGGAGTGAGCTATTTTTCTGCGATATGATGGTCATTGTTTTTCCAGCCAGGTTATGGGAGTGCTATACGCCCAGAATGGATGTGGTGAATGTCTCGCAGATTCACGAGCCAGATCGATATCTGCTTGCCTGAAAATATGATTTTGTAAACCTGGTGTGACTACGTTTCGCTCGATCAATCGTGGGATAAAAGCGTAGAATCGTTTCCAGCAACGTCTACTTACCCGGTTATGTTCATACAGCACACGCCAGTAGAAACTGAACACACGATAAAGGTCATCAGTTGTTACTACATAATGGCGGCAGCGAAGGCAATTCAGAAATGAAAAGCACTGAGCTCCAGGAGTGGTTGGTGCATATTCTCCACTTTTGCGATTGCGGCAATGGCCAGTTGGTGTTTGCTCCAGGTTATCAGGGTTTGTGTTGAGTAGTTCTGAGGTCAATACTATCCCCATTTTTTTCCAGTTAAGTCTGGACTGTTCAGTCGAACGAAGATAATTTTTTTCCGTCACCTGGGGGCTGTTGCCGGTAGCCGCAGCGGTAGAGATGAGATCTCCGTCCAGTATCTCATATATTCTGTTTATGAACGTTTTTCGAAGTCTGCTAATATTTAGACGAAGCTGATTACCATTATCATCAACAAGTCTGGCCTCTTTAATAAGTTTATTAGTATGATGCAGTATTACGGAAGATGTCAGCGTTGTCAGTTGACCAGTTGTAGGGCCTGCGGGAACCCGATACAGCCATAAAAGTGTTTTTAAGTGGGACGTTGCTTTTTCACGAAGTGGCGCTGTTAATTCAATTACTTTTTGAATGAGTTGTGCCATAGAGAAATTTATAGCTGGCCATGTTTCTTCATCTGATATGGTGTTCTCCCGTATCACCACTTTGTCTTCAAAATACCCCCGACGTTTGTTCAACTGGAGAAACATTAACCCTTGTCTTGGATGGGGGATGAGGCAATTGCAGCTCAGTTCCAGTAAAGGTGTTGTATTGCGTCCGGTATGCAGAGCTATCGACAACAGTACGTAACTAAGTAAATCAGGGCCTGGAGCGATCTGTAGTGACATTAGTGGTTTTGTGGCTTCTCTTAATGCATTTGAAAATGCAAGGCGCTGATGTTGTGGTAATGGAGATTCTCCTCTGGCTCGTCTGTTACTGCCTGGAAATGGGTTTATCGGAAAAGTCAGTAGGTCGGGCCTCCCTCTAAGCGTAATTTTTATTTTTCCGCGTAATCCGATAGCTTTTAATACTGAACGACAAGCACTATAAATAGCTCGCTGGCTCAGTATAGATATATTCCTCTGATTAAGGAAATGCAAAAAACTATTAATAGTATTACGATCAATATCAAGCAGTGTTATCTCCTTCTGAGAGGACTGACTACTCAGGGCCATAAAATCTAAAAAATTACGTCCTGCGATGCAGCAGTAGTTAACAACAGTGGTTGTGGATATCTGATTGTCCATACCAGCCAGAAATCGTTCTATCTGTCTTTGCCACTCTCCTGTAATGTCGTCTATTCCAACTCCGTACCAGGGGGAGAAATCAAAGCTCCTGTTTGTTGTTGGATTGTCAGGAAAACATACCAGGCCCGTTGAGGGGCGAGATGAGATATTACATGCCTTTTCATGGGCAAAAAAGTTTGCGGCTTCCAGTGTGGTTTGAATGAAGAGTTTGCGTTTACCCATGCGTTAGCCCATCCCCTGATTGAGAGAGTCGCTGTACTTGAGGATTGCATCTTCAGCAAGAGAATTAATCAAATGCAGATAACGCATAGTCGTATTGACAGAGGAATGGCCCAGCTGTTGCTGAATAAAAACGACAGGCTCAATGCGATTTTTGTCTCGTTGTTGTTGCAGTCCCGACAGCATATGGGTGGCCCAGGTATGTCTGAGCATGTGAGTATTAACCTTTATACCAACCCTGTGACCGAGTTCCCTGATGATCCGATCAATGTGTTTTCCTCTGTCGGCATAAGGTAAACCATTTTTATTCAAAAATAAGGCCTGTTGCTCAAATGGTGAAAGTGATGCTCTTTCATATCGGCGAAGACGGATATAGTCGCTAACGTTACGATAGAACTGGCTGCTGATATAAATATCTCTTGGTTTCATTCCTTTCGTTCGTATGCCATAGCCATCGCCTGGAGTGAGGGAGATTCGAACATTGCGGAAACTATTAGTTGAGTTTGAGTTCGCTATATATGCGACAGGAAATGTAGCCAGTTCTTCTCTGCGTAACCCTGTATGAAGTGCCATCAGTAGCAGCATCCGATGATGTGGATTGTGAGCTGCGGAAATTAGATTATGTATTTGTTCGGTGGATAAAAATTTTGGAAGCTGGCGCCATTTTCTGGGCATAACACTTCTGGTTGCTCTTCTGCCTGCAGATGAGTCGGTATGTGCCAGGAATGTTGGCGGGTGAGCTACGGCCCTGTATTCAATTATCCATGGCAGATTCGTTACCCAGCCTTGTTGGGCTGCGTACTCATAGAACTGACAGATAAAATGCAGTCGCAGACTGACAGTGTTGCATGAAAGCCCTAAGTTAATACTCCAGATCCGATAACTATCGATCAGGCTGATGGTGGCTTGCGATGATACAGCATTCCATTGCAAAGTATGCGCCTGAAGAAAGCTGAAATAGTCGTAAAGTGCCTGTCCGGCAGCACGCCATGTATGATAAGAACTACAGCTACCTCTCGTCAGATAATGCTGAAGAAAGATATTAGCTTCACTACAACTTTCCATTGAGTCGTAGAGCAGGATAGGAAACCCAGGATAAAAAACACCTGATAAACAAAACTCATCTGAAGCCCAAATCAGCTGCATGGTTTCGCCTAGCTTTCGTTAAGTGGGGATTCTCCTTACCTCTGGCAATGATTCCTTTGAAAAAGTTTTAACCTGAACCTAACAAATTTCAAGGCCCATAACACGCCCTGGGACGTGGCCAGAATGATGGCGGCCATGCAGCTGGGCGACACTGAAGCGCTGTTCCGTGACAAACCCTTCATCACCCTGAGTGAACCTGCGTGCGGTGCCGGCTGCATGGTACTGGCATTTGCCGATGTTCTGCGAAAAGCGGGGTGGCCACCGCACCGGTATCTGTGGGTCTCCGCGACAGATATCGATCCGCTTGCGGCCGGAATGGCATACATACAGCTGTCCCTGTGCGGGATTGCCGGCGAAGTGGTGGTAGGCAATACCCTGGTGAATGAACGACGCCGGATACTTTACACACCCGGGCATTATCTCGGCGGCTGGCCTGTTCGTCTGAGTTCACGGCACTTTCAGGCGGCATAATCACATCTACACGCTCCCGGCCGGGAGCGTTTTTTATTTCTGAAGCAGGGTATCTGGTTTTTTATCGTAGTGAACGCTTCCCGCTGTCAGGCTGTTTTTTTCACATCAGCTGCTGCGGGAGAACACCGTGACCTGGAAAACAACAGCCGAACAAAACGCCATCATCGAATGGAAGGGTAATCATCTTGTGGTAAATGCGTTTGCAGGCACAGGAAAAACCTCTACGTTAGTGAACTACGCTGAAGCCAACCCGGAAAGTAAGATGCTTTACCTCGCCTATAATCGCGCTGTGCGGGATGAGGCTGAACGCAAATTCCCCTATAACGTAGAGTGTAAAACGTCGCATCAGCTTGCATGGGCCCGTTTCGGCAGGCATTTCCGTGACCGGCTGACAGCCAGTCTGCGCATTACGGATGTGGCCAGAAAGCTCAATACCCGCCACTGGCCGCTGGCGCGGCTGGCGCTCAGCGGGCTGAACATGTTCCTCTGCAGTGCTGACCCCGAGCCGGGGCTGATACATCTGCCGTCTGAGGATGATCGCCACGGTCTCGATGCAGGTAAAATTCTGGGGGCAATCCAAATCCTCTGGTATGAAATGAGCCGTACTGATTCAGTCTTTCCCGTCACGCACGACACCTACCTTAAACTGTTCCAGCTCTCTCATCCTGACCTGTCAAAACGCTGGGACACCATCCTCTTCGACGAGGCACAGGACGCCAATCCGGTGACCAGTGCATTTGTACTGAATCAGCCCTGCCGGGTCATTCTGGTCGGCGACCGTTACCAGCAGATATACCGGTTTCGCGGGGCGGATAATGCACTGAGTGCCCCGCAGCTGGCGCAGGCAGACCGGTTATGGCTGACAGCGAGTTTTCGGTTTGGCCCTGAGGTCGCGCGTGTGGCCAACATCCTGCTTGAACGTGCCGGAGAGGAAAAGCGCGTGACAGGTAACGGGGGCCAGGATGCTGTCGTCAGCAGCCTTCCGGCAGGGGCTGAGCATATTGCTGTACTGAGCCGGACGGTATCCGGCGTGATCGGCAGTGCCCTGACGGCAAGCCTTATGGAGAAAAATGTCTTCTGGGTCGGGGGGATTGAAGGCTACAAAACAGAGGAGCTGGAAGACCTGTACTGGTTCTCCGCCGATATGCCTGAAAAGATGCAGTCCCCGCGCCTCAGCCGGGACTATCGGGATTTTGATGAATACTGCTCAATAGCAAAAGCCACACAGGACGTGGAGATGAACCAGGCCATTCGTCTGCTCGATGACTTTTTCCCACTACCGCAAAAGCTGGCCATCATGCGCCGTCAGGTGGTAACCCATGAGAAAGACGCTCAGGTCACGGTTTCAACCGCACACCGCAGCAAAGGGCTGGAATGGCCGGTGGTAATGCTGAGTGAGGATTTTACTGACATTACCGACCCGCTTCTTTCGCAGGATGAGCGGCAGGATGAGACTAACCTGCTATACGTGGCTGTCACCCGGGCCAGAAGAACGCTTGTGCTTAACGAACTGATGCGCTGGCTGAGCGATGAAGGCGGGAAAAACCGCGAGACGACGCACGAAACCGTACCGTCCGGAAATGGAGAGAGCGCCGACAGGCATGAAGAAACGGGAAAAACTTCTGAGAGTGAGTAACTGGTTTTTTATGGTGAAGCGCGGGGAGTGTCACAACACTGGGCAGCCCTATACCAGGAGAAAATCATGCGCGACAGAATCAGGACCCTGAGGTTTCTGTTTTCAAAAGGTGAACCGGAGCCAGTACATCATGTATCCGTTGTCACACCTGCCGGCTACCACACTCCGCGTACGGTCGATACGCTGTGCCGTAGTCCGTTAAGAAAAACCTGCCTGCAACAAATATGGGAAAACAGCTCACTTCCGGCGGATGTTTATCACCGGCTTTATATAACGCCACTGCATGGCTTACTGGCCAGGGTACAGAATGTGCCGGCAACACAGCAGGGAAAGTGGTCGCAGTCAGACGGCTTCGGGGACCTTACGCTGCAGTTCACAACCTGTGCGGTCAGACTGGCCAAAGGATACATGTTTCCACCCGGCGCTGCGCCAGAAGAGCAGGCAGAGCAAAACGTGATGTGGAATGCGGTCATTTTCTGGTCTGCACTGTTCTGGCATTTGCCGCTCCTGGCGTCTCTGGAGGGTGAGTTGCTTGACGGTAAACGCTGGCTTCCGGGAATAACCGTTCCGGACTCGCCTTATCGATTTCGCTTCAGTGAAGCTGACAACTCTTCAGCTTTTGCAGCGCTTGCAGCCGGACAACTTATGCCAGCAGAGGCTACAGGATGGCTGGCAGAAAATCCCGAAGCTCTGGGTAATCTTGCCGGTTCCTTATGGAATCAGCATCCGGCGATGCCACTTATCAGAAGCTTAATGAAGCAAGCTGCCGAAAAGGTGGAATCGCCTTCGCTGGAGGTATCCGGGGCAAATGAGAAAGTTAACACCCTCATAG
Source organism: Enterobacter sp. WCHEn045836 (assembly GCF_003965585.1). Taxonomy (NCBI): domain Bacteria; kingdom Pseudomonadati; phylum Pseudomonadota; class Gammaproteobacteria; order Enterobacterales; family Enterobacteriaceae; genus Enterobacter; species Enterobacter sp. WCHEn045836. The sequence continues at coordinate 80,793 of NZ_RXPT01000005.1, forward strand.
AGCCGGCTCTTTCAGTTCCGCAAACGCCGTCTGATCAAGAGATTGAATTAGAACCGTCAGTAGAAACAACACTGAAAACTACATCGCCAGAAGCTGCAGATTTGCAGGGAATTCAACTCGCATCTTCTATTGTACCGGTGCCGATGGCTGAGGGCAGCAATCTCGTCAGCAATGAAAAGGCAGGCGAGAGTACGGAATGTGATCCAAACGAAACAGAGAAGGCTGATACAGAGATGCTGCTAAGCCTTTTCAGTGCCATTGAAGAGCCTGATATGACCGGGACTGAAGCATGTGATGAAGAGTCTTCAATCAGTACGAGAACAGAAAATGAGCCAGAATTTTCCCCCCTTAATGAACTACTTCCAGATGCTGATAAGCCTGAGATAAATCAGACAGTAGCAGAAGACGCTTTCCCTGAACACGCTGTAGAGGATAACATCCCTTTACACAGCATTAACATTGACGCACAAAAAACAGTGATAAAAAAACAGACTGGCACTGAATTTCTCAGGTGGCTTTCTGAAGGACTTAAGAGCAAGCGAATTGACATTAATCAGCCTGATTCGAGGGCGCATGCAGTTGCAGGGTTCATCTTTCTCAGGGTTCCGGACATATTTTATCTTTACATCAGAGAAAGCGGAGCAGAGCTAAGCAGGGATACCATACAAATGGAATTTGAGAAGCTGCATATTCACAAGGTGCGCCGGGGAGAGCGTTTTATTAAAGCGAAACTGTACCACTCTCCTGGCAAAGAAGGCACGTTTAAACCTGTAAGTGGATATCTTGTCAAGACTACACACCTTTTCAGAGGAGCGTCTTCCCCTGAAGACAGCGGGCTTCTGTCTTTCCTGTGAAGGAGGGGCAGTCCATGAGGGCCCTTAAGGGCAGCTTGATTTAGAAAAAGGAAATGCTGTATGTCTGACAAAAACCATTATACGACATGGGAAGAATTGCTTGAGGAGTACTTCTTCGCCCGAAACCTGCGCGCTGCAACAGAATGGAGCTACGCAAAGGTTGTAAAGGGGTTCCTGAAATTTACGGGGGCTGACATAACCCCATCAATGGTTACTCATCATGAAGTTCTAAGATGGCGGCGATATGTACTCAGAGAAAAACAACAATCGGCGCAGACCTGGAACAATAAAATTGCACATCTCAGGGCCCTCTATAACTATGCTATGGAAAGTGGTTTATTGCCTGCGGGCAAAAACCCTTTTAACAACTGCACTGTACAGCGGGACAGAAAGAAAAAACGGACTTTAAACCGCTCTCAGCTAACCCGGCTTTATCTGATAATGCAGCAGGCTGAAATTGAATCCAACCGGAAAATTTTCGCACGTGGCGGGCGGAGTGCGCTTTACCCGGCATGGTTCTGGATAACCGTCCTGGATACGCTCAGATATACGGGAATGAGGCAAAATCAACTGCTGCATATTCAGCTCAGGGACGTCAATCTGACAGAAGGCTATATAGATCTGCGCCTTGAGGGGAGTAAAACGCACAGGGAATGGCGCGTTCCCGTTGTTAAGCAGCTGCGTTTGCGGCTACAGCTTCTTCTTACACGGGCAGCGGAGGCTGGAGCCGGGCCAAAAGATAACCTCTTCGATGTCAGTTTTTACATTGCCGGGAAAAAAGCAAAATTTGACAGAAATGATGTGACCGTGATGCATCAAAAGATCCGCTCCTTTTTTCGCCGCCTATCAAAGGAATGTGGTTTTGCCGTTTCGCCGCACCGTTTCAGACATACCCTGGCTACAGAACTGATGAAAGCACCGGAAAGGAATCTTCAGCTGGTTAAAGATTTACTGGGTCATCGTAGCGTAAGCACAACAATGGAATATGTGGAACTCAATATGGACATTGTGGGAAAAACACTGGAAGAAGAATTATCCCTGCACACAGATCTCTGTGTAGAAAGGGAATTACAACTATTGACACAAAACTGATTGACTGGGATTATTGCCAGTGATCGAGAGAAGGGAGCCTGCGCGAACAGGCTCCCTCACTTGAGGGACTGATTCAGAAACGTTAACCAGTGCAGATACGCCTACACCGGAGGACATTCCGTAATGACCGGCCCCTGTATTAACCGCCCGTTAAGGTTCTCATCTCTTAACCAGCGTGCTTTGATGCAAAATTAGTGGTGCCCGGACTCGGAATCGAACCAAGGACACGGGGATTTTCAATCCCCTGCTCTACCGACTGAGCTATCCGGGCAACGGAGCGCATTAAACCGCAATCCCACCCGATCGTCAACACTATTTCTGGAAAAGCTGTTCAACTGCTTAAGTTTGCGGCAATGTGCTGACTTCTGAAGCAAACAGGTCAAATTACGCTTACGTCAACGCGCCGCCCATACGGCACTGGGCAAAGCGCAGAATGTCCTCTGCCAGGCGGTGAGCGGTATCCACATCGGCCTGACTCCGGTTCACCAGCATACGGCTCAGGCAGCCTTCCAGCACCAGCTCCATCTGCTTTGCCACCATTGCCGGATCATCCACTTCAAGCGTGGTCAGCAGTTCGTGGGTAAAGTCATGCGCTGCGCGTTTTTGCTGATCCGCCAACTGATGGATGGGATGGCCGGGATCGGGGTAGTACGTGCAGGCGGCGATAAACAGACAACCCGGATAGCGGTTGTTACTTACACATTCCGTCAGCGCAGTATAGCGCGCCAGCAGCTTCTGTTCGGCGGTCAGCTCTTCATTCAACATCAGCTGCCTGCGCCAGACATCAACCTGCTGGCTGAGATAGCGCAGGGCATCATAAAGCAGCGCCTCTTTATCGGGCCAGAAGCGCGTAAGCTCATCCAGAGGGTAATCGATACGGTCGGCTACCATCTCAAGCGTGGTGCTGGCGATCCCTTGAATCTCAAGTAATTGCAGGGCTTGTCCCAGTACGTCTTCGCGTTGCACGGTTCTCTCCTCCGTTATTCCCAACGGTTGTCCCGTTTAAAGTGTTGTTTACGGTTGGCGATCGCGCAAATGCGCGCTGAAAGCCGCCGCGTCCATAAACCCGGTTACACGCTGTCCCGGCTGTTCTTCACCCTGTTCATTGAAGAACAAAATGGTTGGCAGACCGAGCACGTTAAGTTGCTTCAGCAGGGCTTTATCCTGCGCATTGTTGGCGGTCACGTTTGCCTGAAGCAGAAGGGTCCCGTTCAGCGCGCCCTGCACCTGCGGGTCGCTAAAGGTGTATTTTTCAAACTCTTTGCAGGCGACACACCAGTCTGCGTAGAGATCGAGCATCACCGGTTTGCCGTGCGCCTGCGCCAGGGCGCTGTTAAGTTCATCCACGTTCTTAATCTGAGTGAAATTCAGATGCGCCTGGGTCTGACCCACGGGGGGGCCAAATGCCCAGTCCTGTAGCGGACGCACGCTTACCAGAGCACCAGCGAGCAGGAGGATTTGCACCAGACGCATCCAGACTCTTTTTGCCCCCAGACTGACGATAAATGCCCAACTGAAGAACGCCACGCCGAGCATCGCCCACAGGCGCATCCCCCAGACATCACCGACAATACGCTCCAGCAGGAATACCGGCAGCGCCAGAATGACAAAGCCAAACGCGGTTTTCACCGTCTCCATCCACGGCCCGCTCTTCGGCAGCAGGCGGTTACCAAAGACCGTGACCAGGATCAGCGGCAGACCCATCCCCAGCGCGTACAGGTACAACGTACCGCCGCCCAGCCACATATTACCGCTCTGGGCGATATAGAGCAGGATCGCGCTGAGCGGTGCGGTAGTGCAGGGCGAGCAAATCAAACCGGCGATAGCCCCCATCGCAAACACCCCACCTGCTGAGCCCCCCTGTTGGCGATTGCTGAGCAGCGTTAAGCGGGTTTGCAGGGAAGACGGCAGTTGCAGGGTGAAGAGGCCAAACATCGACAAGGCCAGCAGGATAAACACCACCGACAGGCCGATAAGCACATAAGGGTGCTGGAGAGCCGCCTGGAATTGTAAGCCGGCCGCCGCAACCACGAGGCCGAGTGCCGTATAGGTTAACGCCATTCCCTGCACGTAAATAAAGGTCAGTAGCAGCGCGCGGGTGGTGGTAAGACGCTGCTTTCCGCCCAGCACTATTCCGGAGATCAGCGGGTACATAGGCAGCACGCATGGCGTGAAGGCGATGCCGATACCAATCAGTAAAGCCCAGAGGGCGGAGAAAGGAAGGTCTGCAGCAGGCTCACCTTCACGTTTCGCCTCTGAAGGGGGAGGGGCAACGGTAGCGGCAGACGCGTTAACTTCGCTGAGCGGAACGATCTTCGTCTCAGGGGGATAGCAGAATCCGGCATCGGCGCACCCCTGGTAAGTGACGGTAAGCGTGGCGCCTTTATCCGCCTGATTCACCGTGACGGGCACGCTTAAACGCTGGCGATAGATTTCACTTTTGCCGTAAAACTCGTCCTTGTGCCATTCGCCCGCAGGCAGTTGCAGCGCGCCCACGCTTGCGTGAGCGGGTGTGATACTGACCTGCTTACGGTACAGGTAATAGCCCTCTTTCACCTGCCAGGTGAGGTTGAGGTCATGCTGATTTTGCTGGAAATCGAAAACGAATGCCTGATCGGCAGGAATAAAGTTCGAACGGCCGGGCGCGTCAAACAACCCGGCAAAGACTGACGTGCTGCACAGCAGCAGGATCAGCGTAAGGAAACGTTGAGCCATGAGAGATAATCGTTATCACCGTGGAGCACTGGCAATACCAGCAGTTCCGGAGTTTGGTAAGGATGATGAGATTTGAGGCAGTTTAGAAGCGCCTGCTGATTCGCCGGATTGGTTTTGAGCAACATCTGGACTTCGTACTCCTGCTCCAGCTTGCCTTCCCAGTAATAAAGGGAGGTGGCACCGGGGAGGAGCGTCACGCAGGCAGCCAGTTTTTCGGCCAGCACTTTGGCGGCGAGATCCTGGGCAGTGGCTTCATCAGGGGCGGTACACAGTACGACAACAGCATCAGGCGTGTTCACAAGTCGACCTCCTCATCACGAAAGGGATCACTATATCACGCAAGGCGATTGGTCATTAATGAAACGGGCCGCAGAGCGGCCCGATTTTAACTATTTTTACAACAACGCGCGGTTTACAGCACGACGCCGCCGATGATAAAGCCGAGGATCACGCACAGCGTAATGGCGACCACACCCGGGATCAGGAACGCATGGTTAAACACATACTTACCGATGCGGGTTGAACCGGTGTCATCCATCTCAACCGCCGCCAGCAGGGTTGGGTAGGTTGGCAGAACGAACAGGGCAGAAACGGCAGCAAACGAGGCAATGGCCGTCAGTGGCGTTACGCCCAGCATCAGCGCTGCAGGCATCAGTGCTTTGGTTGTGGCGGCCTGAGAGTAAAGCAGTGTCGCGGCAAAGAACAGCACCACAGCCAGCAGCCATGGGTAGTTATGCAGCAGGTCACCCGCAACGGTCTGGATGTCGCTGATGTGCGCTTTCACGAAGGTGTCACCGAGCCATGCCACACCCAGCACGCACACGCAGGCGCTCATACCGGATTTGAAGGTGCTGGCATTCAGCACTTCGCTGGTGTCAATTTTACAGGTGATGCTAATCAGCGTCGCAATCGTGAGCATGAACACCACAATCGCTTCGTTACGCGGCAGAACCGGGTTCTGAATGAGGCCTACTGTGTCACTGATGGCCGTCGCGTAGAACATCACCGCCACGATACCGATCAGGAACAGCACCACGGAGCGTTTCGCATGCGGCTTCAGTTCGAAGACCTGGCTACCGCGCAGGCTCACTTCGCCCTTGGCCAGACGTTCCTGATAAACCGGATCGTCTTTCAGTTCAGCGCCGAGGAAGTTACACAGCACGGCGGTGATCATGACTGCAATCAACGTTACCGGGATACAGATCGCCAGCAGCGTCAGATAGCTCACGCCCATGGGTTCCAGGATACCGGCGAAGAATACCACTGCCGCGGAGATAGGCGAGGCGGTAATCGCAATCTGGGAGGCCACCACCGCGATAGAGAGCGGGCGAGATGGACGGATACCCTGTTCTTTTGCCACTTCGGTAATCACCGGCAGCGTGGAAAAGGCAGTGTGACCGGTACCGGCGAGAATGGTCATGAACCAGGTCACCAGCGGGGCAAGGAAGGTAATGTATTTAGGATGACGGCGCAGCATACGCTCCGCCAGACTCACCAGGTAGTCCATACCGCCAGCCACCTGCATGGCGGCGATAGCGGCAATAACTGCCATGATGATTTCGATAACATCAAACGGGATTGCGCCGGGTTTAATCTGAAAGATAAGGGTAAGAACGAGCACCCCGAGACCGCCGGCAAAACCGATGCCGATACCCCCGAGTCTTGCTCCCAAATAAATCGCCAACAGGACGATGACGAGTTCTGCTCCAAACATAAGGACCTGCCTTGCTTATTAACAAGTTGATATTGAATTGTTGTATTTTGGTAACGCCTAAAAAGAAAAAAGGCACGTCACAAGTGACGTGCCTTTCGGAAGCTTAGCCTGAACGGTTACTGTTCGCTTTCATCGGTATATCGTTTCGCTTTATATGCCGGGTGCATCAGGTTCTGGGCCGAGAAGATATCGTCCAGCTCGGCTTCGGTCAACAGTCCGCGCTCCAGTACGACTTCACGCACGCTCTTACCGGTTTCGGCACAAATCTTACCGACGATATCGCCGTTATGATGGCCGATGAACGGGTTGAGGTAGGTGACGATCCCGATGGAGTTGTACACGTAGCCTTCACAGACTTCTTTATTCGCGGTAATGCCGTTAACGCATTTTTCCAGCAGGTTGTAGCAAGCGTTAGTCAGGATGTGAATGGATTCGAACATCGCCTGGCCAATCACTGGCTCCATGACGTTCAGCTGCAGCTGACCGGCTTCAGAGGCCATGGTCACGGTCGTATCGTTACCAATAACCTTGAAGCAAACCTGGTTCACCACTTCTGGCACGACCGGGTTCACTTTGGCTGGCATGATGGATGAACCGGCCTGCAGTTCAGGCAGGTTGATTTCGTTCAGGCCAGCGCGTGGGCCGGAAGAGAGCAGGCGCAGGTCGTTACAGATTTTTGACAGTTTCACCGCCAGACGTTTCAGGGCGCTGTGTACCATGACGTAGGCGCCGCAGTCGGAGGTGGCTTCAATCAGATCTTCTGCTGGCACGACCGGCAGGTTAGAGACTTCAGCCAGTTTCTGAACCGCCAGTTGCTGATAACCGTCCGGCGTGTTCAGACGCGTACCGATGGCGGTAGCACCCAGGTTCACTTCCAGCAGCAGCTCGGAGGTGCGCAGCAGGTTTTTCGTCTCTTCGTTCAGCAGCACGTTAAACGCGTGGAATTCCTGACCGAGGGTCATTGGCACCGCGTCCTGCAACTGGGTACGACCCATTTTCAGAATGTCCTGGAACTCAACCGCTTTGCGTTGGAAGCCATCGCCCAGCTGGTTGATGGCGTCGACCAGTTTCACAACCGAGGCATAAACCGCGATGCGGAAGCCGGTTGGGTAGGCGTCGTTGGTGGACTGACATTTGTTAACGTGATCGTTCGGGTTCAGGTACTGGTATTCACCTTTCTGGTGACCCATCAGCTCCAGGCCGATATTTGCCAGTACTTCGTTGGTGTTCATGTTGACGGAGGTACCCGCGCCGCCCTGATAGACGTCAACCGGGAACTGGTCCATGCATTTGCCGTTGTTCAGCACTTCATCGCAGGCCGCGATAATCGCATTTGCTGCGCTTTTAGGAATGGTTTGCAGCTCTTTGTTTGCCAGCGCTGCCGCTTTCTTCACCATCACCATGCCACGGACAAACTCAGGAATGTCGCTGATTTTGCTGTTGCTGATGTAGAAGTTTTCAATCGCTCTCAGAGTGTGGACACCGTAGTAGGCATCCGCTGGAACTTCCCTGGTACCCAACAAGTCTTCTTCGATACGAATGTTGTTTAACATGTGAACCTTCTTTTCAAGCTGCCGATGGATTGTACTAAACACACAGTATTTATGTGGTTTTGAATATTTTCTGACCGACGATTATTCCCTCAATCGGCCAATTGCTCGAGATCATATGCTGATGATAGCGAATTGCCGTAAGCTGGATCACTTATTATCGACCCGATTCCATGATAATTATTAATCTGTGAAATGGGTCACCGCTTTAATATTTCCAAAAAAAATATCCGTGCAAACCGATTGAATTTTAGCTAACCGTCCTCATCTCTTACAGACGCGTGTCGCGAACACATTCAGACAGGGGCCAAAAGGCACCTGCCACACAGGAGACGCCAGTGCGCTGGATACCGTTTATTGCTTTCTTTCTCTATGTTTACATTGAGATTTCCATTTTTATCCAGGTCGCCCATGTGCTGGGCGTCCTGCTGACGCTGATTCTGGTGATTTTCACCTCCGTCATCGGCATGTCGCTGGTACGTAATCAGGGTTTCAAAAATTTCCTGTTAATGCAGCAGAAGATGGCCGCAGGCGAGAGTCCGGCGGCCGAGATGATCAAAAGCGTATCGCTGATTATTGCCGGTTTGCTGTTAATCCTGCCGGGCTTCTTCACCGACTTCCTCGGTCTGCTGCTGCTGTTGCCGCCGGTGCAAAAACACCTGACCCTGAAGCTGCTGCCACATTTGCGTTTCAGCCGCATGCCGGGCGGCGGGTTCAGCACCGGGCCTGGTGATACCTTCGAAGGGGAGTACCAGCGTAAGGATGACCAGCACGACCGTTTAGATCATAAAGACGATCGGTGATGTTGTTGCCCGGTGGCGCTTCGCTTACCGGGCCTACTACAGCGCCACCCACAGCCCGGCCAGCATGACGACGGCGTACACACTCTTCCAGCCCACCATCGCCAGTAGCAGCAGGCAAAGCACTCCCCCGACAACCGCCAGTGCTTTATAGCGACCTTTCAGCAGACGACAACCCGCCAGCATGCACAGCAAGTAGATCATAATAAATATGCCGTTGGCGTAGATGATTAGCGCGTCCAGATTGATCTTCAGCGCGTAAATACACAATGTGCTCAGGACGCAACTCCCCAGCACGGTATTAAGCGCATTCAACGGCAACTGACGTTTAGACAACTGCGCAAGACGACTCGCCGGTTTATCGCGCTCCTGTGACCACACCAGCCGCGCAAAGCTCTGGATGTAAATATTCAGGCTGGCAAAACAGGCCAGATAGCCAATCACGCAGGCCACCCAGAGCGCTTTTACACCAAACAGCTCCACCACAATCCCCGGTAGCGAAGCGGCGGCCGCTTTATCTGCACCGTATGCGTCAAAGTGCAGCACCAGCACGGTACAGGCCCAGTACACGGTGCCTGCCAGCAACAGGCCAATCATCAGGGCACGCGGAAAATCGCGCTCGGGATGCTTGAACTCAGAGGCCAGATGGGCGAACGCTTCCAGGCCGACAAAACACCAGAACATGACTGAAAGCGCGGCGAACAGCTGCGAATGATCAATATCTTTCACTGCCGGGAACGGAATTTCTGCCACGGTAATATCACCCGCCCACCAGATTGCGGCAATCAGCGCGACAATCAGCACCGCAACGATCGTTTGCAGGTTGGCGCTGGAACTGGCCCCGCGTGAGCCAACCCACCAGACGAGAGCCAGTGTACCCAGCTCGGCCAGGAGCAGAGCTTCGTCGCGCCAGCCAAAAAGCGCCTGACCAAAACCGGTGGCGATATGCAGCGCCGCAGGCAGACCCACCGGGATCACAGAAAGGAACAGCCAGCCGGTGACACGTTGCAGACGGGGGCCAAACGCCATGCCGACAAAGTGCGCCACACCGCCCGCGCTGGGAAAATGTCGCCCCAGTACGGCGAACACAATCGCGACCGGGAAGACGAGCACAATCAGCACCGGCCATGCCCACAGGCTGTTATTTCCGGCAACCAGCGCCGCCAGTGCAGGCACCGCAAACACCCCTGTACCTAACAAAGAGGTTGAGAGCAGCCCCACCCCCTGCGCCAGCCCCAACTCCTGCTTGAGTCCACTCATTGACATCGTCCCGCCACCACTCAAAGAGAGGCGATGGTAACACTTTCGTAAATTTTTTTTCGACTGCCCCTTGAAGGGGGAAAAAGCTATCCCCATCTCTCAGGGCACTAGCCGGAAAACCGCGTGCGGCCCGGCGTCATCCATAACTGATAATGACTTTCTCAAAGGAGAGCTATCAATGAGTATTCGTCCGTTACATGATCGTGTGATCGTCAAACGTAAAGAAGTTGAAACCAAGTCTGCGGGCGGCATCGTTCTGACCGGTTCTGCAGCAGCAAAATCAACGCGTGGCGAAATCATCGCTGTCGGTAAGGGCCGCATCCTGGAAAACGGAACTGTGCAGCCACTGGACGTTAAAGTTGGTGACATCGTCATTTTCAACGATGGCTACGGCGTGAAATCCGAGAAGATCGACAATGAAGAAGTGTTGATCATGTCCGAGAGCGACATTCTGGCAATTGTTGAAGCGTAATTTACGCACGAGAATTTGAGGAAATAAGAACATGGCAGCTAAAGACGTAAAATTCGGTAACGACGCTCGTGTAAAAATGCTCCGCGGCGTAAACGTACTGGCAGATGCAGTTAAAGTGACCCTGGGCCCGAAAGGCCGTAACGTAGTGCTGGATAAATCTTTCGGCGCGCCAACCATCACTAAAGATGGTGTTTCTGTTGCACGTGAAATCGAGCTGGAAGACAAGTTCGAAAACATGGGCGCGCAGATGGTGAAAGAAGTGGCCTCTAAAGCGAACGACGCTGCAGGCGACGGTACCACCACCGCGACCGTACTGGCGCAGGCGATCATCACTGAAGGTCTGAAAGCCGTTGCTGCGGGCATGAACCCAATGGATCTGAAACGTGGTATCGACAAAGCTGTCGCGTCCGCTGTTGAAGAACTGAAAGCGCTGTCCGTACCATGCTCTGACTCTAAAGCCATTGCTCAGGTTGGTACCATCTCCGCTAACTCCGACGAAACCGTAGGTAAACTGATCGCTGAAGCGATGGACAAAGTCGGTAAAGAAGGCGTGATCACCGTTGAAGACGGTACCGGTCTGGAAGACGAACTGGACGTGGTTGAAGGTATGCAGTTCGACCGCGGTTACCTCTCCCCATACTTCATCAACAAGCCAGAAACTGGCGCTGTTGAGCTGGAAAGCCCATTCATCCTGCTGGCTGATAAGAAAGTCTCCAACATCCGCGAAATGCTGCCAGTGCTGGAAGCCGTTGCGAAAGCAGGCAAACCGCTGGTTATCATCGCTGAAGACGTTGAAGGCGAAGCGCTGGCGACCCTGGTGGTTAACACCATGCGTGGCATCGTGAAAGTGGCTGCGGTTAAAGCACCTGGCTTCGGCGATCGTCGTAAAGCCATGCTGCAGGATATCGCTACCCTGACCGGTGGTACCGTGATCTCTGAAGAGATCGGTATGGAGCTGGAAAAAGCGACCCTGGAAGACCTGGGCCAGGCGAAACGTGTTGTGATCAACAAAGACACCACCACCATCATCGATGGCGTGGGTGAAGAATCCGCTATTCAGGGCCGCGTTGGTCAGATCCGTAAGCAGATCGAAGAAGCGACCTCTGATTACGACCGTGAAAAACTGCAGGAGCGCGTAGCGAAACTGGCAGGCGGTGTAGCGGTCATCAAAGTTGGTGCGGCTACCGAAGTTGAAATGAAAGAGAAAAAAGCACGCGTTGACGATGCCCTGCACGCGACCCGTGCTGCGGTAGAAGAAGGCGTGGTTGCGGGTGGTGGTGTTGCGCTGGTGCGTGTTGCCGCTAAACTGGCTGGCCTGACCGGTCAGAACGAAGACCAGAACGTGGGTATCAAAGTTGCGCTGCGCGCGATGGAAGCGCCTCTGCGTCAGATCGTTTCCAACGCCGGTGAAGAACCTTCTGTTGTCACCAACAACGTGAAAGCGGGCGAAGGTAACTACGGTTACAACGCGGCGACGGAAGAATACGGCAACATGATCGACTTCGGTATTCTGGACCCAACTAAAGTGACCCGTTCTGCTCTGCAGTACGCGGCTTCTGTAGCGGGTCTGATGATCACTACCGAGTGCATGGTAACCGACCTGCCTAAAGGCGATGCGCCTGACTTAGGTGCTGCTGGTGGTATGGGCGGCATGGGTGGAATGGGCGGCATGATGTAATCGTGCGCTTTACGTCGTAGAATGTGAAAAACCCCCGGGCAGAAATGCTCGGGGGTTTTTCTTTTGGTCATCTTTTTAGTATAAGGTTTACACACGGACAACTATTGTCCAGCTTATTGAAAACGAGGAATAACATGCGCGTAAAAGTCTGTGCAGGGATCGTAGGAGCAGCATTGCTGCTGGCGGGTTGTAGCTCCAGCAATGAGCTGTCTGCAGCGGGTCAGGGCGTTCGCTTTGTGGAAGATAAGCCGGGTAACGAGTGCCAGTTTTTAGGCACGGCAACCGGTGAGCAAAGCAACTGGATGTCGGGCCAGCATGGCGAAGAGGGTGGCTCTATGCGTGGTGCAGCAAATGCCCTGCGTAACCAGGCTGCAGCGATGGGTGGCAACGTGATTTACGGGGTAAGCAGCCCGACGCAGGGTATGTTGTCCAGCTTTGTGCCAACCGCCAGCCAGATGAATGGCCAGGTCTATAAGTGCCCGAACTGATTGCCTTTTTCCCTCTCCCTGTGGGAGAGGGTTAGGCTGAAGGGAAACTAGCTCTGCCTTAGCTGTAAATCCAGCGGCGTCTTGCTCGGTTCACCGCCAATCTCACGTGCCAGCTTCGGCACCATATAGCCTGACACCAGCGTTAACAGTTCACGCACGATCTGCCGCGCTTCTTCATCCGTCACCATGAAATGCGCTGCGCCCTGAACGCGATCCAGTACGTGCAGGTAATAGGGCATCACCCCCGCATCAAACAGGGCGTTGCTGAGGTCCGCCAGCACGCGGGCATTATTATTCACGCCGCGCAGCAACACGCTCTGGTTCAGCAGCGTCACGCCTGCCTTACGCAAACGCACCATTGCGGCACGAAAAGCATCATCAATTTCATTGGCGTGATTGATATGATTCACCAGCAGCACCTGCAAACGAGACTGCTCCAGGCGGGAGACCAGTCCGTCAGTGATTCGCGCCGGAATAACAATCGGCAGACGGCTGTGAATGCGCAGACGCTTAATATGCGGGATGGCTTCAAGCTGGGTCAGCAGCCAGTCCAGCTCATGATCTTTCGCCATCAGCGGATCGCCGCCGGAAAAAATAATCTCATCGAGTTCCGGATGGGCGGCGATATAGTCCAGTGCGACCTGCCAGTTGCGTTTATTTCCCTGATTTTCGGCATACGGGAAGTGTCGACGGAAGCAATAACGACAATTTACCGCACAGCCGCCTTTCACCAGCAGCAGGGCGCGATTCAGATACTTATGCAGCAAACCCGGTACCACACTGTTCTGCTCTTCCAGCGGATCGGTGCTGTAGCCCGGTGCCGTAATGAACTCTTCCTGCGAGGTAAGCGTCTGTTTTAATAATGGATCGTCAGGATTACCTTTCTCCATACGGGCAACAAACGCGCGGGGAACACGCAGGGCGAAAAGTCGCTTCGCCTCCCGGCCGGCCAGCAAATCGGTATGCTGTTCGAGCTCAAGAAGACGTAGCAATTCATCAGGACTGGTGATTACATCGGCAAGTTGCGATAACCAATCTTCTCTGGACGGGGTGTTTAGGGTTACAATATGCGCCATTTTGTGGCTAAGCTACCAGTTAACAAATTTAGAGGGCCTTATGGCAACGTACTATAGCAACGATTTTCGTGCTGGTCTTAAAATCATGTTGGACGGCGAACCGTATGCGGTTGAAGCCAGCGAATTCGTTAAACCAGGTAAAGGCCAGGCATTTGCACGCGTTAAGCTGCGCCGCCTGCTGACCGGTACCCGTGTCGAAAAAACCTTCAAGTCTACTGACTCCGCTGAAGGCGCTGATGTTGTCGATATGAACCTGACTTACCTGTACAACGACGGTGAGTTCTGGCACTTCATGAATAACGAAACGTTCGAACAGCTGTCTGCTGATGCTAAAGCCATTGGCGATAGCGACAAATGGCTGCTGGACCAGGCTGAGTGCATCGTGACCCTGTGGAACGGCCAGCCTATCGCGGTTACCCCACCGAACTTCGTTGAACTGGAAATCGTTGAAACCGATCCAGGCCTGAAAGGTGACACCGCCGGTACGGGTGGTAAGCCTGCGAAACTGTCTACCGGTGCCGTGGTTAAAGTGCCACTGTTCGTACAGACTGGCGAAGTGATCAAAGTGGATACCCGCTCCGGCGAATACGTATCTCGCGTGAAGTAATGGTTAAGGCGCAGCGTTGCTGCGCCTGATTTCTGCAGGCAGGGATGATGAAACGTACCATTAAAATTCTGCTTCTGTTAGCGCTGTCCAGCGCGTTGCTTTCCGGCTGTAATACCACACGTGGAATGGGGGAGGATATCCAGGATCTCGGCCATATCATTTCTCACGCCGCCAGCTAATCCCGTCTAATTTTCCTAAAAATGCTTCCTTTTCCGTCAACTGACGGGATCTTGTCTATTCTTAAGTTGCTATACACAAAACAACTCTGGCTATAAAAGGAAGATATTATGGTTAAGAAGACAATTGCAGCGATCTTTTCTGTCCTGGTACTCTCTTCAGTTTTAACGGCCTGTAATACCACGCGTGGCGTTGGTCAGGACATTTCTGAAGGTGGTAGTGCAATCTCAGGTGCGGCAACTAAAGCTCAGCAGTAATTTAAAAACGGTACGGACCCGGATGGGTTTCGTACCGTCAGTTTTCTGATTCCTGCAGGGATAAAAATGGGGAAAAGCGTGTATCCATATGCAGTTTCATGCGGATATTTCGCTTATAGGTATACACCGTTTTACCATTAATGCTCAGATGAGTGGCAATCTTCTGATTGCTTGCGCCATCCATCCACAACGTCAACACCTTCTCCTCCTGGCGAGTCAGCAGAGGTGCAGCCACTGCGGGGATCTCCACGCTCGCGCGAGTGGTTAACGCATCATTGATGACCGTTGCCAGTGCCTCCAGTTCGGCATTTTTTTTAAGCGAAGCCCAGATGGGGAACTGTGCCAGATAGCCTGCCATCTCTTTATCCTCACCCGACTGCAGCAAAATGAACGGCACGTTTTCGCTGGCGTTCAGCAGGGAAGAGAGTTGCTGGAAATGGTGAATATCCTGCATGAAGCCGTGCAGGTCAGCGATAACCACCGACGGTTTCCACTGCAGAATATGCTCTCTGGCGAGGATGAGATTATTCAGCCCGGTCACGACGAAGTGCCCAGGAAACAAACCGGAATGATTGAGCCACGCTTCAAACCCCGCGCGGGTGAAGTGACAACGGTCAATCAAAAGAATTTTGAACATAATAGATTCGCAGTCGGCTAGTGGTTTGGCTTCCTGCCATCAGAAAGCACATCATGATAGAGAAGTCGGATGAGTGATAAATGCCTGAACTACGCGCCATACTGAGGCTATTTCTTGCCTTAACATGTTCAGCACAAAGGGATTGAAAAAAAATCGTTCGTTAACCAAAATATGACGCTTAATCTTTGCCTTACGGGACGACCTGTAAGGGTTTCTTTCACCGGGGACGGCCCCAACTTACCGTTAAGTTAAGGAGCCTGATATGTCCTGGATTATTCTTTTTATTGCCGGCCTGCTCGAAGTGGTCTGGGCAATTGGTCTGAAGTACACCCACGGCTTTACCCGTCTGACTCCCAGCGTGATTACCGTTACCGCGATGATCGTGAGTATCGTCCTGCTCTCATGGGCGATGCGCTCGTTACCTGTGGGGACGGCCTATGCTGTCTGGACGGGCATTGGTGCGGTGGGGGCGGCTATCACCGGGATTTTGCTGCTGGGAGAGTCGGCGAGTCTGGCGCGTATCGCCAGCCTCGCGTTGATTGTGTGCGGCATTATCGGGCTGAAACTCAGCGCTCACTAATGCGGTTGTTCTACCCAGATGAGTTTTGACACATCAAACCCTTGCCGGGTCGCAACGTCCAGCATCTGCTGTTTCATCTCTGACGAAATGGTCGGCGTGCGGGAGAGTATCCACAAATAGTCGCGATCCGGCCCGCAGACCAGCGCATGGCGGTACTCTCTGTCGAGGGCGATGACATTGTATCCGCCGTAGAACGGGCCAAAGAACGAGACTTTTAGTGCGGCCCGTCGCGGGTCGCCGGTAAAGTACGCTTTTCCCGTCGTCTGTTGCCACATCTGCCGATCCGGATTGTATCCGCGATTGATCACCTGAATACCGCCGTCGTCCATCGAACTGTAATGTGCTGTGACTTTCTCTAACCCCCGCTCAAACCGATGATCGAGGCGGGCAATTTCATACCATGTTCCAAGGAATCGTTGGGCGTCGAAATTGCTCACAACAGTGACGCCGGAAGGAGGGGTAGGGGAGCTGCAGGCAACCACTAAAAACGCGGCTGTCACCGCGGCGATAACAGGAAGAATGCGCATAGGAGTTTCCTTACTGTTTTTTGTTAAGTGTAGATGACAGCAGGGAAATTGCGGAAGATTGTGCGGCGTGTTTCGCCGGGTAAGCGAAGCCGCTACCCGGCAATGTTTTACTGCAGCGTGTCGAGGATACGGTAAGCCGTTTCCACCCGTAGCGGGTTCGGATAGCTTTTATTCGCGAGCATCACAATACCGATCTGCTTTTCAGGAATAAACGCCACGTAGCTGCCAAACCCCCCCGTAGAGCCCGTTTTATGCACCCATGAGGCTTTCACAGGCGGAGCCGGAGGATTCACTTCTGCTGCCGGTAACGGCGCCAGTGCAACCTTATTGTCGCTGCCATTCACCACGGTTTTGGCGTCGACCGGCCAGTTGAGCATCTCCCAGCCTAACCCTTGATACATGGCACCCACGCGCCAGTAGCGAGACTGCGCCAGCGCAATACCCTGCTTCAGAGAGGGCTGCTGGATTGTCTCCGGTGCCATATTGGCCATCACCCAGCTCGCCATATCTTTGACGTTAGATTTCACGCCATAGGCTTCTGCATCCAGCAGACCCGGCGAAACGTGGACCGCTTTACCCTCACGATAACCCCATGCGTAATGCGGCTCTTCAGCGTGTGGAATGTTTATCCACGTATGATTGAGTTTCAGGGGCTTAAAGACCCGCTCCGTCATGGCCTCCTCAAAGCGCATGCCGGAAGGTTTAACCGCCAGTGAGCCAAACAAACCGATGCTGGTGTTGGCGTACAGACGCGTAGTACCCGGGGCCCACTTTGGCTGCCAGGACTGGTAGAAACGCAGCAGAGAGGCGTTATCGGTGACAGCATCCGGTACCTGCAACGGCAATCCACCTGCGGTATAAGTTGCCAGATCGAGCAGGCGAATGCCCTGCCACTGCTTGCCCGTCAATTCAGGCCAATATTTCGTGACCGGGTCGGCCAGCGAGATCTCTTTGCGGGCAATGGCATCGCCACCCAGCACCCCGGTGAAAGTTTTGCTGACGGAGCCCAGCTCAAATAAGGTTTGCGGTGTGACAGGCTTATTCGCTGCGACGTCTGCTTTACCAAAAGTAAAATAGTGCGGCTGACCCTGATAAATGACAGCCACGGCCATACCGGGTATGGCCTGCGCTTTCATCAGGGGCGTAACGTTACGTTCCACGACGTTAGCCAGCTGTTTTTCTGACATTGGCGCGGCAAAGGCAGAGCAGGCAACGCTGAGCAACAGGGCACAGCTTAGGGATTTTTTCATCATCAGTTATCTTCCGTAATAGCGAGTCAAGGGGGATGTCCGGGCCCGTCAGACGTTCGTAGTCTGGGTGATTTGACTGTGGCTGACAAACGGTTAAATTTAGCATTAGCTGTTAATTTTTCTAACGGATGGGACTATGACGCGCAGCTATCTTCCTCTTAATTCGCTTCGGGCGTTCGAAGCCGCCGCCAGGCACCTCAGTTTTACTCATGCCGCTATTGAACTGAATGTCACCCATTCCGCGATTAGCCAGCACGTGAAGGCGCTGGAGCAGCACCTTAACTGCCAGCTGTTTGTCCGCGTTTCGCGCGGGTTGATGTTGACCACCGAAGGCGAGAATCTGCTGCCGGTGCTGAATGACTCCTTCGATCGTATCGCAGGCATGCTGGATCGCTTTGCCAACCACCGGGCGCAGGAGAAGTTGAAAATTGGCGTGGTGGGGACCTTTGCCACTGGGGTGTTATTCTCACAGCTGGATGATTTCCGTCGCAGCTATCCGCATATCGATCTTCAGCTTTCGACCCACAACAATCGCGTCGATCCGGCAGCGGAGGGGCTTGATTACACCATTCGCTACGGCGGGGGAGCGTGGCACGGCACGGAGGCGACGTTCCTCTGTTCAGCGCCGCTGGCACCACTTTGCACGCCGGACATTGCAGCCGCGCTGCACACCCCTGCCGATATCCTGAAGTTTACCCTGCTGCGCTCTTACCGGCGCGACGAGTGGACCGCCTGGATGCAGGCCGCCGGAGAAAACCCGCCTTCACCCACGCATCGGGTGATGGTGTTTGATTCGTCGGTCACTATGCTGGAGGCCGCACAGGCAGGCACAGGCATTGCTATCGCCCCTGTCGATATGTTTACCCATCTGCTGAACAGCGAGCGCATTGTGCAGCCGTTTACGACGCAGATTGATCTTGGCAGTTACTGGCTAACGCGGCTGCAGTCACGCGCGGAAACCCCGGCAATGCGTGAATTTGCTCAGTGGCTGGTGGGGAAGATGCAGAAATAACAGGCCCGCCGGAGGACGGGCCTGGTGTATCAGATAGTGACCACGGCAATCAGCGTTACCACGGTCAGGATGGTTGCCAGACCGTAGAACACCCATTTACCGCTCGGTACGTGGATCTTCAGATCATGCATCGCATGATGGATACGGTGCAGGCCGCACCACAGCGGCAGGACAATCATCAGGAAGATGAATACCCGGCCAATAAAGCTACCTGCAAAGGCCAGGACGCGCTCATAGCTCAGCGCGTCGCCAGGGAACAGCCCCAGCGGCAGCATAATGCCGACCAGCAGGATAATGACCGGCGCAATAATGGCACTCCACATGCCGCCTGCGCCAAACAGTCCCCAGAAAACCGGCTCGTCAGAACGTTTTGGATTTGGATTGATCACAGGTGTCTCCTTACCAGAACAGTGCGACAAACAGAATCACCACAGTGACAATGGCTGTCACTCCCCAAAGCCCTTTAATGACCGGCTCTGGCCCCATTTTCTCGCCTTTTACAATAATATTCGCCGCTTTTGGCGCCAGTTCAAACCAGGTTTTGGTATGAAGCAGTGCGGCTGCGAGCACAATCAGGTTCAGGATCACGATGATGGGGTTTTGCAGGAACCCGACAAAACTGGCCCAGGTTTCAGGGCCATGTTTGAGGGCAAAGACGCCATACATCAGTTCAAGGCTGAACCAGACCGCGGGCACCGCAGTACCTTCACGCAGCATATAGAAGCGATAAAACGGCAGTTTCTTCCACCAGGTGGACGGCATCGGCCGCACGTAGGCTTTGCGTTTAGTCGTCATCATGCACTCCTTAGCGTGGTTTCAGGGTGGCGATAAGAAAGTCTTTCGAACTTTCCACTTTACCCTGCTGAATAGCGGCAGCCGGGTCGACGTGCTTCGGACAGACTTCGGAGCAGTAGCCCACAAAAGTACAGCTCCAGACGCCGTTCTGGCTGTTAAGCTGCGGCATACGTTCTTTTTTACCGTGGTCGCGGCTATCCTCGTTGTAGCGGTGCGCCAGCGTAATCGCCGCCGGGCCGATGAACTCAGGGTTCAGACCAAACTGTGGACACGCGGCGTAGCAAAGACCGCAGTTGATGCACCCGGAGAACTGATGGTATTTCGCCATCTGGGCGGGCGTCTGGGTATTCGGTCCCTGATCCGGCGTGCGCGGGTTGCCAATGATGTACGGCTTAATGGCTTCCAGGCTTTCGATAAAGTGGGTCATATCGACCACCAGATCGCGCTCAATCGGGAAGTTGCCCAGCGCTTCAACCTTGATCCCCTTGGTGTAATCACGCAGGAAGGTTTTACAGGCCAGTTTCGGTACTTTGTTCACCATCATGCCGCAGGAGCCGCAGATGGCCATGCGGCAGGACCAGCGGTAGCTCAGGTCCGGTGCCAGGTTGTCTTTGATATAGCCGAGCGCATCCAGCAGAGAGGTTTGCTCGTCATAGGGCACTTCATAGAAAGCGCTGTGTGGCGCGGTGTCCACTTCCGGGTTGTAGCGCACCACTTCAACTTTCAGGGTTTGCATCTCAGCCATTCGCCTTCTCCTTCTTCTCGGCGGCTTCTGCTTCTGCGCCGTAAACGCGTTTAGCCGGTGGCAGCGTTGTGATCTTCACGTCGCTGTAGTCCAGACGAGTGGTGCCATCCGCGTCGCGCCAGGCGAGGGTGTGTTTCAGGAAATTGACGTCGTCACGTTCGGTACAGCCCTCATCAAGACGCTGATGCGCCCCGCGTGACTCTTTGCGTGCCAGGGCGGAGTGCGCCATGCATTCCGCGACGTTCAGGCCGTGACCGAGCTCGATGGTATAAAGCAGGTCGGTGTTGAATACGCTGGAGGTATCGGTGATGCGCACGCGTTTGAAACGCTCCTGCAGTTCCGCCAGCTTATCGACGGTTTTCTGCATCAGCTCTGGCGTACGGTAGATACCGCAGCCTTCTTCCATCGACATACCCATTTCGTCGCGTATTTTCGACCAGTTTTCGTTACCTTCCTGGTTGACCAGGTCTTTCAGTCGTTTCTCGACGTCAGCGACCTGTGCGTCCAGTGCTGCGCCGTTGGCTTCGCCCGTTGTTGCGGCACGCTCCATCGCGCGTTCGCCCGCCATGCGGCCAAAGACAACCAGCTCAGCCAGCGAGTTTGACCCGAGACGGTTGGCACCGTGCAGGCCGACAGAGGAGCACTCGCCGACGGCGAACAACCCTTTGATGCGCGTTTCACACTGCTGGTCGGTTTCAATCCCGCCCATGGTGTAGTGCGCTGTGGGGCGTACCGGAATTGGCTCTTTCACCGGGTCAACACCCACGTAGGCTTTTGCCAGCTCGCAGATGAACGGCAGACGTTCCAGCAGTTTCTTCTCGCCGAGGTGACGCAGGTCGAGGTAGACCACATCGCCGCGTGGCGTAGCGATCGTGTTGCCTTTGCGCCACTCATGCCAGAAGGCCTGAGACACTTTGTCGCGCGGGCCGAGCTCCATGTATTTGTTTTTCGGCTCACCGAGCGGGGTTTCCGGGCCCATGCCGTAATCCTGCAGATAACGGTAGCCGTTCTTGTTGACCAGAATACCGCCTTCGCCGCGGCAGCCTTCCGTCATCAGGATGCCGGAGCCTGGCAGGCCGGTAGGGTGATACTGGACGAATTCCATATCGCGCAGCGGCACGCCGTGGCTGAGCGCCATACCCATACCGTCACCGGTGACGATGCCGCCGTTGGTGTTGTAACGGTAAACCCGGCCCGCACCGCCCGTTGCCATCACCACCGCGTTAGCGCGGATCTGGACGAGCGTGCCTTCCATCATGTTCATGGCCACCAGACCGCGCGCATGACCGTCATCGACCAGAATATCGAGGACAAAATGTTCGTCAAAGCGCTGAATTTGTGGGAACTGAAGGGAGGTCTGGAATAGGGTATGCAGCATGTGGAAGCCGGTCTTATCGGCGGCAAACCAGGTGCGTTCGATTTTCATTCCGCCGAAGCGGCGAACGTTAACGCTGCCGTCCGGACGGCGGCTCCACGGGCATCCCCACTGTTCAAGCTGGGTCATCTCCGTTGGACAGTGGTGTACAAAGTAGTCAACGACATCCTGTTCGCAAAGCCAGTCGCCCCCTGCAACCGTGTCGTGGAAATGGTATTCGAAGCTGTCATGATCCTGCGCAACGGCGGCGGATCCTCCTTCTGCGGCAACCGTGTGGCTGCGCATCGGATAGACTTTTGAAATCAGTGCGATTTTAGCGTTGGGATTAGCCTGTGCTGCAGCAATCGCAGCACGTAATCCAGCCCCGCCAGCGCCTATTACGGCAAGATCGGCTTGAAAAGTTTGCACGACATTCCTCCAGATTTTTGTTATTTCGCAACGCGATAAACTAAAGGTAGCCCACCTGTCCGTAAGGACGATTGCGAAAGCGTTTCCACTGCTCCTTTATGGGTAAAACAGTATAACCGCGCGAACGACAGGGAAATTTGACGTGTTCGATTTTTTTGCTGTTCTGTGCGGTGATTTATCATCGTGAATAATGAATTCCGTCACATGATAGTTGCCCTAAATGAAATGCAATTTTTACTGTGCAAAATTTGTCTCTGTGCGTGCTAACGAGTAGACTTCGTGCCCTTGTCTGAAATCGGAGAATTACCCATGAGCGAAACGGCCACCTGGCAGCCGAGCGCATCCATCCCTAATCTGCTGAAACGCGCTGCAATTATGGCGGAGATCCGCCGCTTCTTTGCTGACCGCGGAGTCCTTGAGGTGGAAACGCCGTGCATGAGTCAGGCAACGGTAACGGATATTCATCTGGTACCGTTTGAAACCCGTTTTGTTGGCCCCGGCCATTCACAGGGCATGAACCTCTGGCTGATGACCAGCCCGGAATACCACATGAAACGCCTGCTGGCGGCAGGGTGTGGCCCGGTGTATCAGCTGTGCCGCAGCTTCCGCAATGAAGAGATGGGGCGTCACCATAATCCGGAATTCACCATGCTGGAGTGGTACCGTCCGCATTACGATATGTACCGCCTGATGAACGAGGTGGACGATCTGCTGCAGCAGGTTCTGGACTGCTCAGAAGCGGAAACGCTCTCTTATCAGCAGGCTTTCCAGCGTTATCTGGAAATTGATCCATTGTCAGCGGATAAAACCCAGCTGCGCGAAGTGGCGGCAAAACTGGATCTCAGCAACGTGGCGGATACCGAAGAAGATCGCGACACGCTGCTGCAACTGCTTTTCACCTTTGGTGTTGAACCGCAGATTGGTAAAGATCGTCCCACTTTCGTCTACCACTTCCCGGCAAGCCAGGCTTCTCTGGCGCAGATCAGCACTGAAGATCACCGCGTGGCGGAGCGTTTTGAGGTCTATTACAAGGGCATTGAGCTGGCGAATGGTTTCCACGAACTGACCGACGCCCGCGAACAGCAGCAGCGTTTTGAGCAGGATAACCGCAAGCGCGCCGCGCGCGGTCTGCCGCAGCAGCCTATTGATACTAACCTGCTGGAAGCCCTGAAAGCGGGTCTGCCGGATTGTTCCGGTGTGGCGTTGGGGGTGGATCGTCTGGTGATGCTGGCGCTGGGCGCGGAACAGCTGGGCGATGTGATTGCTTTTACCGTCGATCGAGCCTGACGGCAGTACCCCCTCTCCCCTGGGAGAGGGGGTGCGGACTGGCTTACAAACTCCCCGCCGGGCGTTTACGCGCCGCAGAGGTTAATGTTTTTCCTGTCTTAAGTCCGTCCAGGCTTTCCAGACGCATCTGGAACGGTGGGAACGGCATATCAATACCGTGCTCACGGAAGCCAGCCAGAATCAGCTGGTGGATCTCATGGCGCAATGGCATACGGTGCCCCATTTCGGCGGCGTAAATACGCAATTCGAAAATCTGGATACCCTGCTGGAGATCGACCAGGAACACTTCCGGCGCCGGGTTATCAAGGACCAGCGTGCAGCGTTCGGCGGCGGTGTAGAGGATCTGCGTGACCTCTTCACTGTTGGCATCCGATGGCGCCGGTACCGTCAGCACCACACGCGTGACGGAGTCTGACAGCGACCAGTTGATAAACTGCTCGGTGATAAACGCCTTGTTGGGCACGATGATCTCTTTGCGATCCCAGTCGCTGATCGTGGTGGCGCGGGTGTTGATCTTCGTGATGCTGCCCGTCAGATCGCGGATCGTTACCGTATCGCCAATACGAATCGGTTTTTCAAACAGGATAATCAGGCCGGACACAAAGTTAGCGAAAATCTCCTGCATGCCAAAGCCCAGACCAAACGTCAGCGCGGCAACCAGCCACTGCAATTTAGACCACTCAATACCAATCATGGAGAACCCAACCATCCCGCCAAAGAGCAGAATCAGGTACTTAGTGATGGTGGTAATGGCATAGCCCGTACCGGGGGTTAAATCCAGGTGCTGCAACAGCGCCAGCTCCAGCAGCGCCGGGAAATTACGCACCAGTTGCGTGGTGATGATCAACACCAGAATGGCAATCAGCACCGCACCTAAGGTTATGGGCTCCAGGCTCTCCACACCCTGCACCGTGGACGTCACATCCCACAGCGAGATGTTCTCCAGGAAACCAAACGCGGAGTGGATTTCCGACCACAGGAAGATCACCGACAGCAGCGCAATCAGCATCAGGATGGAGCGTACCAGACGCAGAGACTGGGTGCTGATAGCGTCGAGATCCAGTTCAACCTCGTCCGCATCCATCGTGCCTTCAGTGCTGTTGACGTGGTTTGGTTCATCCTCACCCCGCGCACGCTGGGCGAGGATCTCTGCCCGACGGTGCTTGGCCCGGTCAAACGCCAGACGGCGTCGCTGGATCAACATCCCGCGGCGGATGACGTGATAGATCACCAGCAGCAGGAACCAGATGGCAACAGAGGTTTCCAGTCGCGCCAGCAGAGCCTGCGAGGTCGCCAGGTAACCCACCGCCGCTGCCAGCATGGCAATCAGAGGGGCGCACAGCAGCAGGTTCCACAGCATGCGGTTAAACATGTTGTCGCCGCTGCCGGTTTTATCCAGATAGAGCGGTATACCAGCCCGTTTCAGGCTCAGCGTGACGATGGCCAGCGCGCCGCATATCAGCATAAAGCAGAGACGGCCCAGCGAGCCCGAGAACTCCCGGTCATTGAGATTATCAAACATGATCAGCGCCATAATCAGCGGCACAATCAGCCCGATGCTCATCAGGTAGTAACGCATGGCGCGCGCCACGCGATTACGCGGCCAGCCAAAGTGGGCGATGAACAGACCATTTGGTCGCGCAAACGTGGCGCAAATCATCACTACCCACAGCAGGGGAACGGTGGCGGTGACGCCATCGCCAATGGCGACCGCGAGCGGGTAGGGCCAGGCCTCCCGCAGGCCGTATCCGAGCGTCATCCACAGGACCGGCAGCGGCGAGGCGACAAGTATTGACCAGAATACGGTACGCAGCGTCAGCCAGAAGTGATCCTGCGTGACCTTACCCACCCGGGCGCTGGAACGCTCCAGGAAGCGGGTGAAGTGCCTGCGCGAGTAAATACTAAAGCCCACCAGGATTAACGCGCCCAGAAGAGGGAAAATGGTCTCTTTGCTGGTGAGCATCATCACGCTGGCTTTTCCAAGCTGGCTGAAGGTATCCAGCGAGATCAGACGGCGCAGATCCTGGACGATGTCGATCGGCCATGAGAAAGTCAGTGGGCGCACGTCAGAGGTCCAGAAGAGATAACGGTGCGTTGCCTCGTTGACCTCTTTCAGCGCATCTTCCAGCTGGCTGTTGGAGACCTTCAGCTTGGTCAGCTCCAGAATCAGCGTGTCCCCACCCTGTAACAGGGAGTTCAGCAGCTCGCGCTGGGTCCGCAGCTGGGCTTCCAGAATACGGTTCTGCTCGCTGGTAAGAGGTTGTCCATCGGCCTGACGGATCTGGCGGATTTGCGGCTGTTTATTGAGAAGGTCTTCATAGTGCAGGCGTTGCACACGCAGTTGCGCCATCTCGGTATCCAGCTGCTGGGGTTTTGGCATCTCCGGCAGGCGTGAAACCTGGGCGCGTAACGCCTCACCCAGCAGGTTGGACGAGCCCAGCCACTGAGACTGCTCGCGCAGGGTATTGAGCGCCTGGCGAACCTGAAGGGTTTGATTGGTGGCCTGACGCTGCTGCGACGCCACCAGATCCATACGCTGTGCCTGCTGATTCAGTGCTGCAGACAGCTCACGGTTAACCTTGAACTGGTCAACGATACCCGCAGGCAGGTTAGCGCTGTTTTCCGCCAGCAGTTCGGTACTTTCCAGCGCGCGCTCGGCTTCACGCTGACGCTGGCTGTTGAGCAAATTACGGAGTGCCTGCAGGTAAGCATCGAGCTGTTCGCTCTGCTTTTGTGCAAGCTCAGAGCGCATCCGCGACAGCTCCTGGCGGTTATTTGCCGAGAGTTGCGCCAGCTCCAGTTCATCGACCAGCGCTTTGAGTCTGGCTGATTCCGCCTGAAGCGACAGATTTTGCGCCTGGTTTTGCGGCGTGTTACCCGTTTGGGTACCGACGCGGCGCTCAACCTCGTTGAGCTGACGGCGGGCATCGGTTTGCTGTTGCGGAAGCTGGCTCAGCGAGTCGGCAATTTCGCGGGCGCGTTCCTGCTCCTGCTGTGCCAGACGGCTTTTTTCCAGAAGCTGACTGCTGACCTGCAGGATCTCCTGATTCAACGCGTCGGACGTCATGCCAGCAGGCACATCGCGCGGTTCATCGCGCAGATTGTTCAGCTGGGTACGTAGCGTTTGCGAGAGTTTGGGGAAGTTGTCGATAACCTGCTGATATTGCTGAGCGCGCTCAAGAGAGCCTTTCCGCTCCTCAAGCGCATTCAGTGCAGACTGGAGCGACTCAACGGTCTCTGGCTGAGCGGGTTTTGCCGCTTTCGCCTGCTCCAGTTCCTGAGTTATCTGTTTTGCGTCGGGGGCTGTCGCTGCGTACGCCCCCATGCTGAGGCACCAGGCCATCAGTAGTACGATAATCGGGCGCACGTCAGCGTTCCTTCTGTTGTTAGCCTTCGTCTTTTTTGTCGTCAACCAGCGGGCTGGCGTCGTGTTCGGCCTTGATCTCTTCTTCCGGGAGCGGCGCAGGCTCTGCATCCGGCGTCACGAAAGGTTCAGTCGAGACCGCCAGCGGCTGGCCGAGTTTGGTGACTGACAGACTCTGCAGCTGTTCAGCCAGCTTCACTTTACCAGGGGCGAAGAGGTTGATAACCGTGGAACCCAGTTTGAAGCGACCCATCTCCTGGCCTTTCAGCAGAGCGACCGCGCCTTCCTCCTCACCGGCAGGCCAGGTCCAGCGTTTGATCACGCCTTCACGCGGCGGGGTGATGGTTCCAGCCCAGACGGTTTCGATGCTGCCGACAATCGTTGCACCCACCAGAATCTGTGCCATTGGGCCAAATTCAGTATCAAACAGGCAGATGACGCGTTCGTTACGCGCGAACAGGTTGGGTACGTTTTGCGCGGTCAGGTGGTTCACGGAGAACAGATCGCCCGGCACGTAGATCATTTCACGCAGGATCCCGTTGCACGGCATGTGCACGCGGTGATAGTCACGTGGAGAGAGATAAGTGGTAGCGAAGGTACCGTTGCGGAACAGATCCGCCATCAGGTAGTTACCTGCCAGCAGCGCTTCCAGGCTGTAGTTATGGCCTTTTGCCTGCAGGATTTTGTCGTCTTCGATGTTACCCAGCTGGCTAATCACACCATCTGCAGGCATCACCAGCACGTTAGGATCGGTATCAACCGGGCGGACTTCATCGCGCAGCGGGCGCACGAAGAATTCGTTGAAGGTGCGATAGCTGGCGGTATCTGGCTTCTGCGCCTCTTTCATGTCGACCTTGTAATATTTTACGAAAAGGTCGATGACCAGTTTGGTCAGCCAGCCCGCTCGTTTGCTCGCGCCCCAGCCCGCCAGGCGAGTGAGCCACAGTTTTGGCAGAATGTATTGAAGCGAAAGTTTAAATGCGTTTAACAAGGTAGCCTCCAGGCCATTTTTTGTCGTTCCTGATCCGGCTGTAATCAGCCGGAACCTGAAAAAAGGGGGACGATTTTAGCGATGCTTAGCTTAGTTGTCAGTTATCAGAATCAGAAAAGTTTTTACGCGTTTTTACCTGATCCATGCTCTCAAGAATGCGGTGGTAGTTATCAAAGCGGGTCTCCGCAATCTCACCTTTCTCGACCGCTTCGCGGATGGCACAGCCCGGGTCGTTATCGTGTTTACAATCCCGGTATTTGCAAGCACCTAAATAATCATGGAATTCGACAAATCCGTTGAAGATTTGTTCCGGCCCAAGGTGCCACAAACCGAATTCGCGCACCCCGGGGGAGTCAATCACATCGCCGCCATGCGGGAAGTGGTAAAGACGAGAAGCGGTGGTGGTGTGCTGGCCCAGACCCGAAACATCAGAAACATCGTTGGTCAGGATCTCTTGCTGGAGACCGAGAAGATTATTCAGCAGGCTGGATTTCCCCACGCCGGACTGACCGGCAAAGATGCTGATGCGCCCGGTCAGCGCTTCTTCTAAGGGTTTCATGCCATCTTTGGTGTAGCTGGAGACCATCAGCACGCGATAACCGATCTTACGGTAGATATCCATCTGCTCATTTACGAAGTCCATACCTTCGTCATCCAGCAGATCGATCTTGTTCAGGACGATGATGGGCTCAACCTGTAACGTTTCACAGGCGACAAGATAGCGGTCGATAATATTGAGCGACAGCTCGGGTAAAATCGCCGAGACGATGACGATCTGGTTGATATTGGCGGCAATGGGTTTCACCCCGTCGTAAAAATCGGGACGGGTAAGTACCGACGTACGCTCGTGTACCGCTTCAACGATACCTTTGACCGTTACGCCTTCTGCCGCCTCTTTACCCGGACGCCAGACAACGCGATCGCCGGTGACCAGCGAACGGATAGTCCGTCGAATGTTGCAACGGTGGATCTCACCGTCGGCGGATTCCACGTCGGCATGCATACCGAAACGGCTGATGACGACGCCTTCCGTCGGCTCACCAAACAGGTTGTCGTCGTAATCGACCTTCTCCGAAGTGGTTTTAAGACGGCGCTGGTGGTTGGCATTCACGCGGCGCTGCTGCCCTTTGGAGAGTTTATTTTTACTCAATCGCGCTGGCTCCTGGTCGCCCGTAAGGGGCAAAACCTCTATGATACACTCTAATTAATACTAGTTAACCTGCTACAGCCGGTTATGCGAGAAGGGTGGAAAATAACATGAGCGCGGATGAAAACAACCTGATTTGGATCGATCTTGAAATGACCGGGCTGGATCCCGAGCGCGATCGCATTATTGAGATTGCCACGCTGGTCACCGATGCTAACCTGAATATTCTGGCTGAAGGGCCAACCATTGCGGTGCATCAGTCCGACGATCAGCTGGCGTTGATGGATGAGTGGAACGTGCGTACCCACACCGGCAGCGGGCTGGTTGAACGGGTGAAGGCGAGCACCATGGGTGATCGGGAGGCAGAGTTGGCGACGCTTGAGTTTCTGAAACAGTGGGTTCCGGCGGGCAAATCCCCTATCTGTGGTAATAGCATTGGCCAGGATCGTCGTTTCCTGTTTAAGTACATGCCGGAACTGGAGTCGTACTTCCACTACCGTTATCTGGATGTGAGCACCCTTAAAGAGCTGGCGCGCCGCTGGAAACCTGAAATCCTCGATGGCTTTAAAAAGCAGGGGACGCATCAGGCGATGGACGATATCCGAGAGTCCGTCGCGGAGCTGGCGTACTATCGCGAAAACTTTATTAAGCTGTGATTTTTAGACCTGGTGCCTTGCGTGGCCGGGTTTTTGTCGTTAAATTGTTCAGCTTGCCGATTTAATAAGCATTTGAACTGAATTTCGAAAAAATCGCGTTGAGGGGGGTTGCAGCTAAAAGGATTTCTCGTATAATGCGCCTCCCGTAACGACAGAGAATTACGCGTTACGACAGCAACAAATTTGCGGGAATAGCTCAGTTGGTAGAGCACGACCTTGCCAAGGTCGGGGTCGCGAGTTCGAGTCTCGTTTCCCGCTCCAAAATTTGAAAAGTATCGCAAGATACGCCAGCACCAGAACACCCAAGCGGGAATAGCTCAGTTGGTAGAGCACGACCTTGCCAAGGTCGGGGTCGCGAGTTCGAGTCTCGTTTCCCGCTCCAAAATTTGAAAGTATCGCAAGATACGCACAGCTTCAGAACACCCAAGCGGGAATAGCTCAGTTGGTAGAGCACGACCTTGCCAAGGTCGGGGTCGCGAGTTCGAGTCTCGTTTCCCGCTCCAAATTCTTCTTGATATCAAAAATATCCACAGCGATAAGATGCGTTGGGGACGTTTTCTATTACTTCCGAAATACTCTTGTAAACAGAGTTATCCACAGATTTCGAGGCTGGCAGAAACCTCGCAAAAAGTTAGCAGGGTGAATAGTATCTCTGTAACTTGCTGTATCTGCTTGATAAAATTTGATTTCAAAATGTTATTGAGATCACTTGACCTCATCTCCAGCCCTGATGCTGCTTGAGTTTGTAATTTTATTCACAGGCTGTGAATAGTTCACGCATCCCGCGGAAGCCCTTTTTCGATCACCCTCACCAGGCGTTGTTTTTGCGGTGGTTGTACCTCAACCACGCAGGCATTTCGCTTCTCGATCTGCTGCGCAATCGCCCACTCTATGTGTTCATCGAGAAGTGGGTGCTCACCTCTACGGCTCTCAAGCGCCCGGATATTCGCTTCATCCCACGGGGCATTCCCTAGCGCAACGGCGACATTACGCAGCCAGCGCAAATGGCCAATACGGCGAATGGCCGAACCTTCCGTCACTTTCAGAAACCAGGCTTCACTCCAGGCGAACAGTTCAATGAGCTGTGGGGCATGCAGCGCCTTACGCGGGCTGAAATCCTCTTCGTCCGTGAGTTGCGAATAGCGGTTCCACGGGCAGATTAACTGGCAGTCGTCGCAGCCGTAGATGCGGTTGCCGATAAGTGGCCGAAATTCTTCAGGGATTGCCCCTTCCAGCTCAATGGTGAGATAGGAGATGCAGCGCCGGGCATCCACCGTATAGGGCTCCACGATAGCGCCCGTCGGACAGATGGTCATACAGGCCACGCAGCGCCCACAGCCTTCTTCTACCGGGCCATCTACCGGCAGCGGTAAATCAATCAGCAGTTCACCAAGGAAAAAGAACGATCCGGCGTCGCGGCTCAGAATAAGTGAGTGCTTACCTGTCCAGCCAAGCCCGGCTTTTTCAGCGATCGGGCGCTCAAGAACAGGCGCAGAGTCGACAAACGGTCTAAAATTCAGCGAAACACAGTGCTGCTGAATAGTTTCGCCGAGTTTTTTTAGCCGGTTACGCAGAAGTTTATGGTAATCACGCCCCAGGGCATACCGGCTGACGTAACCCAGAGAGGGATTTTTTAACGTACGCGCAAAGGCCGCGTTTGCAGGCAGGTAGTTCATGCGTACGCTGATAACGCGTAATGTACCCGGCAACAGCTCGTGTGGACGGGCCCGCATCATGCCATGACGCGCCATCCACTCCATTTCGCCGTGGTATTGTTTGTCCAGCCAGGCCTGCAGTTTCGGCTCGCTGGCGGAGAGGTCGGTGTCGGTGATCCCCACCTTCTGGAAGCCAAGCTCAGCACCCCACTGTTTTATATTTTGCGCTAATTGATTGAGATCGAGGGGCTGTGACATGACGGACCATACAGTGAAGAAAAACCCCGCAAGTATACCACATTCCATCTGGCATGCGGATGACCTCAGACGCGCCGAAAAAGAGGCCGCGGACAGCCTTGGCATTACCCTTTATGAACATATGCAACGGGCGGGCGAGGCGGCATTTAACGTTGCCCGCAGCGCGTACCCGCAATCTGCTCACTGGCTCATTTTATGCGGACACGGCAATAACGGCGGTGATGGTTACGTCGTCGCCCGTCTGGCGGTCGCGACAGGTCTCCGCGTTACGTTACTGGCGCTGGAGAGCGATAAGCCGCTGCCGGAAGAAGCCAGCGCCGCGCGGGAAGCCTGGCTGAATGCAGGCGGAGTGATTCATGCATCCGATATCGTCTGGCCAGAGGATGTTGATCTGATTGTTGATGGCCTGCTGGGCACCGGGTTATGTAGTGCGCCCCGTGACAACGTTGCCGCTCTGATTGCGCGCGCCAATGCCCATACTGCGCCGGTGGTGGCCCTGGATATTCCCTCTGGCCTGATGGCGGAAACCGGTGCGACGCCGGGAGCGGTGATCCAGGCTGCGCAAACCGTCACGTTTATTGCCCTGAAGCCGGGGTTGCTCACCGGGAAAGCGAGGGATGTGGTGGGCATATTGCACCATAACGCCCTGGGGCTGGAGAGCTGGCTTGCCGGGCAGGAGACACACCTTTCCCGCTTTGATGCCACGCAGCTTAGCCACTGGTTGCCGCCGCGTCGGCCAACGTCGCACAAGGGCGACCACGGCAGGCTGGTCATCATTGGCGGCGATCGCGGTACGGCCGGCGCTATCCGGATGACAGGGGAAGCGGCGCTGCGCAGTGGCGCGGGGCTGGTACGAGTGCTGACGCGCGGTGAAAACATCCCCCCCATTATTACAGCCCGACCGGAACTGATGGTGCATGAGCTTACGCCGCAGACCCTTGAAGAGAGCCTTGAATGGGCGGATGTGGTGGTGATTGGCCCGGGCCTGGGGCAACAGGCCTGGGGTAAGCAGGCGCTGCAAAAGGTCGAGAATTTTCGTAAACCGATGCTCTGGGATGCCGACGCGCTGAACCTTCTGGCAATCAACCCGGATAAGCGTCACAATCGCATCCTGACGCCACACCCCGGCGAAGCCGCGCGGCTGCTTAACTGCAGCGTGGCAGAAATTGAAAGCGATCGCTTACTTTCTGCCCGCCGTCTGGTAAAACGTTACGGAGGTGTTGCGGTTCTGAAAGGGGCGGGAACCGTTATCGCAAGCGATGAGGCACTGGGCATTATCGATGCCGGAAATGCGGGCATGGCGAGTGGCGGAATGGGCGATGTGCTTTCAGGCATCGTCGGCGCATTGCTTGGACAGAAACTTCCCCTTTATGATGCAGCCTGTGCTGGCTGCGTGGCTCACGGTGCGGCGGCTGACAGCCTGGCTGCACGGTATGGCACACGCGGGATGCTGGCCACCGATCTTTTTTGCACGCTGCGGCGTGTTGTTAACCCGGATGTGATTGACGTAGAAAATGACTAATCGAGCGATTCCTTTACCTGATGAACAAGCCACTTTAGAACTCGGCAAGCGCGTGGCGCAGGCCTGTCAGGGGGCGACTGTCATTTATCTTTATGGTGATTTAGGTGCGGGTAAAACCACCTTCAGCCGGGGTTTTCTGCAGGCGTTAGGCCATAACGGGAATGTGAAAAGCCCAACCTACACGCTGGTAGAGCCGTACACTCTTGAAAATCTCATGGTGTATCACTTCGATTTATACCGACTTGCGAATCCTGAGGAGCTGGAATTTATGGGGATCCGTGATTATTTTGCCAATGATGCCATCTGCCTGGTGGAGTGGCCGCAACAAGGTGCGGGTGTGTTGCCTGACCCGGATGTCGAAATTCACTTAGATTACCAGGCACAAGGGCGTGAGGCGCGCATCAGTGCTGTTTCCTCATCAGGCAGTTCCTTACTGGCGCGTTTAGCCGGTTGAGCGTAGGGATGACGGGATGATAAATCGCGTTAAAGGTTGGTTAGTGGCTGCCACAGTGCTGCTGTGCGCGCAGGCTGGTGCGGCAAGCCTCTCGGATATTCAGGTGTCGAACGGGGAGAGTCAGGCCCGGATCACGTTCAGTTTTATGGGCGACCCTGAGTATGCTTTTTCACAACCAGACAGCCGCAGTGTGGCGCTGGATATCAAACAAACCGGTGTGATCCAGGGGTTGCCGTTGCAGTTCAGCGGGAACAACCTGGTCAAAAGTATCCGTTCGGGGACGCCAAAAGACAGCCAGTCATTGCGCCTGGTGGTCGATCTGACCGAAAAGGGTAAAACGCGGGCGGTGAAGCAGCAAAACGGCGCAAATTATACGGTGGTGTTTACCATCAACGCTGACGCGCCTCCACCACCGCCACCGCCGCCGGTTGTGGCGAAGCGCGTGGAAGAGCCGGTTTATACCCCGCGTCCATCTCAACCTGCGCGTAATCCGTTTAAAACCGACAACGATCGCATGACCAGCGTCACCAGCAGTAACACCGTGACGCGCCCGGCAGCCAGCGCGCGTCGTGTGGTCAGCGGTGATAAAGTGATTATCGCCATTGATGCCGGTCACGGCGGGCAGGATCCTGGGGCAATTGGCCCGGGCGGTACGCGCGAGAAAAATGTGACCATCGCCATTGCCCGTAAGCTACGGACCCTGTTGAACGATGACCCGATGTTTAAAGGCGTATTAACCCGTGACGGCGATTACTTTATCTCCGTGATGGGACGCTCAGACGTGGCGCGTAAGCAAAATGCCAATTTCCTGGTCTCCATTCATGCGGATGCCGCGCCAAACCGTAACGCCACGGGGGCATCGGTATGGGTGCTTTCGAACCGTCGGGCGAACAGTGAAATGGCCAACTGGCTTGAAGAGCATGAGAAGCAGTCCGAACTATTAGGTGGTGCGGGCGATGTGCTGGCCAACAGCCAGTCTGACCCGTATCTCAGCCAGGCGGTGCTCGATTTACAGTTCGGTCATTCCCAGCGCGTCGGGTATGATGTCGCCACTAATGTACTGAACCAGTTGCAAGGCATCGGGGCATTGCACAAGCGCCGCCCGGAGCATGCGAGCCTCGGGGTTCTGCGTTCGCCGGACATTCCATCGATCCTCGTGGAAACGGGCTTTATCAGCAATAACAGCGAAGAGCGTTTGCTGGGCAGTGACAGCTACCAGCAGCAAATTGCCGAAGCGATTTATAACGGTCTGCGTAAATACTTTGAGGCACATCCGCTGCAGTCTGCGCCGCAGGGCGGTGCAGCCCAGACGGCCAGTGCCGTGCTGCCGGGTGAGATGACCGCGACCAACTAAGGAGAATTCATGCCGATTCAGGTTCTACCGCCGCAGCTTGCGAACCAAATCGCCGCCGGTGAGGTGGTGGAGCGCCCTGCGTCGGTGGTGAAGGAGCTGGTCGAAAACAGTCTCGATGCGGGAGCCACCCGCATCGACATTGATATCGAACGTGGTGGCGCAAAGCTGATTCGCATTCGTGACAACGGGTGTGGCATCAAAAAAGACGAGCTGGCGCTGGCGCTGGCGCGTCACGCCACCAGTAAAATCGCCTCTCTGGACGACCTTGAAGCGATCATCAGCCTCGGATTTCGCGGCGAGGCGCTGGCCAGTATCAGCTCGGTTTCCCGTTTAACGCTGACCTCCCGTACGGCCGAACAGCAGGAAGCCTGGCAGGCCTACGCCGAAGGGCGTGATATGGACGTTACGGTCAAGCCTGCGGCGCATCCTGTCGGCACGACGCTCGAAGTACTGGATCTCTTCTACAATACTCCCGCCCGCCGTAAGTTTATGCGCACCGAGAAGACCGAATTCGGTCATATCGATGAGATTATCCGCCGTATCGCGCTGGCGCGTTTCGATGTCACCATCAACCTCAGCCATAATGGCAAGGTGATGCGTCAGTACCGCGCGGTAGCGGAAGGTGGGCAGAAAGAGCGTCGTCTGGGCGCTATCTGCGGTACGCCGTTTCTGGAACAAGCGCTGGCCATTGAATGGCAGCACGGCGATCTGGCCCTGCGCGGTTGGGTTGCCGACCCGAACGCCAGCAGTGCCGCCTTCGCGGAGATCCAGTATTGTTACGTGAATGGTCGTATGATGCGCGACCGTCTGATCAACCACGCCATTCGTCAGGCCTGCGAGGATAAGCTTGGCGCGGATCAGCAGCCTGCGTTTGTGCTTTATCTGGAAATCGACCCGCATCAGGTTGATGTTAACGTCCATCCCGCCAAGCATGAAGTTCGGTTCCATCAGTCGCGACTGGTGCACGATTTTATCTATCAGGGCGTGCTGAGCGTCCTGCAGCAGCAGGTTGAACCCACTCTGCCGCTGCAAAA
Source organism: Enterobacter sp. WCHEn045836 (assembly GCF_003965585.1). Classification (NCBI taxonomy): domain Bacteria; kingdom Pseudomonadati; phylum Pseudomonadota; class Gammaproteobacteria; order Enterobacterales; family Enterobacteriaceae; genus Enterobacter; species Enterobacter sp. WCHEn045836. The sequence goes on from NZ_RXPT01000005.1 coordinate 116,584, forward strand.
CGAAGAGCCCGCTCCGCGTCCGATACCGGAAAACCGTGTTGCGGCGGGGCGCAACCACTTTGCCGAGCCTGCCGTCGCGCGTGAAGCGGAAGCGCCGCGTTTCTCATCGGCGGGGAGCGCGCCGCGACCCACCGGCGCGAACTATCCTAACGCCCAGCCCGGCTATCAAAAGCAGCAGGGGGCGTTGTACCGTAAATTGCTGGAAACCCCCGCAGTTACGCGTAAAGAGCACATTGAGGTGCAAACGCCTTCGCTGGAAGGGCATAGCCAGAGCTTTGGCCGGGTGCTGACGATTATCGCCCCGGATATGGCGTTACTCGAACGTGAGGGCAAGCTTATGCTGCTGGCTCTGCCGGTTGCGGAACGCTGGCTTAAACAGGTGCAACTGACCCCGGGTGAAAACGCGGCTTGCGCTCAGCCGTTACTGATCCCGGTTCGGCTAAAAATATCCGCTGACGAAACAAGGGTATTGCAGCGCGCAGAGGCCCAACTGGCGCAGATGGGGATAGAAATGGTACTGGAATCACAGCATGTGACAATTCGTGCAGTGCCTTTACCCTTACGCCAACAAAATTTACAAAACTTGATTCCTGAACTGATAGGCTACCTGGCGCAGCAAACGTCGTTTGATGCCGCCAACACCGCGCAGTGGATCGCCCGCCATTTGGCCAGCGAACATACGCCGTGGAGTATGGCGCAGGCGATTAGCGTGCTGGCAGAGGTGGAACGCCTTTGCCCGCATCTGGTGAAAGCACCGCCGGGTGGATTATTACAACCTGTTGATTTACAAACGGCGATGACCGCCCTGAAACATGATTGATATCAGTAAGGCGAGCCTGCCTAAGGCGATTTTTTTGATGGGCCCTACGGCCTCCGGCAAAACGGCGTTAGCTATTGAGCTTCGTAAAGTTTTGCCTGTAGAGTTGATTAGTGTCGATTCTGCCCTCATCTACCGAGGAATGGACATCGGCACAGCGAAGCCAGACGCAGACGAACTGCGCGCGGCACCGCATCGTTTGCTGGATATTCTCGACCCGGCTCAGGCCTACTCCGCAGCGGATTTTCGCCGCGATGCCTTAGCCGAGATGGCCGAGATAACGGCGGCGGGACGTATACCGCTGTTGGTTGGCGGAACCATGCTCTATTTCAAGGCGTTGCTGGAGGGGTTATCTCCTCTGCCATCAGCGGACCCTGAAATAAGAGCAAAAATTGAGCAGCAGGCGGCAGAGCAGGGATGGGACGTTTTGCATCAGCAACTGGCAGAGATTGACCCGGTTGCCGCAGCACGGATCCATCCAAATGATCCGCAAAGGCTTTCCCGGGCACTGGAAGTTTTTTTCATTTCGGGTAAAACTTTAACGGAACTGACGCAAACGTCAGGAGACGCTCTGCCGTATCAGGTGCATCAGTTCGCCATCGCCCCGGCGAGCCGTGAACTGCTCCATCAACGAATTGAGCAGCGTTTTCATCAGATGTTGGCTTCAGATTTTGAAGCAGAAGTGCGGGCGCTATTTGCCCGTGGAGATTTGCATACGGATATGCCTTCCGTTCGTTGTGTGGGATACCGCCAGATGTGGTCATACCTTGAAGGCGAGATTTCATATGATGAAATGGTTTATAGAGGTGTTTGCGCCACGAGACAGTTAGCGAAGCGCCAGATCACCTGGTTGCGCGGTTGGGAAGGAGTTCACTGGTTAGACAGTGAAAAACCGCAACAGGCGTTAAACGAAGTGATTGAGGTTGTTGGTGATATCGCTCACTGAATGTGTACAATTGAGACGTATCGTGCGCAATTTTTCAGAATCGCAAGGTTCTAAGTACAAAACAAGCATATAAGGAAAAGATAGAATGGCTAAGGGGCAATCTTTACAAGATCCGTTCCTGAACGCATTGCGTCGGGAACGTGTTCCAGTTTCTATTTATTTGGTGAATGGTATTAAGCTGCAAGGTCAGATTGAGTCTTTCGATCAGTTCGTGATCCTGTTGAAAAACACGGTCAGCCAGATGGTCTACAAGCACGCTATTTCTACTGTTGTTCCGTCCCGTCCGGTATCCCATCACAGCAATAACGCTGGCGGCGGCACTGGTAGTAACTACCATCATGGCAGCAACGCGCAGGGTTCTTCTGCTCCTGCGCAGGACAGCGACGAAACCGAATAAGGTTTCGCACTGTTATCCACACGGGGAGCCAGGGATCCTGCGTTCCCCGCTGATCTTTTTAGAGGGTTTTACGCTTGTTTGACCGTTATGATGCCGGTGAGCAGGCGGTGCTGGTACACATCTATTTTTCGCAAGACAAAGATATGGAAGACCTCCAGGAGTTTGAATCTCTGGTCTCTTCCGCCGGTGTCGAAGCAATGCAGGTGATTACCGGTAGCCGTAAAGCGCCGCACCCAAAGTATTTTGTTGGTGAAGGTAAAGCAGTAGAAATTGCGGATGCCGTAAAAGCAACCGGTGCGTCAGTCGTGTTGTTTGATCATGCGCTGTCTCCGGCGCAGGAGCGTAACCTGGAAGCGCTTTGCGAATGCCGTGTTATCGATCGCACGGGGTTGATTTTAGATATTTTTGCTCAGCGTGCACGCACCCATGAGGGTAAGCTGCAGGTTGAGCTGGCGCAGCTGCGCCATCTGGCCACGCGTCTTGTACGTGGCTGGACCCACCTTGAACGACAAAAAGGCGGGATTGGTTTGCGCGGTCCGGGTGAAACCCAGCTCGAAACCGACCGCCGTTTGCTGCGTGGCCGTATTACCCAGATCCTCTCACGTCTGGAAAGAGTCGAGAAACAGCGTGAGCAGGGACGTCGGGCGCGCACGAAAGCCGACATCCCGACGGTGTCGCTGGTGGGGTATACCAACGCCGGTAAATCCACCCTGTTTAACCAGATTACCGAGGCCCAGGTCTATGCCGCAGACCAGCTGTTTGCGACCCTGGACCCGACGTTGCGTCGTATAGACGTGGCGGATGTGGGGGAAACCGTGCTGGCGGATACCGTAGGGTTTATCCGCCATCTGCCGCATGACCTGGTGGCCGCGTTTAAAGCCACCCTGCAGGAGACGCGTCAGGCGACCCTGCTGCTGCACGTGATTGATGCTGCAGATGTTCGCGTGCAGGAAAACATCGACGCGGTGAATGTGGTGCTGGAAGAGATCGAGGCCCACGAGATCCCAACGCTGTTGGTGATGAACAAGATCGACATGCTGGATGAATTTGAGCCGCGTATCGATCGTGATGAAGAGAACAAACCGATTCGGGTCTGGCTTTCTGCCCAGACCGGTATTGGTGTGCCACTGCTTTTCCAGGCTTTGACAGAACGTCTTTCCGGTGAGGTAGCCCAGCACACGCTGCGACTGCCGCCACAGGAAGGCAGGCTGCGCAGCCGGTTTTATCAGCTTCAGGCGATAGAAAAAGAGTGGATGGAGGATGACGGCAGCGTGGGGATGCAGGTGCGTATGCCGATCGTTGACTGGCGTCGCCTCTGTAAACAAGAACCTGCGCTGGTCGACTATATCGTCTGATCGGAAAGGGTATGCCTGAATAATTCGCCCTTGCATAACAAATATGGAGCATATACATGGCGTGGAATCAGCCCGGTAATAACGGACAGGACCGCGACCCGTGGGGAAGCAGCAATAATCAAGGCGGCAACTCTGGGGGAAATGGCAACAAAGGTGGTCGCGATCAGGGGCCGCCGGATCTGGATGATATCTTCCGCAAGCTAAGCAAGAAGCTTGGTGGGCTCGGTGGAGGAAAAGGGTCTGGCTCGGGTGGCAATTCTACCCAGGGCCCGCGCCCGCAAATGGGTGGCCGCATTGTGGGCATTGTGGCCGCTGCCGTGGTCATCATCTGGGCTGCCAGCGGGTTCTACACCATTAAAGAAGCCGAGCGCGGCGTGGTCACCCGTTTTGGTAAGTTCAGCCATCTGGTTGAGCCGGGCCTGAACTGGAAACCGACCTTCATTGACGACGTGACCGCAGTGAACGTGGAATCGGTGCGTGAGCTGGCCGCTTCCGGCGTGATGCTGACCTCTGACGAGAACGTGGTGCGCGTTGAGATGAACGTACAGTATCGCGTGACCGATCCAGAACGTTATCTGTTTAGCGTGACCAGCGCAGATGACAGCCTGCGTCAGGCCACCGATAGCGCCCTGCGCGGTGTGATCGGTAAATACACCATGGACCGTATTCTGACCGAAGGTCGTACCGTTATTCGTAGCGATACCCAGCGTGAGCTGGAAGAGACCATTCGTCCGTACAACATGGGGATCACCCTGCTTGACGTCAACTTCCAGGCCGCTCGTCCGCCGGAAGAGGTGAAAGCCGCGTTTGATGATGCGATTGCCGCGCGTGAAAACGAACAGCAGTACATCCGTGAAGCAGAAGCGTACACCAACGAAGTTCAGCCTCGTGCTAACGGTCAGGCGCAGCGTATTCTTGAAGAAGCACGTGCCTATAAGACTCAGACGATCCTGGAAGCACAGGGTGAAGTGGCTCGTTTCGCGCGCATTCTGCCGGAATATAAAGCGGCTCCGGAAATTACCCGTGAGCGTCTCTATATCGAGACCATGGAAAAAGTGCTGAGCCATACACGTAAAGTGCTGGTTAACGACAGCAAAGGTGGAAACCTGATGGTACTGCCGCTGGATCAGATGCTGAAAGGCGGTTCTGCACCGGCAGCGAAAGACAACAGCGGTGCGAATAACCTGCTGCGTCTGCCACCTGCATCGTCCGGTAGCTCAAGCGCAACAACCACGCCTTCTTCGAACGATGGTGACATTATGGACCAACGCCGTGCTAACGCGCAGCGTAACGACTACCAGCGTCAGGGGGAATAAGGATGCGTAAGTCAGTTATTGCGATCATCGTCATCGTACTGGTCGTACTTTATACCTCTATCTTTGTGGTGAAAGAGGGCGAGCGCGGGATTAAGTTCCAGTTCAGCAGCGTCGTCCGTGACAGTGACAAGCGTCCGGTGATTTATGAGCCGGGTCTGCACTTCAAGGTGCCTTTTATCCAGTCTGTGAAGACGCTTGATGCGCGTATCCAGACCATGGATAACCAGGCTGATCGTTTCGTGACCAAAGAGAAGAAAGACCTGATCGTTGACTCCTACATTAAGTGGCGTATCAGTGATTTCAGCCGTTACTTCCTGGCAACAGGCGGTGGTGATGTTTCTCAGGCGGAAGTGCTGTTGAAACGTAAATTCTCTGACCGTCTGCGTTCTGAGATTGGTCGTCTGGATGTGAAAGACATCGTGACCGACTCCCGTGGTCGTCTGACCCTGGAAGTACGCGATGCGCTGAACTCCGGTACTGCAGGTACGGAAGACGAAGTGGAAACGCCAGCGGCGGACGATGCGATTGCCAAGGCGGCTGAACGTGTTCAGGCTGAAACCAATGGCAAGGTACCGGTGATCAACCCGAACAGTATGGCTGCACTGGGTATCGAAGTGGTGGATGTGCGTATTAAGCAGATCAACCTGCCGGCAGAAGTGTCTGAGGCGATCTACAACCGTATGCGTGCAGAACGTGAAGCGGTAGCCCGTCGTCACCGTTCACAGGGTCAGGAAGAGGCTGAGAAACTGCGTGCAGCCGCGGACTACGAAGTGACCAAGACGCTGGCGGAATCTGAGCGTCAGGGCCGTATCCTGCGTGGTGAAGGTGATGCGGAAGCCGCGAAGCTGTTTGCCGATGCGTTTAGCCAGGATCCAGACTTCTACGCCTTTATCCGTAGCCTGCGTGCTTACGAGAATAGCTTTAAGAGCAACCAGGATGTGATGGTGCTCAGCCCGGACAGCGATTTCTTCCGTTATATGAAGACGCCAACTAACGCAACGCGATAAACTCAGGTTAGTTTGAGTATTCAAACCACCGCTCCCAACGGAGCGGTGGTTTTCTTTTATAAGGATTAAAAATGAATTCAACGATCTGGCTGGCCCTGGCGCTGGTTTTAGTCCTGGAAGGCCTGGGGCCGATGCTTTATCCGCGCGCCTGGCGTCGGATGATCGCCACCCTGAGTCAGTTGCCGGATAATATTTTGCGCCGATTCGGTGGCGGTCTTGTGGTTGCTGGCATTGTTATCTACTACATGTTGAGGAAAACGATTGGCTGATCAAAAAGTGATCGGATTTGGCATATTTTGGGGTCAAAAAGTGCTGTATATCTGAAAAAGCGATGGTAGAATCCATTTTTAAGCAAACGGTGATTTTGAAAAAAATGGGTAACAACGTCGTCGTACTGGGCACCCAATGGGGTGACGAAGGTAAAGGGAAGATTGTTGATCTTCTGACTGAACGGGCTAAATATGTTGTGCGCTACCAGGGCGGTCACAACGCAGGCCATACTCTCGTAATCAACGGTGAAAAAACCGTCCTCCATCTTATTCCATCAGGCATTCTCCGCGAAAACGTCACCAGCATCATCGGTAACGGCGTAGTGCTGTCTCCGGCTGCGCTGATGAAAGAGATGAAAGGTCTGGAAGACCGTGGTATCCCGGTTCGCGAGCGTCTGCTGCTCTCCGAAGCCTGCCCGCTGATCCTTGATTATCACGTGGCACTGGACGTTGCGCGTGAAAAAGCGCGTGGCGCGAAAGCGATCGGCACCACCGGTCGTGGTATCGGCCCGGCTTATGAAGACAAAGTAGCTCGTCGCGGTCTGCGCGTGGGCGACCTGTTTGATAAAGCGACCTTCGCTGAAAAACTGAAAGAAGTGATGGAATATCACAACTTCCAGCTGGTGAACTTCTACAAAGCTGACGCTGTTGACTACCAGAAAGTGCTGGATGACGTCATGGCGATTGCTGACATTCTGACCGGTATGGTTGTTGATGTGTCCGATCTGCTTGACCAGGCACGCAAGCGTGGCGATTTCGTCATGTTCGAAGGTGCGCAGGGTACGCTGCTGGACATCGACCACGGTACCTATCCGTACGTAACCTCCTCCAACACCACCGCAGGTGGCGTGGCGACGGGTTCTGGCCTGGGTCCACGTTATGTGGATTACGTTCTGGGTATCATTAAAGCGTACTCCACTCGCGTGGGTGCGGGTCCATTCCCGACCGAGCTGTTTGATGAAACCGGCGAGTTCCTGTGCAAGCAGGGTAACGAGTTTGGCGCGACCACCGGTCGTCGTCGTCGTACCGGCTGGCTGGATGCGGTTGCTGTGCGTCGTGCAGTGCAGATCAACTCCCTGTCTGGTTTCTGCCTGACCAAGCTGGACGTACTGGACGGCCTGAAAGAAGTGAAAATCTGCGTCGGCTACCGCATGCCAGATGGCCGTGAAGTGACCACCACGCCGCTGGCTGCTGACGACTGGGAAGGCATCGAGCCAATCTACGAAACCATGCCAGGCTGGTCTGAGACCACCTTTGGTGTGAAAGAGCGTAGCGGCCTGCCGCAGGCGGCGCTGGATTACATCAAGCGCATTGAAGAACTGACCGAAGTGCCGATCGACATTATCTCTACCGGCCCGGATCGTACTGAAACGATGATCCTGCGCGACCCGTTCGACGCATAATCTTCGTGACTGCTGGCCTGCGGGGAAACCCGTAGGCTGGATAAGCGTAGCGCCATCCGGCGACCGCTCCTGGATCTCCGCTTTTTCGCCCCGTCTGTCAAATAAATTAGCCGCTAACTATCTGGCTGGTTTATCATCATTAATGAATCACTTTGCGGTCTATCCGCGTTTTCCTTTTTTCCTGAGGTTGATGTGCAGTTAACAAGTTTCACCGATTACGGCTTACGTGCGCTGATCTACATGGCGTCGTTACCCGATGGGAAAATGACCAGTATCTCTGAAGTAACAGAGGTCTACGGCGTGTCCCGTAATCATATGGTCAAAATAATCAATCAACTTAGTCGTGCCGGATACGTTGCTGCCGTCCGCGGGAAAAATGGTGGGATCCGTCTCGGTAAACCGGCGCAAAGTATTCGTATCGGGGATGTGGTACGTGAACTGGAGCCATTATCTCTGGTGAACTGCAGCAGCGAGTTCTGCCACATTACGCCCGCTTGTCGCCTGAAACAGGCGCTTTCTCTGGCCGTGCAAAGTTTTCTCAAGGAACTGGATAACTACACGCTGGCCGATTTGGTTGAAGAGAATCAACCGCTTTATAAATTATTGCTGGTGGAATGAAGAAAATTTCCACCGGAGCTGACAACGGAGGAACCGATATGTCACATGATCCTTTCCAGGAACGCGAAGCTGAAAAATACGCGAATCCTATTCCCAGCCGCGAGTTCATCATTGAACACTTAACAAAACGCGAAAAACCCGCCAATCGTGAAGAACTTGCTGTTGAATTAAACATTGAAGGTGAAGAGCAAATTGAAGCCCTTCGCCGCCGACTGCGTGCTATGGAGCGCGACGGGCAACTGGTCTTTACCCGCCGCCAGTGCTATGCGCTACCAGAACGCCTCGACCTGCTGAAAGGGACCGTCATTGGTCACCGCGACGGTTACGGTTTTCTGCGCGTAGAGGGCCGTAAAGACGATCTCTACCTCTCATCCGAACAGATGAAAATGTGTATCCATGGCGACCAGATCCTGGCGCAGCCGCTGGGTGCCGATCGTAAAGGTCGTCGCGAAGCACGTGTGGTTCGTGTGCTGGTGCCAAAAACCAGCCAGATCGTTGGCCGCTACTTTACCGATGCCGGTGTAGGCTTTGTGGTACCGGATGACAGCCGTCTGAGCTTCGATATCCTGATCCCGCCTGAAGAGGTGATGGGCGCGCGCATGGGCTTTGTGGTGGTGGTGGAGCTTACCCAGCGTCCAACGCGTCGCACCAAAGCGGTAGGGAAAATTGTGGAAGTGCTGGGCGATAACATGGGTACCGGCATGGCTGTTGATATGGCCCTGCGTACGCATGAGATCCCTTACATCTGGCCAAAAGCGGTTGAAGAGCAGATTGTGGGCCTGAAGGAAGAGGTTCCGGAAGAGTCCAAAGCGGGACGTGTGGACCTGCGCAGTCTGCCGCTGGTCACCATTGATGGTGAAGACGCCCGCGACTTCGATGACGCCGTATACTGCGAGAAAAAACGCGGTGGCGGCTGGCGTCTGTGGGTTGCTATCGCGGACGTGAGCTATTACGTTCGTCCCCACACGCCACTCGATAACGAAGCGCGCAGCCGTGGTACGTCGGTCTACTTCCCGTCTCAGGTGGTACCGATGCTGCCGGAAGTGCTCTCCAATGGCCTCTGTTCCCTGAACCCGCAGGTTGATCGCCTGTGTATGGTTTGCGAGATGACCATCTCCAGTAAAGGTCGCTTAACCGGTTACAAGTTCTACGAAGCGGTGATGAGTTCCCATGCGCGCCTGACCTATACCAAGGTCTGGCATATGCTGCAGGGGGACCAGGATCTGCGTGAGCAGTATGCGCCGCTGGTCAAACATATCGAAGAGCTGCATAACCTCTACAAAACGCTGGATCAGGCACGCGAAGAGCGCGGCGGGATCTCGTTTGAAAGCGAAGAGGCGAAGTTCATTTTCAACGCTGAACGCCGCATTGAGCGTATCGAACAGACCCAGCGTAATGATGCGCATAAGCTGATCGAGGAGTGTATGATCCTGGCGAACATTTCGGCGGCCCGTTTCGTCGAGAAAGCCAAGGAACCCGCGCTGTTCCGTATCCACGATAAACCGTCGACGGAAGCGATCACCGCGTTCCGCTCCGTACTGGCTGAACTCGGTCTGGAGCTGCCTGGCGGTAACAAGCCAGAGCCGCGCGATTATGCCGAGCTGCTGGAATCCATTGGCGATCGCCCGGATGCAGAAATGCTGCAGACCATGCTGCTGCGCTCCATGAAGCAGGCGATTTACGATCCGGAAAACCGTGGTCACTTCGGTCTGGCGCTGCAGTCTTACGCCCACTTTACATCGCCGATCCGTCGTTATCCGGACCTGTCTTTGCACCGCGCGATCAAGTATCTGCTGGCGCAGGAGCAGGGCCATAAAGGAAACACGACTGAAACCGGCGGGTACCACTATTCCATGGAAGAGATGCTGCAACTGGGTCAGCACTGTTCCATGACCGAGCGCCGTGCCGATGAAGCGACGCGCGAAGTCTCTGACTGGCTGAAATGCGACTTTATGCTGGATCAGGTCGGTAACATTTTCAAAGGCGTCATTGCCAGTGTGACCGGGTTTGGTTTCTTTGTTCGTCTGGACGAGCTGTTTATCGACGGTCTGGTGCATGTCTCCAGTCTGGATAACGACTACTACCGTTTCGACCAGGTCGGGCAGCGTCTGATTGGCGAATCGGGTGGACAGACCTATCGCCTTGGCGATCGGGTGGAAGTGAAGGTCGAAGCCGTCAACATGGACGAGCGTAAGATTGACTTCAGCCTGATCTCCAGCGAGCGCGCGCCGCGTAACGTAGGGAAAACCGCGCGTGAGAAGGCGAAAAAAGGCGGTAACGGCAACGCGAGTGGCAAACGGCGTCAGGCGGGCAAGAAAGTAAACTTCGAGCCAGACAGCGCATTCCGCGGTGAGAAAAAGCAGAAGCCAAAAGCGGCGAAGAAAGAGGCTCGCAAGGCGAAAAAGCCGTCCGCGAAAACGCAGAAAATTGCTGCTGCGACCAAAGCGAAGCGCGCAGCGAAGAAACAGCAGGCGGAGTAAATCCTCCCCTCACCCTGACCCTCTCCCCAACGGGGAGAGGGGGAATTACCTATTATGAGAATCATCAATGAGTGAAATGATTTACGGCATCCACGCGGTGCAGGCCCTGCTGGAGCGCGCACCGGAGCGTTTTCAGGAAGTGTTTATTCTGAAAGGGCGTGAAGACAAACGTCTGATGCCGCTGATCCACGCACTGGAAGCGCAGGGCGTGGTGATCCAGCTGGCCAATCGCCAGTTCCTGGATGAGAAAAGTGAAGGTGCGGTTCACCAGGGAATTATTGCCCGCGTGAAGCCAGGTCGTCAGTATCAGGAAAACGATCTGCCGGATCTGATCGCTGCACTGGATAACCCGTTCTTCCTGATCCTTGATGGCGTGACCGATCCGCATAACCTCGGCGCGTGTCTGCGTAGTGCTGATGCGGCAGGCGTTCATGCGGTGATCGTGCCGAAAGATCGTTCTGCACAGCTGAACGCGACGGCGAAGAAAGTGGCCTGTGGTGCAGCGGAAAACGTTCCACTGATCCGCGTCACCAACCTGGCGCGCACCATGCGTCTGCTGCAGGAAGAGAATATCTGGATCGTCGGTACCGCCGGTGAAGCGGATCATACTCTGTATCAGAGCAAAATGACCGGCCGACTGGCGCTGGTGATGGGGGCGGAAGGTGAAGGCATGCGTCGCCTGACGCGCGAGCACTGCGATGAGCTGATCAGCATCCCGATGGCGGGCAGCGTGTCGTCCCTGAACGTTTCTGTTGCAACGGGTATTTGCCTGTTTGAAGCGGTACGTCAGCGCGCAGAATAAACAGCAAGGCCGTCCTGTGGACGGCCTTTTGTGTTTTCTCCCTCTCCCGGTGGGAGAGGGCCGGGGTGAGGGCACCAGACGGTGACAACCTCACTCCTCCAGCGCCCGCAAATGGTCATCCTTCCTGAGCGTCATCAGCGCCACAATACTCACTACCGCCGTCGCCATGACGTAATATGCCGGAATATCGAGGTTTCCCGTCTCTTTAATCAGCCCGGTAATGATCAGCCCCGCACACCCCGAGAAAATGGCATTCGACAAGGAATACGCCAGCCCAAGTCCCGTATAGCGCACGCGCGTCGGGAACATCTCTGAGAGCATTGCCGGCCCTGGACCTGCGAGCATGCCCACCAGACCGCCCGCAATCAACACCATGATCGCTTTCACCGCCAGGGTACTCGACTCCGCCTGCAGAATTTTCAGCAGCGGCAGGGCGAGGATCAGCAGTAACGCGGTGGCGATAATCATTACCGTGCGGCGGCCGATCCTGTCGCTCAGGATCCCCGACGGAATAATGGTGAGCGCAAAGCCGATATTCGAAATCACGGCTATTAACAGTGCCTGGTTAAATCCGGTGTGCAGTGCCGATTGCAGATAGGTCGGCATAATCACCAGATAGGTATAACCCGCCGCCGACCAGACCATCACCCGGCCAATTCCCATCACGATCGCTTTAATTGTGGCGACGGTACTGGCCTGTGCGATGAGCGGTTTTTCCTGCTGCTGCACGAAGCTCGGCGTCTCTTCCATACTCACCCGCAACCAGAGCGCCACCACACCCATGGGTAACGCCAGGAAAAATGGAATGCGCCAGCCCCAGTCATGCAGGGCTTCCGGTGTCAGTAATGCAGAAAGCAAGGCGACAATACCCGCGCCCGCTAACAACCCCAGCGCCACCGTGAACGACTGCCATGCGCCATACAGACCGCGTTTACCGCGGGGTGCAAATTCCGTCATCAAGGAAACGGCACCACCGTACTCACCTCCCGCAAACAATCCCTGCAGGATGCGCAGCAGCGTGACGATCAGTGGGGCGGCGATACCGATGCTGGCATAGACCGGCACAATGCCGATGGCGGCGGTGGCGAGCGTCATCAGCACCAGCACAATGATCAGCGTCGGTTTACGGCCAATACGGTCACCAATACGGCCAAATACCACCGCCCCCAGCGGACGGAAAAAGAAAGCGATGGCAAACGAGGCATAGGTGAGGATCAGGCTGGTCAGCCCTGACTCACCTTCAAGCTGGAAGAAGTTTTTCGCAATCACGGTGGCCAGAAAGCCGTAGACCGCAAACTCATACCACTCGATGAAATTACCAATGGAGCCTGCAATTAACGCACGCTTATGCGCATTCGGTTGCATAACTTTCCTCACTGAAAGGGGTAAGAATAAATTATTCAATAAAAGTGAAGTGATGAAATAGTTTATTCTTATGTTCTGTGAGCTATTTCACGAATGATATCAGCGGGATCGCTACCGTGTGACCTTACTCCCATGCAGCGTGCACGCGGTCTGTCCATACTTATCTTCATTGCCACTGAAGGAGGGAGACAGCATGCACTGGCAAACACATACCGTTTTTAACCAACCCGCACCGCTTTCGAACAGCAACCTTTTTCTCTCTGATTGTGCCCTGCGTGACGCGGTGGCTCGCGAAGGCGCGGAGTGGGATAGCGAGCTGCTGGCCAGTATCGGCCAGCAGTTAGGTACGGCGGAGTCACTGGAGCTTGGCAGGCTGGCGAACGTCAATCCGCCGGAGTTACTCCGCTATGACCCCACCGGTGAGCGGCTGGATGATGTCCGTTTTCACCCCGCCTGGCATCTTCTGATGCAGGGGCTGTGTGCTAACCGGGTGCATAACCTGGCGTGGGAAGAGGAGGCGCGTAAAGGCTCCTTTGTCGCTCGCGCCGCGCGCTTCGTGTTGCATGCTCAGGTTGAGGCCGGAACGCTGTGTCCCGTTACCATGACGTTTGCCGCCACGCCGCTGCTGCAACAGGCGCTGCCTGAATCTTTCCAGAACTGGCTCACGCCGCTACTGAGCGATCGTTATGATCCTCACCTTGCCCCTGGAGCCCAAAAGCGCGGCCTGCTGATCGGCATGGGGATGACGGAAAAACAGGGCGGCTCGGACGTGCTCAGCAACACCACCAAAGCGGAAAAGTGCAGCGACGGCAGCTACCGGCTGGTGGGTCATAAGTGGTTTTTCTCCGTGCCACAAAGCGATGCGCATCTGGTGCTGGCGCAGGCGAAAGGCGGGTTGTCCTGCTTTTTTGTTCCTCGCTTTTTGCCTGACGGGCAGCGCAACGCCGTGCGCCTGGAGCGGCTGAAAGACAAGCTCGGTAACCGCGCTAACGCCAGCAGTGAAGCGGAGTTTCTGGATGCGTCCGGTTGGTTGTTAGGGGAAGAGGGGGAAGGGGTACGACAGATCCTGCGCATGGGCGGGTTAACGCGTTTTGACTGCGCTCTGGGCAGCCATGGGTTGATGCGTCGGGCATTATCCGTGGCGCTGTACCACGCCCATCAGCTACAGACGTTCGGGAAAAACCTCATCGATCAGCCGCTGATGCGCGACGTTCTGAGCCGCATGGCGCTGGTGCTGGAGGGGCAAACGGCACTGCTGTTTCGCCTTGCCCGGGCGTGGGATAAACGCGCCGATCCGCAAGAGGCGGCCTGGGCGCGGCTTTTCACACCAGCCGCGAAATACAGCGTCTGCAAAGCGGGTATCCCGTTTGTGGCAGAGGCGATGGAGGTGTTGGGCGGCATCGGGTACTGCGAGGAGAGTGAACTCCCCCGCCTGTATCGCGAGATGCCGGTGAACAGCATCTGGGAAGGCTCAGGGAACATCATGTGTCTGGATGTTCTGCGCGTTCTGGCGAAGCAGCCGGGTATGTTCGATCTGCTGGCAGAGGATTTTGCGCAGGTAAAAGGCCAGGACAGGCACTTCGATCGCAGCTGGCGACAGTTACAGCAAAAGCTGCGTAAACCGCAGGAGGCGCAGGGCCGGGAGATTGCGCATCAGCTATTCCTGCTGGGCGCCGGAAGCCAGATGCTGCGGCACGCATCCCCACCTGTCGCGCAGGCCTGGTGCCGTATGATGCTGGATACCCGTGGCGGCACACTGATGACAGAGCAGGTTCAAAGTGATCTGCTGCTGCGCGCCACGGGCAGAGTGGGCTAGTTTTTAAGCTGGAACAGGCTCACCAGCTGGGTCAGGTGCGACCCTTTCTCGCGCAGCGATTGTGCCGTTTGCTCGCTGCGCGAGACGCGATCGGCGTTGATGTGGGAGGCTTCACCAATATGGGTCATGGCCAGATTCACCTGACGGATCCCCGCCGACTGTTCGCGGGATGCATGGTTGATCCCGGTCACCAGTTGGTTGATGTTATCGATGTGCGCGATGATGGCATCCATCGCCAGACGCGTCTGCTCTGAGAGCGCATGGCCTTCACTCACCTTGTTCAGCGTGTCGCCAATTAGCTGCTCAATTTCTTTCACGGCGTTAGCGCTGCGTGCCGCCAGGGCGCGCACTTCCTGCGCGACCACAGCAAACCCTTTTCCGTGCTCGCCGGCGCGTGCAGCTTCAACCGCTGCATTAAGCGCCAGAATATTGGTCTGGAAAGCAATCGACTCAATCACGCGCGTGATGTCCTCGATGCGCTTTGAGGCGTCGCGAATAGCATCCATGGTGGAGACTGCGTTCGTCACCGTCTCGCCCCCCTGATGCACCGCGCGTGAGGTTTCCCCCACCAGCTGCTGCGTTTGTTCCATATTGGCCGCGTTTTGCTGCACGGTTGCGGCGAGTTGTTCCATACTCGCGGAGGTCTCTTCAACGCTGCTGGCCTGTTTGTTGATCTGCTCTGAGATCTCACCGGTATCAGAGGCCAGGGCGTTAGTCCCCAGATGGATCTCGCCTGCGGCCTCGCGTACCTGCAGGACAATTTTTTCCAGACCGCCGCCGATCCCGTTGATGGCGTCGATAAGTTGGCCAACCTCGTCCTGACGGGTAACGGCCAGGCTGGCACGCAGATCGCCCGCAGCATACTGCCGGGCAAGGTGAATGACGTTACGCAGCGGGCGCGTCAGCATGCGACGAATGATGATGACAAACAGCGCGGCAAACAGGACTGACAGCGCCACGCCTGCCAGCAGGAAGCGATCCCGCATCGTGGTGACGCTTGAGAGCAGGACCGATTTATCCACTTCCCCCACAATGGTCCAGTTCCAGCCCGGCAGCGGCGTGTAGGCCATTTTCACGATACGACCGTCCTCACTTACGCGTTCCAGCGTACCCGGGGTATTGCTCAGCAACTGCTGCTGGGTGGCGCTGTCCCACTCAGGCAACTGGCCTTCTCTGCTCGTGTGGAACAGTAACTGTCCGCGCGTTTTACCGTTGCTGCGATCCAGCACGAAGAAGTGTCCACTGTCACCTAAACGGCGATTGAGGATTTTTTCGCGCATTACGTTCCAGGAGTGAGTGATATCCACACCAACAAAAATGATCCCAATGACCTGGCCGTCTGCGTTTTTGAACGGCTGATACTGGGTGATATAGCGCTTGCCGAACAGCAGCGCCAGACCGCGATAGACCTCGCCTTTAGTGACGGCCGCATAGGCCGGGCTGGCAGTGTCCAGAACGGTACCCATTGCCCGATCGCCATTCTCTTTGCGCAGGGAGGTGGCGACACGGACAAAATCATTACCGCTACGCACAAACAGGGTCGAGATTGCCCCTGTACGCTTGAGGAAATCGTCAGAAAGGGCATTGTTTTCATGCAGGCCCGTTTCTCCCCCTTTCAGAAGGGGCACGCTAAGCCCGTTAATGGTCTGGAGTTGACTACTGTCGACGCTCAAAGGTTGCGGTAAAAAGGTGGTGAACAGCCGGGTATAGCTCTCGACCTCTTCGCTCAGACTGGTGTTAAACATCTGTACCATATCAACCATACCGGTGGACTGGTTATGCAGGTCTTCTACCGCAAGGGCTTCAAGCTGCTGGCTGGCTTTATGGCTGAGCAGAAAAGTGAAAAGCAGAAACAGCGTGGCGACACTCACACCGGTAAGAAGCGATAACTTTGCGCCCAGACCCGCACGGCGAAAAAAGGTGATCATAAATTGCTCATTATTGAAAAGGTATGGCTTTTCAACGGCAGGGCAGAGCTAACATTTACTTAAAAAATGTAACAAAATCTTATCAAGTTGTTTTTTATGGCTTTGAAGGGAGATAAAAAATTTGCAAAAACGAAAAGCCACTAAAAATAAGTGGCTTTTATCGGAGATGATTAGACATAGAGAATAGCTTGTACGCGCCAATGATCGCTACGGTTATCTTCCTGCATCTGTACAATGCGATACCAGGAAGCGCCCTGTTCATCGGCTTTTAATGCCACGACACGTTCAACATCTTGCGGGCTCCCCGAAATGTTATTGACGGAGATCTGGCCAATTTCATTAAGGCCAGTGACGCAATCAGCACTGGCGAATTCTGCTGACTGTGCAGTCGTGCTCACAAGGCCTGCCGAGAGCAACAGAGAGGTCAAAGCAAGAGTTCGTTTCATTGTCAGCTCCATTTCACATTTCTCCGGTATCCGCCGGGCACTCCTTCGCAAATAAACTCACTTCCATTGTCGCGGGCATGGAGTTTATTGTGGACAGGAAAATGTCTATGGACGCAAAGCAGTGTAAATGTCGTTCAAATGAAGATCGTTATTTACGGTACAAAATAGCCTGTGAGTACCACTGGCCCGTAATGATGGTTTCATCGATCATAATGATGACGTAATAATCTGCTTTAGCGGCGGCAGCTTGCGCCTTTATTGACTCCTCTGCGTCATCCGGGGATCCGCGAACCAGCGCGGAGACGGTACCCATTCGTTGTAATCCTTCCGTCTGATTACGACGAATCTCCTGCGGATGATCGGCGACCGGGGGAGCGGGTTGCGGTGTCCCCTGTAGCGCACTACAGCCACTGAGCAGAACCAGCAACAATAAAGTAGCAAACCTGCGCATAACCATATCTCGTTTCCTGATAGCCATAGTGTAGTTGTCTGCGAATTTAGTTTTGGGGGAATGTTCCCGAAGTGTTATCTGGTACGTATATTTCGAATGAAAATATCGTGAAAGCGTAATCCAGTTCTCAACATTATGAATCATTCATCAGCACAGGGTCGACAATGATTGAAATTGAAACTCGCCGCCTCGGCAATCATGAAATATTACACGCTATCCCTGCGGGGAAACATGCGCAACCGCTGCCTGTTGTGGTTTTTTATCATGGCTTTACCTCATCAAAGCTGGTTTACAGCTACTTTGCGGTGGCGCTGGCGCAGGCCGGTTTTCGGGTAGTGATGCCGGATGCGCCCGATCACGGTGCACGTTTTACCGGTGATGAACAGGTGCGACTGGGGCAGTTCTGGCAGATTTTACACGGTAGCCTGAGCGAATTTGCCGGGCTGCGCGATGCGCTTTACCAGGCGGGGCTGGTGGCGGATCAACGGCTGGCGGTGGCCGGCGCATCAATGGGGGGAATGACGGCGCTCGGGATCATGGCCCGTCACCCTGAGGTGAGCTCTGTGGCGTGCCTGATGGGCTCGGGCTATTTTACGTCATTGTCAAAAACGCTGTTTCCACCGCAAGACGCGACGGAGATTGACGCGTTGCTGGCCGAATGGGAAGTGACCCGGGCGTTACCGCGTCTGGCCGATCGCCCGTTGCTGTTGTGGCATGGTGACGCGGATGATGTGGTGCCCCCTGGCGAAACCTTCCGTCTCCAGCAGGCACTACAGCGCGAAGGGCTGGACGGCAACCTGACCTGCCTGTGGGAAGCGGGGGTTCGCCACCGTATCACGCCAGCGGCGCTGGACGCGACGGTGGATTTTTTCCGCCAGCATCTTTAAACGCGCAGAATTTTGACGCCCTGATCTTCCAGCTTCTGGAGGATCTCTGGATTGGCATGTTTGCCGGTGATCACCATGTCAATCTGCTCGGCGCGGCTGAACAACATCCCTGCACGCTCGCCGACTTTGCTGCTGTCGACCAGTACGACGAGCTTGCCCACGACGTTAAGCATATTTTGCTCTGCCATCGCAGTTAACATGTCGGTTTTGTAGAGCCCATCCGCTGTCAGGCCTTTGCCGCTGGTAAACATCCAGTGCCCCGCATAGAGGCTGTTTTCGCTATCCTGGGGACTGAGGGTAATGGACTGGCTCTTATTATACTGGCCGCCCATGATCACCACGCTTTCATGTTCCTGATCGATGAGATAGTTAGCCAGCGGCAGATAGTTGGTGATGATTTGCACCGGTTTACCGCACATCTCGCGGCCCAGCAGAAATGCCGTGGAGCCGCAGTTGATCACCACACTCTCACCCGGGTTGACCAGCTGCGATGCGGCTCTGGCAATGCGCACTTTTTCATCGTGGTTTTGTGCCTGATGGATATTCATCGGCGTCCAGCGAGGGCGCTGCTGGCTGATGGCTTCCGCGCCGTTACGGACTTTTTTCAGCTTACCGCTCTCATCCAGCTTATTGATGTCTCGTCGCGCCGTCGCGGGGGAAATCCCTAAACGTTCGATCACTTTCTCGACGGTGATAAACCCTGTTTGCGCCAGGAGTTCCAGTAATATTTGATGCCGTTGCGCTTCCGTCATGAGCTATTCCGATAAGAATTGATTTGAAAAGATGATATTTGAAATAGCGTGAAATTACTAAAATAAATATGAAATCGCCAGACGCAAGGTCTGGCGATGGGGTTTCACAATCAGAGGAATGACTTGAACGGCAGGTCTGGCTCAATGGTGAAGCAATCATCGAAACCGCGTGGGTAGTGATACTCGAAATTATCTTTGTCCAGCGGCCAGGTGAACTTACCGCCTACCTGCCAGATAAATGGCTTGAAGCCATACTTCAGACGGTCTTTTTTCATCTCCCACAGTACGCGGATTTCCTGCGGATCGGCCTGGAAGTTTGACCAGATATCGTGGTGGAAAGGAATCACCACTTTGGTGTTCAGTGCTTCCGCCATGCGCAGCATATCGGCGCTGGTCATTTTGTCGGTAATGCCGCGCGGGTTCTCGCCGTAGGAGCCCAGCGCCACGTCAATCTGATGCTCGTTACCATGCTTCGCATAGTAGTTGGAGTAGTGAGAATCACCACTGTGGTACAGGGAACCGCCAGGGGTTTTAAACAGATAGTTTACTGCTCGCTCATCCATGCCGTCTGGCAGGACGCCAGCGGCTTTCTGGTCAGCGGGCAGGGTGATCAGCGCGGTGCGGTCAAAGGCGTCCAGCGCGTGGATTTCAATGTCTTTAATTTTCACCACGTCGCCTGGCTTCACGACGATGCAGCGCTCTTTCGGCACGCCCCAGCCAATCCAGAGATCCACGCAGGTCTGCGGCCCGATAAACGGCACGTCCTCCGCACAGTTTTGCATCACCGCTGCCGCCACGTTTACATCGATGTGATCGTTATGATCGTGGGTGGAAAGGACGGCGTCGATCTGGCGAATGGCAAAAGGATCAAGAACAAACGGCGTGGTACGCAGGTTTGGCTGCAATTTTTCTACACCTGCCATGCGCTGCATCTGATGACCTTTTTTCATCAGCGGATTGCCGTGGCTCTGCTTGCCGGTACCGCACCAGAAATCAACGCAAATATTGGCGCCACCCTCGGATTTCAACCAGATGCCGGTGCAACCCAGCCACCACATTGCAAACGTACCAGGAGCAACCTGTTCCTGCTCAATCTCTTCATTCAGCCAGCTGCCCCATTCCGGGAAGGTGCTCAGAATCCATGATTCACGGGTGATGGTGTTCACTTTACTCATCGTTTTGACTCCTGGTTTAATCAAAAGTAATCATTTGGTGATTTGTTGTGATTAATGCTGGCACTCTTTGAATCGGTTTGCAACGAGTAAATTGAGGAAATTTATCTTCTCCATGTCACAGGACATCCATTTTTACGTTGTTAGAATATCCGCTATCAATGATTAATTGTATGAATTGTAAGAAATAATTTATTCGTCAGAATCGGTAGTGAAAATCATTACTAACAGCATGGAAATAATTTGCGTGATACGTCACAAATAATCAAATGCAATCTTGTGGTGATTATTTGTGATTAATAGAGTGATGACACCAACCGAACAGGGATTACCCCTCGTGTTCTCATTTCTGGAGAGAGTTATGGAGATCCTCTACAACGTCTTTACCGTGTTCTTTAATCAGGTAATGACTAACGCCCCGCTTTTGCTGGGTATCGTGACGTGCCTGGGCTACATCCTTCTGCGCAAAAGCGTCAGCGTCATCATCAAAGGCACAATCAAAACCATCATTGGTTTCATGCTGTTGCAGGCGGGTTCAGGCATTCTGACCAGTACCTTTAAACCCGTTGTTGCCAAAATGTCTGAAGTGTATGGCATCAACGGTGCCATCTCTGACACCTACGCGTCGATGATGGCCACCATTGACCGCATGGGAGATGCCTACAGTTGGGTGGGCTACGCGGTACTGCTCGCGCTGGCGTTAAACATCATTTACGTTCTGCTGCGCCGCATTACCGGCATCCGCACCATCATGCTGACTGGTCACATTATGTTCCAGCAGGCCGGGCTGATTGCGGTGTCTCTCTATATCTTCGGCTACCCCATGTGGACCACGATTATCTGCACCGCTGTGCTGGTATCGCTTTACTGGGGTATCACCTCCAACATGATGTACAAGCCGACGCAGGAAGTGACTGACGGCTGCGGTTTCTCCATCGGCCATCAGCAACAGTTCGCCTCGTGGATCGCTTACAAGGTTGCGCCATATCTGGGCAAAAAAGAGGACAGCGTTGAAGACCTCAAGCTGCCGGGCTGGCTGAATATTTTCCACGACAACATCGTCTCCACGGCGATCGTAATGACCATTTTCTTCGGCGCCATTCTGCTCTCCTTCGGGATTGACGTAGTACAGGCGATGGCGGGTAAAACGCACTGGACGGTCTATATCCTGCAGACCGGTTTCTCCTTCGCGGTGGCGATTTTCATCATTACCCAGGGCGTGCGCATGTTTGTTGCCGAGCTCTCTGAAGCCTTCAACGGGATCTCTCAACGCCTGATTCCTGGTGCGGTACTGGCCATTGACTGTGCGGCTATCTACAGCTTTGCGCCAAACGCGGTGGTATGGGGCTTTATGTGGGGCACCATCGGCCAACTGATTGCGGTAGGCATTCTGGTCGGCTGCGGCTCATCCATTCTGATTATTCCTGGCTTTATCCCGATGTTCTTCTCCAACGCCACCATTGGCGTCTTTGCTAACCACTTTGGCGGCTGGCGTGCAGCGCTCAAGATCTGTCTGGTGATGGGCATGGTGGAGATCTTCGGTTGCGTGTGGGCGGTCAAGCTCACCGGTATGAGCGCCTGGATGGGCATGGCGGACTGGTCAATCCTGGCCCCGCCAATGATGCAGGGCTTTGCGTCCGTCGGGCTGGCCTTTATGGCCGTCATTATCGTGATTGCCCTGGCTTATATGTTCTTCGCTGGCCGTTCTCTGCGAGCTGAAGAAGATGCGGAAAAACAAACAGCAGAAGTTTCTGCTCACTAAGGAGTTTCGATTATGACCGTACGTATCCTGGCTGTGTGTGGCAATGGGCAAGGTAGCTCCATGATCATGAAGATGAAAGTGGACCAGTTTTTAACCCAGTCAAACATTGACCACACGGTGAACAGCTGCGCGGTGGGTGAATACAAAAGTGAACTGAACGGCGCCGATATCATCATCGCGTCTACCCATATCGCCGGTGAAATTAGCGTTTCTGGCAACAAGTATGTCGTGGGGGTACGCAATATGCTCTCCCCTGCGGATTTTGGCCCAAAACTGCTGGAAGTGATCAAAGCGCACTTCCCGCAAGATGTGAAGTAAGGACGCCACATGAAACTACGTGATTCGCTGGCTGAGAATAACTCCATCCTTTTACAGGCCGAGGCCAGCACCTGGCAGGAGGCGGTGAAGCTGAGCGTGGATCTGCTGGTTAAGGCCGATGTTGTCGAGCCGCGTTATTACCAGGCCATTCTTGATGGTGTGGCGCAGCATGGTCCTTATTTTGTGATTGCGCCAGGACTAGCGATGCCGCACGGCCGCCCGGAAGAGGGCGTGAAGAAAACCGGCTTCGCGCTGGTAACGCTGAAAACGCCTTTGGTGTTTAACCATGAAGATAACGACCCGGTCGACATCCTGATCACCATGGCGGCCGTCGATGCCAATACCCATCAGGAGGTTGGCATCATGCAGATCGTTAACCTGTTTGATGACGAAGCGAATTTTGATCGTTTACGCGCCTGCCGCACCGAGCAGGAAGTGCTGGATTTAATTGATAACGCCACAGCGGCGGCAGTTTAAGAAGGAATTGAAAATGTCATTACCAATGTTGCAGGTCGCGCTGGATAACCAGACTCTGTCCGATGCGTATGAAACCACCCGCTTGATTGCGGAAGAGGTGGATATTATCGAAGTTGGCACCATTCTGTGCGTAGGTGAAGGCGTGCGCGCCGTTCGCGATCTGAAAGCGCTCTACCCGCATAAAATCGTGCTGGCCGATGCCAAGATTGCCGATGCAGGCAAAATTCTCTCCCGCATGTGTTTTGAAGCTAATGCCGACTGGGTCACCGTGATCTGCTGTGCAGATATCAACACTGCGAAAGGTGCGCTGGATGTGGCGAAAGAGTTCAACGGCGATGTGCAGATTGAACTGACCGGTTTCTGGACCTGGGAACAGGCCCAGGCGTGGCGCGATGCTGGCATTCAGCAGGTCGTTTATCACCGCAGCCGTGATGCGCAGGCCGCCGGCGTGGCGTGGGGAGACGCAGATATCAGCGCCATTAAACGTCTTGCTGACATGGGCTTTAAAGTGACCGTTACCGGTGGCCTGGCGCTGGAAGATCTGCCGCTGTTTAAAGGTATCCCTATTCACGTCTTTATCGCGGGTCGCAGCATTCGTGATGCCGCGTCTCCGGTGGAAGCGGCACGTCAGTTCAAACGTTCAATCGCTCAGCTTTGGGGCTAAGGAGCGGGTATGTTGTCTAAACAGGTCCCGCTTGGCATTTATGAAAAGGCACTCCCCGCGGGGGAGTGCTGGCTGGAGCGGCTGAAACTGGCGAAACAGTTGGGCTTCGATTTTGTCGAAATGTCCGTGGATGAGACCGATGAACGTCTTTCTCGCCTCGACTGGAGCCAGGAGCAGCGTCTGGCGCTGGTGAGTGCGGTCGCCGAAACGGGCGTGCGCGTGCCGTCCATGTGCCTTAGTGCCCACCGTCGTTTTCCGCTTGGCAGTGAAGATGATACGGTGCGTGCGCAGGGGCTGAATATCATGCGTAAAGCCATTCGTTTTGCGCAGGATGTGGGTATTCGCGTGATACAGCTTGCCGGGTATGACGTTTACTATCAGGAAGCCAATGACGAAACGCGTCGTCGTTTTCGTGACGGCCTGAAAGAGAGCGTTGAGATGGCCAGCCGCGCGCAGGTGACGCTGGCGATGGAGATCATGGACTATCCGTTAATGAACTCGATCAGCAAGGCGCTGGGCTACGCGCATTACCTGAACAATCCGTGGTTCCAGCTCTATCCTGATATCGGCAACCTGTCGGCGTGGGATAATGACGTACAAATGGAACTGCTGGCGGGGATGGGCCATATCGTCGCGGTTCATGTCAAAGATACGCGTCCTGGGGTATTCAAAAACGTTCCGTTCGGCACCGGGGTGGTGGATTTCGAACGGTGCTTCCAGACGCTCAAACAGGCGGGGTATTGCGGGCCTTACCTGATTGAGATGTGGAGCGAAACGTCAGATGACCCTGCAGGTGAAGTGGCTAACGCTCGCGACTGGGTACGGGAACGTATGGCACGGGCCGGCTTACTGGAGGCTGAACATGCGTAACCTTAAGCAGCAGGTCTTTGACGCTAATATGGATCTTCCGCGCTATGGACTGGTGACCTTCACCTGGGGAAACGTCAGCGCCATCGACCGTGAGCAAGGGCTCGTGGTGATTAAGCCCAGCGGCGTGGCATATGACGCCATGAGCCCTGACGATATGGTGGTGGTTGATCTTGAGGGTAACGTTGTCGACGGCAAATGGCGCCCTTCTTCAGATACAGCCACCCATCTGGCGCTCTACCGGCGTTACCCTTCTCTTGGCGGCGTAGTGCATACCCACTCTACGCATGCCACAGCCTGGGCACAGGCGGGGCGGGCAATTCCGGCTCTGGGAACCACGCATGCGGACTACTTCTTTGGTGACATTCCCTGCACGCGGGCACTCACGCAGACAGAAGTGGAAGGCGAGTACGAGCTCAACACGGGTAAGGTCATTATCGAAACGCTGGGTGAGAGCGAACCGCTGCACACGCCGGGCATTGTGGTCTATCAGCACGGTCCGTTCGCCTGGGGAAAAGATGCGCATGACGCCGTCCATAACGCGGTAGTCATGGAGGAGGTGGCCCGTATGGCGTGGATTGCTTGCGACATCAACCCACAGCTTCAGGGCATTGATGATTACCTGATGAACAAACACTTCATGCGCAAGCATGGGCCTAGTGCTTATTACGGGCAGAAGTGAGTCAGAACCAAAAAAAAAGCCCCCGGGCAGGGGGCAAGTCAAACTATGGCTATGTTCTCTTTGTTGGCTTTCCTGGTGCTAGCGTTAAAAGGTTATCGGTAAATATCTGCACTGGCATGCATATTGCCGTTGCTGCCGGGCTCACGCATCAGTATGACGTGATAGTAATTTGCCCCCTGAGCATCGGTTTCTTTATTAAGAGCCTGATCTGCTTCGCTCTCTGTGGCGAAATTATGATTGATGTAAATTACGCCTAAGCTCTGCACATCATCCATGTTTCTGGCCTGTCGGCTGTCTATCTTGATGGCTGCCATCGCGTTTGCACTGAGCAAAAGCGCAGCCATTACGGCAATTGCGATTTTTTTCATGATATGCGCTCCACGACTGCGTGCTGTGAGACGGTTGATTGCTCTCCTTCGGTGTTTAAATGGTCTCTGATTAAAGTGTAATCACTTATCCGGCGAGGATGCGTGACCATTTCTGATGCAGTTGTTCAAAAAAACAACGCTTCCTGATGCGATTAATTTTAAATCACCCACTTAGACCAGCTTTGCGGTTTGTGCGAATTATTTGTGCAATCAGCTTGAGTTTCCAGGGGCGCGCAAGTATTATGACGCGTCAATTTTTCAGCCGACCTTTAACACGTTCCTTGCCTCCCCGGGCCTCGGCTGACCCAGACAGGAGGCTGAATAATCCGTAAGGAGCAATTCGATGCGTCATTACGAAATCGTTTTTATGGTCCATCCTGACCAGAGCGAACAGGTTCCGGGTATGATCGAGCGCTACACTGGTGCAATCACTGCAGCAGCGGGCACGATCCACCGTCTGGAAGACTGGGGCCGCCGTCAGCTGGCTTACCCGATCAACAAACTGCACAAAGCACACTACGTTCTGCTGAACGTTGAAGCTCCGCAGGAAGTGATCGATGAGCTGGAAACTAACTTCCGCTTCAACGATGCCGTTATCCGCAGCATGGTTATGCGTACTAAACACGCAGTTACCGAAGCATCTCCGATGGTTAAAGCGAAAGACGAGCGCCGTGAGCGTCGCGATGATTTCGCAAACGAAACCGCAGATGATTCTGATGCTGGGGATTCTGAAGAGTAATTTCTGATGACCAACCGTCTGGCGTTGTCCGGCATCGTATGCAGGGCTCCCCTTCGAAAGGTCAGTCCATCAGGAATTCCGCATTGCCAGTTCGTGCTTGAGCATCGTTCTGTGCAAGAGGAAGCCGGGTTTCACCGGCAGGCGTGGTGCCAAATGCCCGTTATCATTAGCGGACACGAAAACCAGGCCATTACTCACAGTTTAACGGTCGGTAGTGCAGTAATCGTTCAGGGGTTCATCTCTTGCCACAAGGCAAAGAACGGTCTGAGCAAAATGGTTCTGCATGCCGAGCAGATTGATTTGATAGATTCTGGAGACTAGCCATATGGCACGTTATTTCCGTCGTCGCAAGTTCTGCCGTTTCACCGCGGAAGGCGTTCAAGAGATCGACTATAAAGATATCGCAACGCTGAAAAACTACATCACCGAAAGCGGTAAGATTGTCCCAAGCCGTATCACCGGTACTCGTGCAAAATACCAGCGTCAGCTGGCTCGCGCTATCAAACGCGCTCGCTACCTGTCTCTGCTGCCGTACACTGATCGTCATCAGTAATCGGGCACGGTCCATTAATACGACTTTAAGAGGATAAGGTAATGCAAGTTATTCTGCTTGATAAAGTAGCAAACCTGGGCAGCCTGGGTGATCAGGTAAACGTTAAAGCGGGCTACGCTCGTAACTTCCTGGTTCCACAGGGCAAAGCTGTTCCTGCTACCAAGAAAAACGTAGAGTTTTTCGAAGCACGTCGTGCTGAACTGGAAGCCAAACTGGCTGACGTTCTGGCGGCTGCTAACGCTCGCGCTGAAGCAATCAACGCACTGGGCACTGTTACCATCGCTTCCAAAGCTGGCGACGAAGGTAAACTGTTCGGTTCCATCGGTACCCGCGATATCGCTGATGCAGTTTCTGCAGCAGGCGTTAAAGTGGCTAAGAGCGAAGTTCGTCTGCCGAACGGTGTTCTGCGTACCACTGGTGAGCACGAAGTTGACTTCCAGGTTCACAGCGAAGTGTTCGCTAAACTGGTTGTTAACGTTGTAGCTGAGTAATTTTTTACTCTGCTCGCGTCAAAGCGCCGGCCTTGTGCCGGCGTTTTGCTTTTTAAAGCCTGCTGAACGTCACTTTACATCTTGTATGGTAGCTATTCCTGACGCATTCTCTGATAATAAAATGAAACGCAATTTTATCTTTGAGATTTGCCATGGATACTGCTCTGCCCACGCCCGTCTTTGCCCGTCGCAATGTAGCCTACGCCTGCGCCACGCTCTGCTGTCTGCTCTGGGGTAGCTCTTACCCGGCCATTAAAAGTGGCTATGAACTCTTTCAGATCGCAACCGATGATATTCCGTCAAAAGTCGTCTTTGCCGGGTACCGTTTTCTGTTCGCCGGGGCATTGCTGCTGCTGTTTGCGCTGGCTCAGCGTAAACCCATCGCCAGGCTCACGCCCACGCAGTTTGGTCAGCTTACGATCCTGGGGCTGACGCAGACCACCATTCAGTACACCTTCTTTTATATCGGGCTGGCGTACACCACGGGCGTTAATGGCTCGATCATGAACGCCACCGGCACCTTCTTCAGCGTACTGCTGGCGCATTTTATCTACCTCAACGATAAGCTCAGCTATAACAAAACGCTGGGCTGTATTCTGGGGTTTGCCGGGGTGATGCTGGTGAACTTCCACAGTGGTCTCAGTGATTTCCGTTTTGTCTGGAATGGTGACGGGTTTGTGGTGCTGGCGGCGTTCATCCTCTCCGCCGCCACGCTGTACGGAAAACGTATCTCCCAGACGGTCGATCCGACGGTGATGACCGGCTGGCAACTGGGTATTGGTGGTCTTGCCCTGGTGGCAGGGGGATATGCCACGGGTGGGACGCTGGAAGTGCATAGCCTCACCGCGGTGGCGGTATTGGGGTATCTGACGTTGCTCTCATCCGTCGCCTTCGCTCTGTGGAGCGCCCTGCTGAAAGTGAACCGCGTCAGTATGATTGCCCCGTTCAACTTTGTGATCCCCGTCGCCGGGACGGTACTGTCCGCTATTTTCCTGGGGGAAAACATCCTGGAGATTAAATACGCGATTGCGCTGGTGCTGGTCTGCTCGGGGATCTGGTGGGTGAATAAACGGAGTGCCTGAGAACAAAAGTGCCGGGTGGCGGCTTCGCCTTACCCGGCTTACGCCATTACCGTGCTCTGATAAAACTGCCGTCTGGCTGGCGGGTAAACAGCACCTGTTGGCCATTACCCGTATCAATCGTTAGCCCGGTGACCACGCCGCTGGCATTCTGACGGATCTGCACCATCTGGCCGTTCTGCAGGTTACTGAGCGGCTTGCCCGCACCTTCTACCTGGGCCATCGCATAGACATCGGTTGGTGGCAGGTTGTGGTCGCGGAACAGCTGAGCAAGCGTTTTGCCCGGCTCTACGCGGTAGGAACGCCACTGCTGCTCAATACCGGTGGGCTGCTGTGTCTGTGGTTCAGACGGGGTGACGGCCTGCTCCTGCGGTTGTTCTTCCTGAATCGGCTCTGGCTCAACCGGAGCAACCTGACCCGGATCGTTAGACGGCGTCACAAGCTGTGTCTGCATAGGCTGCGCGTCAGGTTGCGGACGCGTTTGCGACTGAAGATCCAGTTGCGCATTGCGGGTGACTGGCGCGGTGTCCACATCATCGCCGCCAGAAGGGAGCAGGAAACCGACGATCACCAGCAGCGCACCAATGATGATCCCTCTGCGATGCAGGGGAGGTAGCGGGTCCATAATGCGAAAATTGTCCGGCGCCTGCCAGATTTTCGCCAGGGTAGGTTTCAGTTCAAATCGCCCGGGCATGGCTCTCCTCCTGCTCCGCGTCTTTTTTATCCTGTGCTCAGAAGTATAGTTCGCTAACTGCCTGAACGGCGTAGCAAACCCGACATCCGTGACATCCGTTCGGGATTAATCCTGGTTACCTCTATTGTTTCTGTTTCGTCGCAGTTTGTCACCTTAACTTCAGACAAAGTTTTACCCATAAGGGCATGGCTGCTATGCTGCCCGCTACTTTAAATGTGATGGAAGGAAAACCCATGACCACCCCGACTTTTGACACTATCGAAGCGCAGGCAAGTTACGGTATCGGCTTGCAGGTAGGACAGCAACTGAGCGAATCCGGCCTGGAAGGTCTGTTACCAGAAGCGCTGGTGGCGGGTATCGCTGACGCGCTGGAAGGCAAACAGCCAGCCGTTCCGGTTGATGTTGTCCACCGTGCGCTGCGTGAAATCCACGAACGTGCTGACGCAGTGCGTCGCGCGCGCTTCGAAGAGATGGCGGCAGAAGGCGTGAAATATCTGGAAGAGAACCGTGAGCGTGAAGGCGTGAACAGCACCGAGTCTGGCCTGCAGTTCCGCGTAATCAACCAGGGCGACGGCGCTATCCCGGCACGCACTGACCACGTTCGCGTGCACTACACTGGTAAACTGATCGACGGTACGGTGTTCGACAGCTCTGTTGCACGCGGTGAACCGGCTGAATTCCCGGTTAACGGCGTTATCGCAGGCTGGATTGAAGCCCTGACCCTGATGCCAGTCGGCTCCAAATGGGAACTGACTATCCCGCACAACCTGGCGTACGGTGAGCGTGGCGCTGGCGCGTCCATCCCGCCATTCAGCACCCTGGTGTTTGAAGTCGAGCTGCTGGAAATCCTGTAATCGGCTTTTCTTATTTCCTCTCTCCGTCCGGGGAGAGGAAAATAGTGTTAAAACCTATAGTTACGGCGGAATCAATATTTTATCTTGCAAACGAAACTGTTGCGTGTATTTTTGTGAGCTGTTTCGCGCTGTATGAGTGATATGACACTCACTTCCAACATATTATTAACATAATATCTAAATCATAGTATTCATCCCGCCGATTCTTACCTAATATCGATAAACCCTTACAGAGGGACCGTCATTTATTTGACGTTTTAAAGGCCAGAAGAGCCTTAACAACACAGACAGGCATAAACAGGAAAATTACATGGTAGATCAGGTCAAAGTCGCCACGACAGAAGAGGCGACGTCTGAACAGTCGCTACGGCGCAATCTCACAAACCGTCATATTCAGCTTATCGCCATCGGGGGTGCCATCGGTACCGGGCTGTTTATGGGCTCAGGCAAAACCATCAGTCTTGCCGGGCCGTCGATCATTTTCGTTTATATGATCATCGGTTTTATGCTCTTTTTCGTGATGCGTGCAATGGGTGAATTGCTGCTCTCCAACCTCGAATACAAATCTTTCAGCGATTTTGCTTCCGACCTGCTCGGCCCCTGGGCGGGTTATTTCACCGGCTGGACCTACTGGTTCTGCTGGGTCGTGACCGGCATGGCGGATGTCGTCGCCATTACCGCCTATGCGCAGTTCTGGTTCCCCGGTCTGTCGGACTGGGTCGCCTCGCTGGCGGTGATTGTTCTGCTGCTGAGCCTCAACCTCGCTACCGTTAAGATGTTCGGTGAGATGGAGTTCTGGTTCGCGATGATCAAGATTGTCGCTATTGTGGCGCTGATTGTGGTGGGCCTGGTAATGGTGTTGACGCATTTCCAGTCGCCAACCGGCGTACAGGCTTCGTTTACCCATTTGTGGAATGACGGCGGCTGGTTCCCGAAAGGCATCAGCGGCTTCTTTGCCGGCTTTCAGATTGCGGTGTTTGCCTTTGTGGGAATTGAGCTTGTCGGAACCACCGCCGCGGAAACCAAAGACCCGGAAAAATCCCTGCCGCGTGCAATCAACTCCATCCCGGTTCGTATCATCATGTTCTACGTCTTCGCGTTGATCATTATTATGTCCGTGACGCCGTGGAGCTCCGTTGTGCCAAGCAAGAGCCCGTTCGTTGAGCTGTTCGTGCTGGTGGGGCTGCCTGCGGCAGCGAGCCTGATTAACTTCGTGGTGCTAACGTCGGCTGCGTCGTCGGCGAACAGCGGTGTGTTCTCAACCAGCCGCATGCTGTTTGGCCTGGCGCAGGAAGGCGTTGCGCCGAGCGCGTTTGCCAAACTCTCTAAGCGTGCCGTACCGGCGAAAGGGCTGACCTTCTCCTGCATGTGCCTGCTGGGTGGTGTGGTAATGCTCTACGTGAACCCGAGCGTCATCGGTGCGTTCACCATGATCACCACCGTCTCGGCGATCCTGTTTATGTTCGTCTGGACGATCATCCTCTGTTCCTACCTGGTGTATCGTAAACAGCGCCCACACCTGCACGAGAAATCAATCTACAAGATGCCATTGGGCAAGCTGATGTGCTGGGTGTGTATGGCATTCTTCGCGTTCGTGCTGGTTCTGCTGACGCTGGAAGATGACACCCGTCAGGCGCTGATCGTCACGCCGCTGTGGTTCATTGCGCTTGGATTGGGCTGGCTGTTCATTGGTAAGAAACGAATGGCAGGCGTAAGGTAAAAGCAAAACGGCAACTTCGGTTGCCGTTTTTAGTTTTTGCACCCTCTCCCTGTCATCAGGCTTCAGTGGCCTTTTTTATTCCCCTGCCAATGCTCGCGGGAACAGAACGTTGTTCTCAAGACTGATGTGTTCCATCAGGTCGTCGATCATCTCGTTAATACCGTTGTACATCGCTTTCCATGTGGTGCAGGCTTCTGGCGGCGGCGTGACGTTATTGGTGGTGTGTTTGATGACTTCCAGCAGCTCACCCGCGTCGTCATGTTCGCTTTCCATCACGCTAATTGGCCCCATCGCCTGGCTGCCCATTCCCTGTTTGACCATCGGGAAGAGGATCTGCTCTTCTTTCATCATGTGGCTGGTGAGTTCTTCATGCAGCATGGTCAGGTATTTCGCCAGGCCGCGCGGCACGGAAGGTTTGTCGGCGTGTACGCGCTCCACTTTGGTCGCCTGCAGGATCAGCTCCGGCAGCTGTTCACGGTGGCGGTCGTGGTAACGCACGATAATGTGGTCGATGATTTCGGCAAGCGGGGCCGTGCGCCAGTCTTTGTCGATGGGCTGCTCTGCCAGCTGCGCCAGTTCCGCTTCAATGAGCCCGACATCCAGTTCTTTGCGCGAGGCCGCACGTGCCAGGGTTTGCTTACCGCCGCAGCAGTAATCCATGTCGTATTTACGAAACAGCGCAGAAGCGCGAGGGATGGAGAGCGCCAGCTCGCCGAGGGGTTGGTCGCGGAAGGCCATAGCAGTTACCTCATCATCAAGAATATAAGATGCATATTAAATGCATCTTTATGGCAGTGCTATAACCCTTTAGAGGCAAGGGTGAAAATGCGATGTGGATCACAAAAAAATTCCCGCGTTTAACTCACTGAATGAACGCAGAAAATGACTTTAGAAACTTTTTTACAGTGGAGAAACAGTAAACAACCCGCCGCGCCTGCCGATATATCCACGTCAGACAACCTGCATATAACAAAGGCAACGCATGTTTAAACGTATAAAAGTCATTACCCTTTTGATTTCGGTGCTGCTTGTGCTCGGCATCATGCAACTCGTCTCCGCCGGTATCTTTATTAACGCGCTGAATAACGACAAAGATAACTTCACCGTGTCGCAGCTATCCAGCAAGAATGTGGCGGAGTTTACCGATGCATGGATTAGCCTGAACCAGGCACGCGTCACCCTGAACCGCGGCATGCTGCGTCTGCAAAGTAGCATGGCTTCGCAGATTAACGGCGGGCAGCTCAACGAGCTGGTGAACACGGCGAAAAACCTGCTGGCCAATGCCCAGTCTCATTACGACAAATACTATGCCTTACCGAATACCCCAGGGCTGGATCCCAACCTGGCGAACCGCCTGGAAGAGCAGTATCGCAATTACTCCGCGACGCTGACCCAAATGAACGTTTTGCTCTCTCAGGGCAATCTGGAAGAGATGTTCAAGCAGAATGCGGAGCAGAAACAGACCGCGATGCAAAACGTGTACCGGGAATGGCGTGAAGCCCAGGCCGTGCTTACGGACAAAGGGATCAAAGATAACGAAAGCGATTACAAGCGTATCCTGTGGATCCTCTCTGCGGTCATGCTGCTGGTGATTATCGTGATTATCTCCAGCTGGATTGCCATGCGCCGCGTGCTGCTGTTGCCGCTGCAGGATGTGATAAGCCATATCCGCGCCATTGCCGCCGGTGATTTAACCCAGCCGATCCATGCTGAGGGTAAAAACGAGATGGCCGTGCTGGCGCAAAACGTCCAGGAGATGCAAACCGCGCTGGCAAACACCGTGGGCGTGGTGCGTGAAGGTGCGGATACCATTTACACCGGTGCGGGGGAAATCTCTGCGGGCAGTAACGATCTCTCTTCCCGTACCGAACAGCAGGCTGCCTCGCTGGAAGAGACGGCTGCCAGTATGGAGCAGCTGACGGCAACGGTGAAACAAAACGCCGACAATGCCCGTCAGGCTTCCCGTCTGGCGCTTGATGCCTCCTCAACGGCGAAGAAGGGCGGTAACGTTGTGGAAGGCGTCGTCCGTACCATGGACGAAATCGCCACCAGCTCCAGCAAAATTGCTCAAATTACCAATGTCATTGACGGCATTGCCTTCCAGACGAACATTCTGGCCCTGAACGCGGCGGTTGAAGCGGCGCGCGCCGGTGAGCAGGGGCGTGGCTTTGCGGTGGTTGCGGGTGAAGTGCGTACGCTCGCTCAGCGCAGCGCCCAGGCGGCGAAAGAGATCAAAGCGCTGATTGATGACTCTGGTGAGCGGGTTAACGCAGGCTCGCAGCTGGTGAACGAGGCCGGGGCCACTATGGCGGAGATTGTTAACGCCGTGACTCGCGTCACTGACATTATGGGCGAAATCGCCTCTGCGTCTGATGAGCAGAGCCGCGGGATCGATCAGGTGGGCCAGGCGGTAGCAGAGATGGATCGTGTTACCCAACAGAACGCCTCGCTGGTGGAAGAATCTGCGGCCGCAGCGGCCGCGCTGGAAGACCAGGCGGCACGCCTGAACGAAGCGGTAGCGGTGTTTAAAATTGCCCGCAGCCAGGCGGTTAAGGCGGCTCAGGTGAAAACCTATACGCCAAAGGCGCAGCCCGTCGCTTCTGCGTCTGAAGCTAACTGGGAAACGTTTTAAAAGCTTGCCCGGTGGCGGCTACGCCTTACCGGGCCTATGTTTTTGCAGGCCCTGCAAACGCCTCACATCTCCGACGCCGGAACGACCATCGGTTTTTCCGGCTTCGCTCTTACCGCCATCACTACCCCCATCACCAGCAGCACTATTCCGCAGGCCGTTAACAGCGGCGGTACGCTCTGGCGCATCAGGAAGGTGTACAGCAGCCCGGCCAGCGTTTCGAAGACAATCAGCGGCCCTAAGATCACCGTTGGCAGTTTCTGGCTGGCGATATTCCAGCACAGTGCCCCCACCCAGGAACAGAGCACAGCGATAGCGATCATCAGCCCGACAAAGACCCACGGCCGCGGCCCGAAGGGCAGGGCGAAGTCCGGCTGTTGCTGAGCAGACCAGATACAGGCCCCGGCATAACCCACCAGCGAGACTGGCAGCGTCACCAGCGCCTGCGCCGTTGCCCACATCATTGGATGTTTATCCGGATTCTCCCGCAACCAGCGCGCATTACGCAGGGCATACCAGGCCCAGCAGGCGACGGAAATAAACGCTAAACCGATCCCCGAGCCATAACGCCAGACGCTGAAATCAGTGAGCCCGTGGCGAAGCTCAGCAATGTTCACACAGACCAGCCCGACCCCCGTGCAGATCAACGCGGGCACCATTTTTGACCATGCCAGTTTGCCATCGCGCTGGCTGTACAGCAGGTTTGCAAAGACGGGGATGACGACGGGCAGCGTGCCGATAATCATGGTCGACACCGGGGCACCGGTACGCTGAATGGCGCTCGCCAGACAGACGTAATAGATAAGGTTGCCCATCATGGTCAGCGCCAGCGCGGTCATCCAGTCCTGGCGGCTGAGCTGACGTAAACGCGTACGACCCAGCCAGGCCAGCGGCAGGGCAATCAGCCCCAGCGCCAGATAGCGGCCGGTCGATTGCAGGGCTGCCGGATACTCGGGCACAATCAGCGGGCCAACAAAAATCAGCCCCCACATCAGCCCTGCCAGC
This sequence comes from Enterobacter sp. WCHEn045836, assembly GCF_003965585.1. NCBI lineage: Bacteria > Pseudomonadati > Pseudomonadota > Gammaproteobacteria > Enterobacterales > Enterobacteriaceae > Enterobacter > Enterobacter sp. WCHEn045836. Next base: position 151,713 of record NZ_RXPT01000005.1, read on the forward strand.
AGGGCATACAACACGCCACTAATCATTTTTCCATCCACATCGGTTTACTTTGTACTCAGTGTAGAAGGGGGGATTGCACGCGTATTGTATGAGATTGCGCATCAGCGCCGGGTGACCTGCTTCTGGTAGCGGACGGGGGTGATGCCGTAGCGGCGGGTAAACGCGCGGGTTAAATGCGACTGATCGGTCAGCCCGGTCGCGGCGGCCACTTCAGCGGCAGGCATGCCGTGCGTAAGAAACACTTTGGCGCGCCACAGGCGAATAGCCATCAGCATCTGGTGCGGCGTAACGTGGAAATGGGCTTTGAACTGGCGCTGAAAATGGTAAGGGCTGAGGGAAACCACGTTGGCCAGCTCGTCCAGCGTCAGGGCGTGCATATAGTTGTCGTGCAGATACTCGCGCACTCGTTCGAACCGGTGCGCGCCTTCCTTAATTATTGGGGCGTGATGGGCCAGCGGCTGGAAGGTCTCAATCAGATCCAGCAGCAGTCCTTTTTGCGCAAGCGGGTCCTGGGTATGCCACAGGCCGTAGATCAGCTGGCCGATTTGCTGTGAACGCAGCGGGTCGTGGCGGGTCACGTCGCTAAACCACCAGTGACGCAGGCCAGTCACCTCTTCCAGTAAAGCGGGTTCGATGTAGACCATCCGGTAGCGCCAGCCATCCTCGGTTGCCGACTCTCCGGTGTGGATCTCGTCCGGGTTCATGGTGACAACGGATTTTTCAGCGGCCAGGTGCTGGGTACCGCGATAGCGAAAGCGCTCGGCACCGGTTTCGATGGTGCCGATGCCGAAGGCTTCGTGCGTGTGAGGCTCAAAGGCGTAGTCAGCGATATGCGCGTGATAAAGTTCCAGACCCGGCAACTGCGCCAGATGGCGAAAGCGCGCGCTGTCTCTCTCATCGCTAAATTGTTCCGGTACGCCTTGCACGCTGATTCTCCTCGGGGGCAATCTTGTGATTATCAGAGATGATCCGGGATTATGCACTAAACATCTTTGCGCGAACGGTCTTACGATAATCCCCCGGTGAAACTGTGGTTTTATGTTTAAACTGGCGATTAAAGTGCGCGATATCCTGATACCCAACCGCGTTGGCGATTTCCTGAATACAGAGGTTGGTTGATTGCAACATATTCATGGCTAACTCAATTCTGGCGGTTAATAAATATTGCAGAGGGGACATGTCAGTGGCGTTTTTAAAACGACGATTAAAGTTGCGCAAACTCATGCCAGCCATATCTGCAAGATTTTGCATTGATATATCTGAGGCGCAGTTGGCTTTAATCCAGGTCTGAATTTGCACAATATCTTCATCGGGATGGGGTTTGTTTTCTTCGCTGTAGCACTGGCGATCAAACTGGCTACGAATTTCATGGAAAAATGTCCGTTGAGTATGTGTGGCTATCCGTTTTCCATATATCGTTTCAATAAAATGAATTGTCAGATCTGACAAGGCCTTAACGCTGGCGGCGCAGTAAATATTTTCGGCCTGGGTGAGAAAATGTTTGGTTTGTAATTTAACGCTGGGGTAATCGCGTGAGAATTGCCGGAAGTAGTGCCAGTGAGTGGTGGCGGGTTTCCCGTTAAGCAACCCTGATTCCGCCAGAAAACAACAGCCGGTTCCGACGGCAGCGATGCGGGTGCCTCGTGCGGCCTGCTCAGAAAGCCACGCCAGCAGCTCAGGCTGCTGTCTGACCACCGCGCGAGGGTTGCGCCACAGGGCCGGAATATAAATAACATCGTAGTGTCTGTCGTCGGCAAGCGTGGTGTCGGCAGTAATACTGAAGCCACTGTGCGTGCGGATCGGCAAACTGTTTATGCCGATGGTATTGACCTTCAAAATGCTTTCGGGTCGACAGAGCCTGAAACGCGATCGCTTTGCCAGGGGCGTATCTGTGTTGGCGTTTGTTTTTTGCTCAGCTAAATAGCTACTGGCCGCTGATTTCCACATTTCAATCGGTAGACTGAGGCCGGAACTTAGCATGCGTTCACATAACACAAATCCTATTTGTGTATTTGTCATTTTTGATTAATACCTGTTTTGACTATTATTTTTGGTAGCTCATCTTTAACCTGGCCAAAAAAGTCAGCATTTTGGCTGGATTTTCATATTAGCTTTTGTTGGCGATTTGTAAACTAATATCTGTAAATTGTCTTAGCTTGATAACAAAATAAATTCACGACCAATACAGGATGGATTATGGTGAAATTACCCGTAATAACAGCATTTGGTGGCTATGGTCCGGCTGGTCGTAGTTCTTCACATCATGCATTTCGCCGAATGGTTATTGAGTCATTATCCGAAGAGGAACGGCAGCAGACGTTATTATCGCTCGCTATCCTGATGGGCATTCTTAAATATGATGAAGGCGGATATTGTGACATTTCCGGTAAAAGATTCACGCCCGATCAGGCTGCCGCGACGATAAAGAACGAGGCGCTTGAAGGATCCCTTATCAGAAAAATCACGGACGATTATTTTGATGTTGATGGCATCGTTAGTCATGCAAAATTGAATATGGCTTCGGACGAAAACGGTTTTAGTTTTAATATCTCTTCCAGACAATTACCTCAACCCTTACCGCAGGGATGGCATGCTGAGGAATTAACGGATCAGCGCGTGCGCATTACCGTCCGGGGTGATATGGACTGTAGAATTGAGACGCTGTTGCGAACGGAAGTTCAGGCCGCAGGTTTGCTGCCGCAAGGATTCCGGCCGGGTGACTATTACAATTCACAGTTTCACCCGCGGGCGTTGCAAATGGCCGTTGTCGGGGCGTCAGATGCGATCAACGCTCTGGGGATCCCGTGGCGGGAGATACAGGCGAAAATTTCGCCGGATCAGCTGGGTATCTACTCGGGCAATATTATGGGACAGCTCGACGAGTATGGCTTTGGCGGAATGTTGCAGTCGCGTCTCAAGGGCCATCGCGTCAGCGCCAGGCAGTGTCCGCTGGGCCTGAACAGCATGTGCGCCGATTTTCTCAATGCCTATGTGCTGGGTAGCGTGGGCCACACCAGCGCCACGCTGGGAGCATGCGCCACGTTTCTTTATAACCTGAACGCGGCCGTCGAAGACATAAAAGCAGGGCGCATTCGCGTGGCCGTGGTAGGCAGCGCAGAAGCACCGGTTACGTCAGAGGTGATTGAAGGTTTTGATGCCATGGGTGCGCTGGCGACAGAGAGCAAACTCAGGCATATCGATCAGACGGAGACGGCCGACTGGCGCAACAGCAGCCGTCCGTTTGGCAACAGCTGTGGGTTTGTGATCGCCGAGTCCAGCCAGTATATCGTGTTGATGGACGACGAACTGGCGATGCAGTTCGGCGCAGAGATCCACGGTTCTGTGGGAAACGTCTTTATCAATGCTGATGGCTATAAGCGTTCGATTGCTTCGCCGGGGCCGGGGAATTACATCACTATGGCGAAAGCTGTCGCCTCTGCAGTGTCGATGGTTGGACTGGAGACGGTGCAAAAGGGATCGTTTATCCAGGCTCATGGTTCAAGCACGCCGAAAAATTGTGTCTCGGAAGCGGATATTTTTGACCGTGTTGCGCAAGCCTTTTCGATTCACGACTGGCCGGTGACGGCAGTGAAATCTTACCTGGGGCACTCCCTGGGGCCTGCCAGCGGGGACCAGTTGATAAGCTGTCTCGGTGTCTTCCGCTATGGCATTTTACCGGGCATTAAAAGCGTGCCGCACATCGCGCCGCAGGTGAATAACGCGCGTTTACACATCCCTGTTCAGGACTGCAAATTAGAGGATGAACAGGGGCAAATTGCGTTTATTAATTCAAAAGGCTTCGGCGGTAATAATGCCACGGGGGTGGTTTACTCGCCGAAGCTTACCCAACAATGGTTGCGCAAACGCTATGGCGAACCGGCCTTTGCAGATTATCAGCAGCGTAACCGCCAGGTGCAACGACAAGCCCGTGCTTACGATGAAGCTGCCTCTCACGGCGAATTAAACGTTATTTATCTGTTTGGACAGCAGGGGATAAATGAAGACGATATCAATATTGATATGAATGGCATCACTATTCCCGGCTTTGAAAAGCCTATTTCGTTTGCGAGGGAAAAAGAATATAGCGATTTTTAAACGTCATATTCGGACTAACAAGTAATAAACCAGGGTGCCTGACGTTCTTCAGGTGCCTTATATTTGTGCACAAAAATCAGGAGAAAAAGAGTGGCTAATCTCAGTGCAATACTGATTGCCTTTGGCTGGAGTGGTATTGTTGTCGGTATATTAATGGGTGGATTAATGGGAATGTATGCCTTTAAGGGACCTTTCCGCGCTCCTAAAGGCCATGAAAATTATACTGATTTAAATCGCCGGATGTTAAGGTTGGCACATATCGCGTTTATTATGTTGCCCTTAATATCCATGCTCTATGGAATGTGTATTGATAGCCTCGCGGTTCCTTATCTCTATAAATATTACGCGGTTATTTGCATGATGATACTTTCGGTGGGTATTCCGGTACTGTTGATTGCATCATGTTTTTATCTACCGTTTAAGTATGTGCAAGTTATCCCGTTTAGTTGTGGAATGTATGCGTTAGTTGTAATGGCAATTGGCAGAGTCTCTGCCCTGTAAATTTTCACTCATCTGAGATATTAAAATGACATCATTACTGAATACCCGCCAGTTGGGCCGGGACGCTATTGTCTCGACGGTTGATCAGCGCGTTTACCGCGAGAATCGTGCATTTGCCAACCGGCTTATCGACAGGGTTGAATCTCATCCGCTGATGCGCAACCCCATTCTCTCAAAAATGACCAGCGGCGAATTTGATATTCAACAGATGCGTGTATTTCATCTGGAGTTTTATCACGCGTTTGCACAGGTCTTCACCGATGCTGTGATTGAAGCCTTGAGCGCGACGAAACAACTGGAAGCACCGCTGGGTGCACAAGCGAAAATGGCAGCGCGTTTTCTGCTGCAAATCAACCTGCTGGATGAGCTCGGCTTCCATCCGGGTGAAGACAACGAAGGTAATTACAACGGCCAGCCTGCGCTGGCGCACTACGTACAGTTCTTTAATACCATCCAGCAACTGGGGATGACTGAGCAGGAGGTGAAAGCCTGGCTGCCGATGTCCAGCTCACTGGCCTGCCGCGCGACGTTTGAGAACGCATATGGCGATTATACCCGGTTGGTTGGGCTGCTGGCCGTGGCAGAGACGGTATTCCATGACTTCGCCACGCCGTGGGCAAAAGGCGTGGATAAAGCGACGGATATTGACGTCACACAGGGCTATCACAGCATTCATGTGGAAAGCGAGACGGGAGAGTCCATTGAAGATGGTCACTCTGAGGATGCATGGATCCTGTTCTGTCAGGCAATTACGGAAGACCGCTATCGCGAAATGGAACAGCACGTCGATCTGTGGCTGAAAGTCTGGAACGACTTCTGCAACGACCTGCTGGCAGGCCGCGCCGGAAAATAATCTTCTCACCTTCATTATCTTTAAAAATATAGAGCGAATTATGATGCCGTCTCTTCAGTTGTTTAACAGGGGATATCATTCCTTCAACCAGCTATTGCCCGAACTTGCTGTTCAACAGACTTCGCAGACGGCATTTGAATTCGTACGCAGCGCCAGAGATATTCACAGTCAAAATTATCAGCAATTACATCAGCGTGCCGCATCGCTTGCCGATGCATTAATGCAGTACGGGCAGCGTGGTGACCGGGTAATATTGCTTTACCCTGATGGTGAAGATTTTATTGGCGCTTTTTTTGGCTGCCTTTATGCCGGAATGGTAGCCGTCCCCGTCCCGATGCCCGCCAAATCGTCGGGAAGTGCGTGGGAGCGTTTCGTTGGCGTATTGCGCAATGCGCAAACGGAATTTATTGTTACGACCGCCAAAGGGGCTGAGACGTTAATCCAACTGGCGTTGCCGCTTTCCCCACTTATTTTTACCTTCGATCTGACTGATAACATCGCACTGCCTTCCGGTTATCGCCTGCATTATCTGGAGCGTCATTTCTCCGGGGCATTTCACCCGGTTTCGGTCACTGAAAACGATCTCGCCTTTTTACAGTACACCTCAGGGTCGACGGGCGCGCCAAAAGGGGTGATGGTGACACATGGCAACCTGTGGTCGAACTCGCTCGCCATCCACCACTTTTTCGGTCATCACAGCGAAAGCCGGGGCATGATTTGGCTGCCGCATTTTCATGATATGGGGCTGATCGGCGGATTATTGCAGCCCGTGTTTGGGGCGTTCCCCTGCCGGGTGATGTCACCCATGATGTTAATGAAGAACCCTTTTAACTGGCTTAAGCAAATTTCTGATTACCAGGCGACAACCTCCGGCGGGCCAAATTTCGCCTACGATTTGTGCGTACGTAAGATCAGCAGAGATCAGGTTGAGGCGTTAGATCTCTCGCGCTGGGATGTCGCGTTTTGTGGTGCAGAGCCCATTCGTCCCGCCACGCTGCAACAGTTCAGCGAGCACTTTGCACCTGCCGGATTCCGTTCTGGATCGTTCCTGCCGTGCTATGGCATGGCAGAAACCACGCTCATTGTCACCGGTATGGAAAAAGGGCGGGGACTGCGCGTGGCTGACGATGCCGGGGTGGTTTGTTGTGGGCACGCCCTGTCCGACACCAGTGTTTGCATCGTGGATCCTGAGCTCCACCAGCCGCTGGCTGAAGGGGAAAGTGGCGAGATCTGGTTACGTGGACCGGGTGTGGCCGCTGGGTACTGGAATAATAATACCGCCACGCGTGAAGCATTCCAGGCGCGTCTGGCTGATAATCCGCATCCGTGGTTGCGCAGCGGCGATATGGGGTTTCTCCAGGGCAGCCATCTGTTTGTCACCGGGCGGCTTAAAGAGTTGCTGATAGTGAATGGTCAGAATCACTATCCCACGGATATAGAAGAGACGATACGCCAGTCCGACCCTGTTCTGGCGGAAGCGACGGTCTGTGTCTTCGCCAGCGAAGCCGAACGCCCGGTTGCGCTACTTGAGGTGATGACACGCACTAAAAATAGTCTTGATATGCCGACGTTGGCACCGCGCATTCATGCCGCTGTGGCGGAGCGTCACGGCATCACGCTGGATGAGTTACTCCTCGTCGGACGCAGGGCGATACCCCGTACTACCAGCGGAAAGTTACAGCGTACCCGCGCAAAAGCGATGTACCAGCAGGAGATGCTCGAAGTGGAGTGGCGCAGCCGCCAGGCATCTATGACACCCGCCACGGCAGAAAGCACGCAGGGGTTGGCGGCGCTGATCGCCGGGATAATCAGCACTGCGACGAATGCCACAATCAGCGAATCTCAATGGGATGAGGCGTTTATCGGCTTTGGCATGAGCTCGCTTCAGGCGGTCGGCGTGATTGGCGAACTGGAGCAGCATTTGGGGCGCGAGCTCTCTCCGGCGTTGATCTATGACTATCCCACCATCAATCAGCTGGCCACTGCGTTGGGACAATCCGCAACAGCACAGCCTGTCCAGACGGCTGGCGCAGACAGCGCCATTGCGGTGATCGGTATCGGCGTCGAACTGCCCGGACATAGCGGCGTGGAGGCACTGTGGACGCTGCTGCAGCAAGGTCACAGCACCACCGGTGAAATCCCGGCACACCGCTGGCCGGACTCCATGCTTGAGGGATTCAACCGCAAAGGCAGCTTCTTTGAACATGTCGACGAGTTCGACGCTGGCTATTTTGGTATTTCGCCACGTGAAGCGGTGTATATCGATCCGCAGCATCGCCTGCTGTTAGAAACGGTACAACAGGCGCTCACCGATGCCGGGCTTAAAGCCTCCTCCCTGCGCGGCAGCGATACAGCGGTTTATGTCGGGATCAGCGCCAGCGATTACGCTCTGGCCTGCGGCGATAACGTCTCGGCGTACAGTGGTTTAGGGAACGCGCACAGTATCGCGGCCAACCGAATTTCCTATCTTTATGATTTAAAAGGTCCAAGTGTTGCGCTCGACACGGCCTGTTCGTCGTCGTTAGTGGCGATAGAGGGGGCAATGCAAAGTCTGCGGACTGGACGTTGTTCACTGGCGATTGCCGGGGGCGTCAATCTGGCGCTGACGCCGCATCTGCAAAAAGTCTTTACCGAAGCCCAGATGCTGGCCCCCGACGGTCGCTGTAAAACCTTTGACGCCCGTGCTGATGGCTATGTTCGTGGTGAAGGGTGTGGCGTCGTAGTGCTCAAACCGTTGACGCAGGCGCTGGCGGATGGCGATCGCGTATATGCCACGCTGGTGGCGAGCGCCGTGAATCAGGATGGCCGCAGTAACGGTATTACCGCACCGAATGGCCCGTCGCAGCAGGCTGTCATCCGGCGGGCGATGGCAGAGGCCGGGGTCGATAGCGACAGCATCGACTATATCGAAGCCCACGGTACGGGGACGGCACTCGGCGATCTGATCGAGTATCAGGCGCTGGAAACGGTATTCACCGATCGCAAGACTTCGGTTCCGGTGCAGGTGGGGTCAATTAAAACCAACATTGGCCATCTGGAGGCGGCGGCGGGTGTGCTGGGCGTGGTGAAAACCTCGTTGATGTTGTATTACCAGCAATATGTGCCGCACCTCAATTTTGCACAGAAAAACCCACATATCGCTGCAATTAGCCGCCATGTCGACGTTTGCGGGGGGCAAACCATCCCTTGGCACTCCGCTTCCGGTGTGCGCTACGCGGGCGTCAGCAGCTTCGGTTTTGGTGGCACAAACGGGCATGTGATATTGCGCAGCGCGCCGGCGGTTAAAAAATGCCAACAGCCCGCGACTCCACATACCGTGCTGCTGATCAGTTCGCATGATGAAAAGGGATTTTACCTTCAACGGGAGGCCATTCAGGCCGGATTATCCGCCCGTCAGGAGAGCGAGACTGCCACCTGGTGTCGTCTGGTGAACACCCGCTACGATGCCGCGCGGTATCGCGGCGTGGCGTTTGGCACGGATCGCACACAGCTGACGGAGAGCCTTGCACAGCTTGCTGCCAACGAGGCAGGTAAAGCTCAACCTCAGGTCTGGCTCTTTCCGGGGCAGGGCACCCAGCAAATCGGTATGGGGGCGGAGCTGTATCACCACCTGCCAGGCTATCGCGAGCGTTTTGATGCGCTGGCGGCGACCATTCAGCAGCGTTATCGGATTGATATCACCCAGGCGTTGTTCGCCCGTGACGAGGGCTGGCAGCGCTGCGCCAGGACCTGCCAGCTCTCACTCTTTGCCTGCAGTTACGTGCTGGCACAGAGCGTAATGCACTTTGGTCTGCGCCCGGCTGCGGTCATGGGTCACAGTCTGGGAGAGTATTGCGCAGCGGTCATCGCCGGTCATCTCTCGCTGGATGACGGGCTGGCCATGGTTCATCAGCGTGCGTGTCTGATGTCGGCCCTGACGCAGGAAGGGGCGATGGCGGTGGTGTTCAGCGGAGAAGCCGATGTGCGCCAGGCGATTGCACCCTGGGCGGGCGATATTGATATTGCCGCCTTCAACACGCCGACGCTCACAACCATTGCAGGAAGTACGGCCGCGATTGATGCCTGTCTTCATGCCCTCTCAACCCAGGGCGGCCATGCGCGAAAAATTAAAACCACCAGCGCATTTCACTCTTCCATGATGGATCCGATCCTCGGAGCCTGGCGCGAGTGGCTGGTCAATAACGTCACCTTCTCCAGTGGAAATATTCCGTTTTACAGCAACCTGAACGGGAAGATGTGTGAACGAACTGATGCCGATTACTGGTGCCAGCAAATTCGCCAGCCCGTGCATTTCCTGCAGAGTGTGCAAAACCTGCTGGCGCAAGGTGAGTTCACCTTTATCGATCTGAGTGCGGACAGTTCGCTGGGCAAATTTGTGAGTGCAACCGACCGTCGTCACCGGGTGCTGGCCGCAGGCGACCGACGACATGAGTACAAATCACTGCTGACGCTGCTGGGTACGTTGTGGCAGCAAGGGCACGACATCGACTGGAACAGGCTCTATTGCGCGACCACGCGGGAGACATTACCCCTGCCTGCTATCCAGTTCTGCCGCAAACGTTACTGGCTGGCGGGTAAGACGCCAGCGCAGACCCCATCTGCAAAAGAGGACGCTATGTCACATCAACACCATTTAGCCGCTGAAATAAAAGCGATTATCGCTGGTTTTCTTGAGGCGGATCCCGCCACGCTTGACGATTCACTGCCCTTCCTGGAAATGGGGGCAGATTCGCTGGTTTTGCTGGATGCCATCAATACCATTAAAGACCGCTACGGGGTTGCGATCCCGGTTCGTGCGCTGTTTGAAGAGCTCAATACGCTGGAGGCGGTGATCGCCTTTGTGGTGGAGCATGCACAGACAGAGACGGCTGCGGTGCCGGTCAGTGTCACGCACACCGCCAGCCCTCCGCCGCAGCCCAGCGGGGCGATGCCAGTGCAGGCCAGCAAGCCGGAGGCGGAGCATGTTCAGGCGCTGATCGCCCGCCAGCTGGAGCTTATGTCGCATCAGCTCCAGCTGCTGAACGGTACGCCGCACCCTGTCCCGCAGACTGCAGCCACAACAATGTCGGTTGTCACGCCACCTGCGCCAGTTGTGGCTCCGACCGCACCGGCAAAAGCCAGTGCGCACAGCAGCTGGTTTAAAAAAGAGACCAAAAAAGTTTCTCTGGGCAGCGAGCGCGATCGTCATCTGACGCAGCTCACCCAACAGTTCGTCGACAAAACGGGCGGTTCGAAACGTAATGCCCAGCAATACCGTGCCGTACTGGCGGATAACCGGGCCTCTGCCGGCTTTCGTTTATCCACCAAAGAGATGCTTTATCCCTTAGTGGGAGAGCGCTCTGAAGGTTCTCGCATCTGGGACGTCGATGGCAACGAATATATCGATTTTACGATGGGGTTTGGCGCCAACCTGCTGGGGCATGCTCCGGCGTGCGTGCAGCAGGCCGTTGCCGACCAGCTGGCGCAGGGGATGCAGATTGGCCCTCAAAGTGCATTGGCAGGCGAGGTGGCAACCCTTATCAGCGAGCTAACGGGACAGCCGCGCGTGGCGTTTTGTAACTCCGGATCTGAAGCGGTAATGAGCGCGGTGCGCCTGGCGCGCGCCGTGACGGGAAAAAATAAGGTCGCACTGTTTGGCGGCTCGTACCACGGTGTATTTGACGGCATTCTCGGACGTCAGCAGGGCGGCAAAACTCCTGAGCGCGCTACACCGATCGCCGCAGGTACGCCGCAATCGCTGGTGGATGACCTGTTGGTACTTGAGTACGGCAGCGAAGAGAGCCTGGCACTGATCGCCCGCTACGCGGCTGAACTGGCGGTGGTCATTGTCGAACCGGTGCAGAGCCGTTATCCCGATCATCAGCCACGGGAGTATCTGCATACCCTGCGTGAACTCACGGCGACCCATAATATTGCGCTGATGTTTGACGAAGTGATCACCGGTTTTCGTCTCGCGACGGGCGGGGCGCAAGCCTATTACGGTGTTCAGGCGGATATCGCCTCTTACGGGAAGATCGTTGGCGGTGGGCTGCCGATTGGTGTCATTGCAGGATCCCGACGCTTTATGGACAGTATCGACGGCGGGTTCTGGCAGTATGGCGATGACTCCTGGCCACAGGCGGAACTGATCTTCTTTGCCGGGACCTTCTCCAAGCATCCGCTGACCATGGCGGCAAGCAAAGCGGTGCTGGAGTACATCAAAGCGCACCCGGCGTTGTATGACGACATCAACCAAAAAACCGCACGTCTTACCCGGTCGCTCAATACCTGGTTCGCCGTGACCGGTACGCCGATTGAGATCGTGTCAGCCGGGAGTCTGTTCCGTTTTAAATTTAACGGCAACTACGACATCCTGTTCCACCATCTGATGCTGCGCGGCATCTTTATCTGGGAAGGACGTAACTGTTTTGTCTCGGTGGCGCATTCTGACGAGGATATCGACCGGTTTATCACGGCAGTAAAAGAGAGCGTAAACGCCATGCGCGTGGATGGCTTCTTTGGTCTGGAGGGGATACGTCCTGACACGCCGTATGCCGCGACCGACAGCCAGCTGCGTTTCCTGCAACTGGCGGCGCAGGATGAAAGCGGACTGTTGGCGGGGAATATTGGCGGTGTTATTGAGACCGCGCGCGACGTAGACAGCAATATTATGCGCGAAGCCTGGCACCTGCTGAGTGCGCGACATGAGGCATTGCGTATGCAGTTTACTGATGCCGGTGAACTGCGGGTGTCGTCGGAGACTGAGGTTGATTTCCGTGAGGAAAACGCGGTGCCTGCGACTTGTCTCGCAGATTTTGCCGCACAGCCTTTTAACCTCGCCACCGCACCGCTGGCTCGCCTTTTGCTCATCCGTCATGAGGGTAAGACTACGCTTGCTATTGCGGCACATCACACGGTGGCCGATGGCTGGTCGTTTATGGTGATGCTGCGCGAGTTGCTGCATCTTTACGATGCGCTGGCGGCGGGCAAACGTCCTGAGTTGACGGCGGCGGTAAGCTATCTGCAGGTGATCCGCGCGCAGAAGAGGGTAGATGAGGCGGCACTCACACAGCGTCTGGCAGCCTTCCCTGCGAGACGGTTAACGCCTGACGCGCTTACTGTGCTGGAGCCTTCTCTGACGTATCAGGGACAGCGTCTGATGCAGCGTCTGACCTATCCGGGTCTTGCCGGACAACTGCGCAAAGCCTCCGCTGAACTGCGGGTGACCCGTTTCGCCATGCTCAATGCGCTCTTTATCCTCACCCTTGAGAAAACGCTCGGCCATGGCCGGGTACCTGTCGCTGTGCCGGATGCGGGGCGCGATTTCGAACAGAGTGACGCGATTGTCGGACAGTGTGTCAGGCTGCTGCCGCTGTGCATTGACAGCGCGGCCTGTGCGTCGTTGCACGAGATGGCCGGGGCGATACATAACATGATTGTTGCGCAGCGCGACGAAGTTGCACTGCCGTCTCGCTGTTTCCAGGGACCGACTGCGGCACTGCCGTTACTGGCAACCTTCAATGTCGAGCCGCATGCTCCGCTGGCAGAAATGCGACAGTGGCAGGCCAGTTTGTCCCTGTTACCGGTGAGCGCCGTAGAGTTCCCGTTAATGATCAATATTCTGGAGATGAAAGAAGGGTTGTCGGTCGAGCTGGACTACCAGTTGCGCTATTTCACCCGGGAGCATGCAAATGCGCTGCTTGAGCAGTTCCTGAGGGCGATAACCGTACTGGCAGAACACGGACCTGACGCTGCCGGAGCTTTATTCTCTTCGTCAGAGGTGCTGGCAGCTTCATGAAAAAACTGATGATTCTCATCCTGGTGGGCGCCATTCTGGCGTTCATCATAAATCTGCTCATTGATGCCGGACTGTTTTATCAGGTGCAGGAGAGTGGCGGGAAGCTGTGTCAAAAAATAAACGGTATTGAGGGGGCGGAAGATATCGCCCCCTTACAGGAAGGGGATGCGATAGCCAGCAGTCTCAACCGTCACGGTACCGCGCCCGGCGCGCTCTATTATCTCAACGGCGGTGATACGCCACGGCGGTTACCGGGCGATTATCCGCAGGCCTTTTTCCCGCATGGGATTGATGTCTGGCAACAGGAGGGTGAGACGTGGGTCTATGTGGTGAACCACCGCCCTCAGCAGGACAGCATTGATGTGTTTCGCTTTAACCGCGCGCAGATGCGCCTGGAATACCAGCCTTTTCTGTCTCAGCGCGTCGGGAAAAATATCAATGATATCAGCGTGATTGATAAAACCCGCTGGCTACTAACGCGCGATCACCGCTGGTCAGGGTTTGCCGGCAGGATGGAAGACTATTTGCGTCTGCCGCTGTCCAGTGTGCTTCTGATCGATAACGGGAAATTGCATACCCTGATTGATGGCCTGCACTTTGCCAATGGCCTCTACTACAACCGCCAGCAGGGACGACTGTACGTGGCGGAAACCACCCATGGTGAAGTGAGCAGCTGGGAATGGCGGCCTCACGATTATGTTCCCGTCCTGCTGGGACGTTTTAGCGGGCTGCATGGGGTCGACAACATCATGCCTGATGGTGAGGGATTGCTGGTGGCGGCTCATCCGCAGCTTCTGAAGTTGGCTGCTTATCAAAAGGATGCGCAGGCGCGTTCGCCGTCGATGGTGTGGCGGCTGACAACCGGCACCGAAGGTGCGGTGAAGCAGGCCACTGTCCTCTATCAGAGCCACGGCGAGGCACTGGCCGCGATAAGCGTCGCTGCGCCAGTGGGGAGAAAGGTGATGATGGGTAGCGTTTTCGATGACGGCGTACTGCTGTGCGGAGGGCAATAAGATGTTGAAGAGATGTTTTTTCCGGCGTAGGGACTTTCAGGGGGTGCTGGAAGGACGGGCCTTCCCGCTGATATCCGGCCATACGCTACTGGAAAGCGCGCTCAATGCCGGGGTGCAGTTGCCGTATCACTGCCAGGTTGGAACCTGCAAATCCTGCCTGTGCCGGGTGGTCAGTGGCAAGACCCGTTCGCTTGTCGAGCTGGGGCATCTTCTCAGTCAGGAGGAGATTGCCACGGGCCACGTGCTGGCCTGTCAGTGCCTGCCGCAATCGGATCTGACGCTGGCTACCGCGTCCACCGCCTGCACCTCTGCGCGTGTCACCCAGGTTGAGCCGCTCTCGTCAACCGTATGGCGCGTCACGCTCCTGACCGCACGGGCGTTGTCCTTTCAGCCCGGACAATCCGTGCAGATCGGCCTCGAAAAGGAGCGGGATATCCGCCACTTTTCCGTGAGCTGGCCGAGCCAGGGGCGGGAAATGGTTGTGGATATCACGCGCCGCGAACAGGGCGGTCTTTCTCCGGTGTTGTGCGATGCGCGCAACATTGGTCGGACGGTCTGGATCTCAGATTGTCAGGGGCAGTTCGGCCAGAAGGATGACGGGAAAGGCCCGCTGCTGGCCATCGCCAGCGGCTCGGGGCTCGGCACGACCCTGGGGCTGGTTCGCGCCGCGTTAGCACGTAATCCCCGGCGTGAAGTCATGTTCATTCACGCGGTTCGCCAGCGGCAGGACAAATTCGATCTGCATGAACTGCAGCGCCTGCGCCAGCACTACCCCGGTTTTCATTTTCTGCATGCGCTGTCGCAGGAGAGTGCGGCGCAGGAGCATGAGCTGGCGGGCCGTGTGACACGTTGGCTTGAAGACTGGCGCGCCCTCTATCCCGCCCCGACGCAGGCGGCTGACTGGCGAGTGATGATTTGCGGCAATCCTGAGCTGGCGCAGGCGTGCCAGCAGAGACTGCTTGCCGGGGGCGTTAAAAGCCACTTGCTTGAAATGGACTGCTTTTCGCCGCCGGTCGGGGCGAAAAGCAACGATAAAAATAAGGAGCCAGTATGTTGAGCTATCTGAGATTTGCCCTTGTGCCCTGTCTGTTTTTACCGCTAACCGCACTGACGACCCTGCTCGGCGGCGGGTGGATAGGGGTGTCGATGCTTTGCGTGACGTTGAGCTATGTCTTCTTCGACAACGTGATGAAGCATGACACCGCCGACCATCACTACCGGCTCCCGGCGTTACTGGCGCTGATCCCCTATTTACAGCTTCCGGCGGCGGCGCTGGCGTTATTTGCTGTGATCTGGCAAGCCGCACCGGGCGATCTGCTCGGGTTTGGCGCATGGCTTAGCGCCCTGACGGATCACAACATTATGGCGCTGCATGACCTTGCGATGCCGGAGTTGCTGCTGGCGGCAGTGTCCACCGGCTATACCATGAGCACCAATACCGTAGTGGCCCATGAGCTTATCCATAAAACCCACAGTCTGGTGGCGATGATTGCCGGGCGCTGGCTTCTGGCGCTGGTGGGCGATGCGCAATTTTCGATTTCCCATGTTTATTCGCATCACCCTAACGTGGCGACCCCGGCCGATGGCGCAACGGCCCGCCGTGGAGAGAGTGTGTATCGCTTCTTTATTCGTTCGTCTCTGGCGCAGTATGCCGAATCCTGGCAGGTGGAAACGCAGCGCCTGTCGCTGCTGAAATCGCGCAGCGTCCTGCTGGCGAATCGGGTGACGCGCGGGGTGCTGATGAGTCTTTTGGTGGTTGCCGCCTGCGTGATGGCGGCGGGCGTCAGGGGCGGGCTCGCCTGTCTTGTGACCATGCTGGTGTCCAAATTCCTGTTCGAAACGGTGAATTACATCCAGCATTACGGACTGGTACGCGTTCCCGGTACGCACGTGGAGCCGCGTCACAGCTGGGATTGTCATAACCGGGCCTCATCCGCTGGCCTGTTAAACCTGACACGCCATTCCGATCATCACACTCATCCGCGTCGCGAATACTGGAATTTACAGGCGCACAGCTATGCGGTGGGGATCGAAAAGGGTTACGTCGCACACATTTTCTACGCGCTGATACCGCCGATGTGGTTCAAACGCATGGAGGCAAAGCTCGCGTACTGGGATGAGCACGTCGCCACCGATGCGGAACGCGCATTGATCCGTCAGTGCGAATTACCTGCGGGTAATTCAAACGTTCCTTGTGTTTCTGGAGAGTCCCATGAGTGAGCAATTTGATCAGCTTATCGAGCAAGCCTACCAACAATACCGTGGACCGGCGTACCTGCGCTCCCCGCTGATTGCGTGTGTTAAAACCGGGATCCGTTTGATGGATCGGGTTGTACCGGGGCCGACGGCCGACTGGCTGGGGAATCGCTTTTTTACCCCGCGCCGGATGCCATCGCGAGTGAGTGATAAAGAGATGAACGGCCTGGCGAGCCGCATTGAGCACCTTACCCTGAGTAATCATAAGCATGCGGTGGTGTATTACTGGGGAGTTGAGGGGCCAAAGGTATTACTGGCGCACGGATGGGAGTCGAGGGCATCTCATTTTGCGCAGCTTATCAAAACGCTGGTTGAACAGGGTTTTCAGGTGGTGGGCTTTGACGCTCCCGGACATGGTGACGCGGAAGGAAACCAGAGCAGTATCGTTGAATTTATTGAAATTATTGAGCGGCTGGCGCACCAGGAAGGGGGCTTTGACGGCATCGTGGCACACTCGTTTGGCGGTTTATCGGTTATTAACGCCGTCAAAGCGGGGTTGCGAACCCGTGCGTTGGTTATCGTGGGCGCCCCCACCCACTTCAGTGGGCTGGTGACGAAATATTCCGCGATCCTCAATCTCCCGGACCGTCAGCAGCAGCGGCTACGCCGATATATTGAACGCTACTTTGGCATTGGCGAGGCGGTCTGGCGGCGTTTTAACGCGTATGAGGGATTGCAGGATATCGATCAAGGCGTGCTGGTCATTCACGATAGCAGCGATGACATCGTACTGCGGATCGAAGCAGAGTGTCTGGTGAAAGCATGGCCCGGTGCGCGTCTGGCCGAAACGCACGGTCAGGGGCACAATCCGTTGCGCCGCCCGGGGGAAGGCATCGACAGGGTAATGGCCTGGCTGGCCCCCTTGCGGGAGCCTTCAGGCCATGAGCGTGATAACCCGGTTGTCTGAAAGGTGATAATAGCCCTGGATCTGGCTGCCTTTAACGTGACGCGCTGAAAGCGTCCGGGTCAGTTCAAGGGTGATCCTCTGGTGTACAGGCTCTATTTTGCATACGCGGGCTGCGTCAAAGTCTAAGACGTGGCCAACGACAGGATAGAGCGCTTTATACAGACTCTCCTTCGCCGAAAAAGTGATGAGCTGTGCTCTGCCAGCCTCCATCGGGCAGGTTGCAAGGTATGCCTGCTCCTCAGAGGTGGTAAAGAGATGTGCGGTTCGCTGCATTATCTCCGGTGCAGAAAACTCAATATCAATGCCTGGCGTCAGGCCTGAATCTTCAGGTACAACTACCGCCAGAGCCCATTCATGTGAGTGTGAGAGACTACCTCGCCACCCGGCAGGCCAAAGCGGAGAGCGGTCCGGGGCGGTGCCCGGCGTGCCGTCACAGCCACAGGATTGCAGTATTCTCTGCGCGGCATAACGTGCGGCAAGGTATTCCGCTTTGCGTTTTACCACGGCGCTGTGGAGCTTTGCGGGAAAGGGGATGCCCCATTCAGCAAATAGTCCGTCGTGATAATCAGACATGACGAACGAGACCATGCAATAGCGCAGCGCGGGGAGAGGCACGATGTGTCCCATCTCAGCGGTATAGATAAAAAGGGGCGCTGAATCCGTGTTTATGGCTGTCAACATAGCAGAGGCACTGGCAACGAAAGTGGGGGACAGAATGCCATATAAGTGCAGGCCGGGTAAGGAGAATTACCCGGCATCGCGAAAAAATGGTGTTCCCGTTACAAAATGGTTTTAACGCTTTCAGCCAGCGACGTGGTTGGTCGCCCAATCAGTTTGCTCAGCGTGTGGCTATCGTCAAAGAGCCCGCCTTTAGATGCGCCCACATCAGAGTCCGCCAGCATATCCGCCAGCCCGGCAGGCAGGCCGACACTCTTCAGCGCAGCGGCGAAATCCGCTTCGCTCATGTTTTGATAAACCACCGGTTTACCGCTCTGCTTGCTCAGTTCAGCCGCCAGTTCGCTCAGCGTCCACGCGCTGTCGCCTGCCAGTTCATAGACCTTGCCCGCGTGGCCCTCTTCCGAAACCACTTTTGCCGCTGCCGCCGCGTAATCCGCTCGGGTGGCTGAGGCGATTTTGCCTTCACCTGCGGCACCGATAAACACGCCGTGTTCCAGCGCAGGCGGCGCGCTCGCCAGGTAGTTTTCGGTATACCAGCCGTTGCGCAGCAGGGCATAAGGAATGCCGGATGCCGCCAGCGCTTTTTCAGTGGCAACGTGCTCAACGTGCAGGCCCAGCGGTGAGTTATCCGCATGCAGCAGGCTGGTGTAGGCGATAAATGTCACGCCAGTCGCTTTGGCAGCGTTGATGACGTTCTGGTGCTGCGTGGCGCGCTGACCCACTTCGCTGGATGAGATCAGCAGAAGTTTCTCCACACCCTTCAGTGCCGTGGTCAACGCGGCCTGGTCGGTGTAATCGCCCTGACGAACCACAATACCCTGCTGGCTCAGAGCTTCCGCTTTCGCCGGGTTACGCACAATAGCCACAATCTGGTTTGCCGGGACGGTTTTTAACAGCTGTTCGATAACGAGGCGGCCAAGCTGGCCGGTAGCGCCGGTAATCGCGATCATGATCAATCTCCTTCGTGTTTGTCTGGTGTTGTGGCACACTAGCACCATAACTAACTTTTAGTAAGTACGTACAAAAAGGTAAGTATTAAATGACGATACCGACACTCAGCGAACAAATGCGCGATGGTAATCTCTTCGCGGAGCAGTGCCCGTCCAGAGAGGTGCTCAAACATGTCACCAGCCGCTGGGGGGTTCTGATCCTGGTGGCGCTACGTGAGGGAACGCACCGCTTCAGCGATCTGCGCCGTAAAATGGGCGGCGTGAGCGAGAAGATGCTGGCCCAGTCGCTGCAGGCACTGGAGCATGACGGTTTTGTCGATCGCGTTTCGTATCCTGTTGTACCGCCGCACGTTGAGTATAGCCTGACGCCGCTTGGCGTAGAGGTGAGCGAGAAAGTGGCCGCGCTGGCGGACTGGATAGAGGTGAATACGCCGAAGGTGATGGCGAGCCGGGATGAGCGGGCAGCGTAAAAGCCGGGAATGTGCGGTCTGATACCCTCACCCTAACCCTCTCCCACAGGGAGAGGGAATAAACACTAAAAACGGCAACGTGCGTTGCCGTTTTGCTTTTACTTACTTAAATCCACCTGATAAATGGCGAACCCGATATCATCCGTCGCCACCTTCTTCATCGGATACTGCGCCTTCTCCTTAATAAACGCCGCAGCCTTATCCGACGGGGACGTTTCAATGCGAATATCCAGTGGGGTATCGCTGTGGATCGGGGCCAGACGCCAGTTGTTATCGACCGCCGGATGAATCTCTCCCGCCTTTTTCGACTCTGCGCTGATCCAGGCGGCCAGCACCGAGCGGTTCTCATCCGGGGATGCAAAGGCAATGTGGCTATCGCCGGTGCCGGCAAATTTGCCGCCATACGCGCGATAGTTATTGGTCACCACCAGGAAGGTGGCCGCCGGATCGACAGGCTTGCCCTTGAAGGTCAGGTTTTTGATGCGCTCTGCCTGCGGATGAATGGCCTGACACTCGCCGTCATATTTCGCGGGCTGGGTGACATCAATCTGATAATCCACCCCGTCGATAACGTCGAAGTTATAGGTGCGGAACCCGTCCCAGTTAATCAGCGACTGCGGCTTGCTGCTCTTCGGATCGATCTGGTTAAACTGCCCGGCGGAGCATTCCAGCCACTCTTTCACCTCTTTACCCGTTGCTTTAACCACGACCAGCGTGTTCGGATAGAGATAGAGATCGGCGGCGTTACGGAACGTCAGCTGGCCTTTTTCCACTTCAACGTAGCTGGCCGGGTCATTCTTACGTCCGCCCACTTTGAACGGTGCGGCGGCGGAAAGCACCGGCAGGTTGGCTAAATCCGGATCGCCCTGAACAAAATGTTCGGCATAGGCTTTCTGCGCCATATTGACCACCTGAACGGTTGGGTCATCCTGTACCAGCGCCAGATAGCTGTACATGTTGTCGGCGGATTTGCCGATCGGCTTGCTGACGAATTCGCGGGTGGCGTCGTGGTCATGTTTGAGCACGTCGAGAAGTTTTTGGTCTTCAGCCGCCAGTGATTTTTTGGCGGCAGCATCGTAAATGGGGCGCGCTTCGGCTTTGGATCCGGTCACCTTCCAGCTGCCGCTGTCGTTATTGAGCACCAGATCCACCACGCCAAGATGGTCGCCCCACATGCCGGGCATTACCGCCGGCACGCCGTTGAGCGTTCCCTTGTCGATGTCTGCCCCTTTGATGCTGGCAAAATCCTTACCCGGGAAGACCGCATGAGCGTGGCCGAAGAGGATCGCGTCCACGCCCGGCACTTCGCTCAGGTAGTAAACTGAGTTTTCCGCCATCACCTGGTACGGATCGGCCGAGAGGCCCGAGTGGGCGACAACGACCACAACATCCGCCCCTTTTTCACGCATCTCCGGTACGTATTTACGCGCCGTTTCGGTGATGTCGTTAACGGTGACTTTGCCGGTGAGATTGGCTTTATCCCAGGTCATGATCTGGGGCGGTACAAAGCCGATGTAGCCAATTTTCAGCGTCTGCTTTTTACCGTCCTGATCAACAACCTCGGTCTCTTTAATCAGATAAGGGGTGAAAAGCGGCTTTTTGGTCTTAACGTCGATGATATTGGCATTAACGTACGGGAATTTTGCGCCTGCCAGCGCATCGTGCAGGTATTTCAGACCATAGTTGAATTCGTGGTTCCCGAGGTTGCCGACGGTATAATCCAGGGTGTTCATCGCTTTATACACCGGGTGGATCTCGCCTTTTTTCAGCCCCTTTGCCGCCATGTAGTCACCCAGCGGACTCCCCTGAATCAAATCACCGTTGTCGACCAGCACGCTATTTTTCACTTCATCGCGGGCGGCATTGATCAAACTTGCCGTGCGTACCAGTCCGAATTTTTCCGTAGGGGTATCTTTGTAGTAATCGAAGTCCATCATATTGCTGTGCAGGTCGGTGGTTTCCAGAATACGGAGATCGACCGTCGCCGCCTGTACGCTCGCTGCAATCAGCGTCGCCAGGAGCGTTGCGCTAAACTTAATCATCAGAGGAGTCCTTTTTTCGATCCAGGCCACAAAAGAATATGTATCTATCGTTTGTTGCTTACAGAAGTGTGAATCCTGCCAGAAAAAAGGGCGATGAAACCGGAATTGCTTCACAGATAGCGGAATTGTTCACATTACGATATAAATAAAACAACGAGTTATGCCCACTGCGTTAACGAAGAGGTGGAGAATGTTAGATAAAATTTGTCAGCTCGCACGGGATGCGGGTGATGCCATTATGCAGGTGTATGATGGCGCACAACCGATG
The DNA here is from genome assembly GCF_003965585.1 of Enterobacter sp. WCHEn045836. NCBI lineage: Bacteria > Pseudomonadati > Pseudomonadota > Gammaproteobacteria > Enterobacterales > Enterobacteriaceae > Enterobacter > Enterobacter sp. WCHEn045836. The sequence goes on from NZ_RXPT01000005.1 coordinate 173,523, forward strand.
AATGTCGTCAGCAAGGCGGATGATTCCCCGGTCACAGCGGCGGATATCGCGGCGCATGGCGTGATCATGAAAGGGCTACAGGCACTCACGCCAGAGATCCCCGTGCTTTCCGAAGAAGCGCCGCAGAGCTGGGATGAGCGCCAGCACTGGCAGCGTTACTGGCTGGTCGATCCTCTTGACGGCACCAAAGAGTTTATCAAGCGTAACGGTGAATTCACCGTGAATATCGCCCTGATCGACAAGGGTAAAGCGGTGCTTGGGGTGGTCTACGCGCCGGTAATGAAAGTCATGTACAGCGCTGCGGAAGGCAAAGCCTGGAAGGAAGAGTGCGGCGTGCGTAAGCCAATCCAGGTGCGCGATGCGCGTCCTCCACTGGTGGTTATCAGCCGCTCGCACAGCGATAGCGAGCTGGAGGAGTACCTGCAACAGCTGGGTGAGCACCAGACAACGTCGATTGGCTCATCGCTCAAATTCTGCCTGGTGGCGGAAGGGCAGGCGCAGCTCTACCCGCGTTTCGGGCCGACGAACGTCTGGGACACGGCAGCCGGCCACGCGGTAGCCGCGGCCGCGGGTGCGCATGTTCATGACTGGCAGGGCAAGCCGCTGGACTACACCCCGCGCGAATCATTCCTCAATCCAGGCTTCCGGGTCTCTCTTTACTGAGCCAGTAGCTTGTGCAGCAGATCAACCACCTGCTGCACCTCTTCCTGGGTCAACGCCCCGTCTTTTACCCACTGCACCTGGCCATTTTTATCCAGCACGATAATCGCGGAACTCTCTTCCTCAAGCTGCCAGGCTTTGCGCGTCACGCCGTTGCTGTCGACAATAAACTGCGACCACGGGTAGAGCTTTTTGTTGCTCTCAAGGCTTGAGCGCACAAACATCCCGGAGCCAGGGATGGCATCGTCGGTGTTCACAATGGTGGTGGTCTGATAGCGGTCATGCGGGAATTTTGCGGCCTTGATCGCTTCCACCAGGTTTGCGTTTTTCTCTTTTGCAGATGTACGACCGGCAATATGTTGTACAACTCTCACTTTGCCCGCGAGCTGCGCGCTATTCCACGGTTTGTAGCTAAACTTATCGTTGTCGAGAATCAATTCTCCCCGGTCAGCAATGCCGACTGGCGGTACGCGTTGTCCTTTTTCAATGTTGTGGGCACTCGCCCACAGGGGCAGGAGCAGGCATGCGGCTGCAAGAATGTTACGTAGGGTCATGGTGTTTCCTTATTGTATGCAGGTGATCCGACCACTTGGTCTTACGCTTTTAATCATAAGTGCGATCAATGGGCTTTTCCCGCAATCCCGATGCCAGTTTGCGGGCGAACGCACATATCCATAAAAAAACGACGGCTTATACTGCCTGTAGTCACAGTTTGAAAAGATTATTCTGAATAATTGTAATCAAACGGTAAATAAACTTATGCACACTGGGTAACAACGTAGTTCTGGTCTATAGTCATTGGGCAACAAAATTTGCGCTCAGAACAGTCGGGCCGATTGTGGCGCCGCAAGAGCGTATGATTCGCAGGAGATACAAGAATGAAAATTTTCCAACGCTACAACCCGCTTCAGGTGGCGAAGTACGTGAAGATCCTGTTCCGTGGACGGTTGTATATCAAGGATGTTGGCGCTTTTGAGTTTGATAAGGGCAAGATCCTTGTCCCAAAAGTGAAGGACAAACAGCACTTGTCTGTGATGTCCGAAGTCAACCGTCAGGTTATGCGTCTGCAAACTGAGATGGCTTAACCAACGTGCTATGCAGTAGTTAAAAAAACGGCTCCCGATGGGAGCCGTTGATGTTTGTGGGGGGAAGTATAATTCTGACTCTGTTGTATCGGTAAATTTCTGGTTGCCGCTTTCCAGAGGAAGTATGAGTTTGTGTAGTTATTCTTAAACGCTCTTTCAGTGCTCTCGCTTTGATATAAAACAATAAAAAATTGATTCTCTATTGGCCTTATTGAATAACGCATAAAGAATGCTCATCTCATTAACGAAAAGGAGTTATAAGGATGGCTATTCCTGCTTATTTATGGCTGAAGGATGACGGTGGTGCGTTAATAAAAGGTGCTGTTGACGTACAAGATAGAGAGTCAAGTATAGAGGTAAATGGGTTTTCACATAATGTATCTATTCCAACAGATCCATTGACAGGAAAAATTACCGGAACAAGGAAGCACTCAAGTATCCTCTTTATGAAAGAATTTGATTGTTCATCTCCCTATCTGTTCAAGGCGGTTTGTAGCGGTCAAACGTTAATAAGCGCAGAGTTTAAATGGTATCGTATTAACGATGCGGGTCAGGAAGTTGAGTATAACAACATGTTTCTTGAAAACGTAAAAATTGTCGGTGTTTCGCCTGTCATGCATGATACGAAAGATGCTTCGAAAGAGAAACATAATCACCTTGAATGTGTTGAGATGCGATATGAAAAAATAACATGGAAACACTGTGATGGGAATTTGCTCTTTTCCGATAGCTGGAACGAAAGGGCATAACATGAGACGTCCAGCGATCGCTGTTAAGCCTCAACCTCCTTATGATATTTCTTCATTTTCTCCACCTGGCGTTTCGTTATCAAACAACATGATGATTGCGCGGTTCCATTATGGCCCGTCAGCGCTGACCTACTTATGGTTTTATAAGCAAGTAAGAGGGCACGGCCCTTGGGATTATAAAAACATATTAGGCAGGCAATACGAAAATTTTGGGAATTTTCATTTCGGAGCGGTAGGCATTGCCGCCGGAATTCAACCCGAGATATTATTGCGGGCAGCTGGACTTGCTCAAATTCTTGCAGGGACCAGCAACCCTGGTTTTAAAAATTATCAAGGGCCAGATTCACATGGGGATGATCCAACCGATCAGACATGGATTAGAACAGGAATAGACTATGCTCAACGCTCTGGTTTTTAAAAAGAAGTGGCTATATATAATCGTCATGATTATTTTGTTAGGGTGTGGCATATGGCGTGTAGTTGATGAGTTTCTTTACCTTGAACAGGATATTATACGTCGAGAAAAAGTTGGTGACTTGTCAACTTTAATTATTACTGAAAGTAGTGCTGGAGCAACCACTCCATATGTATACCAATATTACCTATACTCTGCGAAAAAATCGGATGCGGATTTTTTAAATGATCTAAGAAGTGGCTATGAACCTTTCCTGGTGACTACCGCCTCAGATGTGTATGTAAAAATTGAAGATAATTCTATCCATCTTAAGGTTAGTGGTGACATCTTTAAATTTAATAACGTTGCAGGCTATAGTTTTATATATATGGATTCATCACCGTTCTAAATTTTTTTATCAATGTCAGATACGTACTGCATATGAGTGAAAAAAGAAAGGGCAGTTAATCACTGCCCTTTTGTTATCACGCTGACACCTTCTCTTCCGCATCCGGCAGTTTCGGCACCAGCACGGTCGGTTTGTTATCAATACGCGTCACCAGCAACTGGTCGATGCGGTAGTTATCAATATCCACCACTTCAAACTTGTAGCCGGAGAACTTCACCGAGTCGGTGCGCTTTGGGATTTTACGCAGCATAAACATCATAAAGCCGCCGATGGTCTCGTAGTTGCCTGACTGCGGGAACTCGTCGATATCTAGCACGCGCATCACGTCGTCGATTGGCGTTGCGCCGTCAATCAGCCATGAGTTTTCATCACGCGCCACAATCTGCTCTTCCAGACCCTGGCCGACCAGGTCACCCATCAGCGTGGTCATGACGTCGTTGAGGGTAATGATGCCCACCACCAACGCGTATTCGTTCATGATAACGGCGAAGTCTTCACCGGCGGTTTTGAAACTTTCCAGCGCTTCAGAGAGCGTCAACGTGTCCGGTACAATCAGGGTATTGCGGATCTGCACGCCGCTGTTGAGCGCCAGGCTTTGGTTCGCCAGCACGCGGTTCAGCAGATCTTTGGAATCCACATAGCCGATGATGTGGTCGATATCTTCATTACAGACCAGGAATTTAGAGTGCGGGTGCTCCGCGACTTTATTCTTCAGGCTCTGCTCGTCTTCATGCAGATCGAACCAAATCACGCTTTCACGGCCCGTCATGGAAGAGGGCACGGTACGGGATTCCAGCTCGAACACATTTTCGATCAGCTCATGCTCCTGCTTACGCAGCACCCCGGCCAGCGCACCGGCTTCTACAACGGCGTAAATGTCGTCGGAGGTGATGTCATCTTTACGCACCATCGGCAGTTTAAAGATGCGGAAGATGACGTTCGCCAGGCCGTTGAAGAACCACACCAGCGGACGGAACACGAACAGGCAGAAGCGCATCGGGTTGATGATACGCAAAGCCACAGCTTCTGGCGCAATCATACCGATGCGTTTCGGGGTCAGGTCAGCGAACAGGATGAACATCCCGGTGACCAGCGAGAAGGAGAGAATAAAGCTCATCTGCTCGGCAAGTTCGGCGGACATGTACTGGACGAAAAGGCTGTAAAAGGCCGGAGAAAACGCTGCATCCCCCACGATACCGCCGAGAATAGCGACCGCGTTCAGGCCAATTTGTACCACGGTGAAGAACGTTCCAGGATTTTCCTGCATCTTCAGGATACGGGAAGCATTGATGTTGCCTTCGTCGGCAAGCAGCTTAAGTTTGATTTTACGGGACGCGGCCAGCGAGATCTCGGATATCGAGAAAAATGCGCTGACGGCTATCAGACAAAGTATTACTAAAATACTGTTTAACATAGTTTATCCGGCTTCTCGCCAGATCCTCGGAAGGGAAGTTGATACCATTTGTGTGGAAACACATTGAACGTCAGCTCGTAGCGTTGAGCTGATTATTTCAGCGGGTAGTATAGCGTAAAGAGATGTAAACCTGCCAGAGGTCACATTTTGATGTACTCATGTGAAATCCGCGGGAGCAGGTCACAACAATCGTTTGTTTTCAATACGTTGTGGTTATAAAATGTGCAGATCGTTACCAAAAGGAGTTGGTATGAGTTTTAGCTTACCGGGATTTAACGTGTTTTACCTGTCCAGGGATAACCTTGAACCAGAGAAGTATGAGTTGATTACTCGCCCTTCTGTCACATGGGATTACATCAGACAGGAGTATGAATTCGATGACAGGTACCGTGATCATTATCATGTCGAAGGGCTCAGGCCACGACCATCCTGTTCACGTAGCTACGCTTATCAGAACAATCATTCTTATGGATTCAACACAGAAAGGCGGCTGAGATACCTTGTCTTCAGAGGTGAAGTTGTGATGTTAAACCGTTACGGTTCCCCTGGAGAACTTTTCTATATTGATGAAGAAGGCCAGCTTATCTGCAGGAATGACCATGTGTTTGAAATGAATGGGGCTGAACAGATCCTGAGAGAGTACAGGAATTCTGTAGGGTGCAGATACTACCGTTCAGGAAAGCCCCGCCCAACTTCGTTTGCTTTATCTTTCTCAGGTGGCATATCAGCCCCCGCTTCTGAGCCGACATACCAGGCAATTAACAGCAAGGCCGCAGTACGTCTACTTGCGGCTGGCGGTGTCTACAATGGTAACGTTGAAGGTTTCAGGAAAACAGCTGAGCAGTTAGGTGGAGATGCTGTTAAGGGATATGATCAAGTATTGAATGAACAGACAGCAGGTACAGCTATTGCGGCGGCTTCAATTCTGTTAGCGAAACGACCTATTGAGCTTGGTGAAGTCCAGGATATAACCAAATTTGTAGGCAAAGTTCGTGGGGATTCTGTATTACTACAGAGTGTTGAAATAACACAGATTAACTATTTTAAAAGAACGGTAGAAGAGACGGCAATATTGAGAAAAGAATTCAATAGTACTGTAAGGAAGTCTTTTCTTAAAGAGTTATCTAATACCCCTGAAGCAATGAATAAATTCTCTCCCGAAATGCTTGAACGTATGAGTACTGGTAGAAATCCAGATGGATGGCAAGTACATCATAAGCTACCTTTAGATGATAGTGGCACAAATGATTTTGATAATTTGATACTGATGAAAAATGATCCATATCATCAAGCATTGACTAATTATCAATTTAGTATAACAAGAAACATGGTTGTTGGTGAAACCAAAATAGTTCCGTGGGTTAAACCTCAAGGTACAATTTATCCAAAGTGAGGATGACATAATGGAAAAAGATATCGACATGATGGTAAATGAGCTTTCTGCATTAATGGAAGATAATGGATATAGAATCCATCCGCCAGTTAGCTCAAATTTTTTGGAGTCAATGATTAAAGCTAATTCTTCAAGCGCTGATTTATCACCTGTTCTTGAAGGTATAAATAATGATATTTTGATTTTTTTGAAAAACCAACCTGACTATTTGTATTTTCTGACAAAAATGGATGGCTTTGAGTTTGATGGAGTAATGCTTTATAGTTTTGCGCTTCAGTTTGAAGAGGGTAATGTTCCTGTCAATAATATCTTTCTTTATAACGATAATTTTAGGAATAACGACATATATGTTAATGCTGATTTATCTAAGCGCGTTGTAATAGGTCAGGATAGCATTTCTTTTTTCACGTATGATCTTGAGGAGAATGTGTATCAAATTAGAGATAATGTGGGAACGGAAAAGATATTTGGTTCCTTTGATAACTTAAGTGATTTTTTAAAGGAAATACTTGAAACAGTCAGTTAAGTAGTCTTTCTGCAAATAACATCCCCTATAATTTAAATATACCAGGGGATTTCTTTCTCGCTAATAATAAAGTTCTCACACTTCCCTTTATTGCGTTTCAAAAAGATGCCCACCAAAAAGTTCAAGCATAGTGAAAAGAGGCCGGGCAGGCGGTGAACCGGCCCGGCGAGACGCTCTATTTTGCGGCTGATAACCCGACGTTGTTCACCGCACGACGGGCAGCATCGCCTCCCCACACCTGATCGTACTCATAGCCTGTGAGCTGTTTTATCACCACACGGGTATTGGCATCACAGTCGCGGTAATCACCGCCCAGTTTACGGCGGGCAATCTCCTTGAGAAGCAGTTTATGCGTCTCGCGGGTAAGCTTGAACTTATAGGTAGTGAAGAAGCTCACCGCCAGCAGGGCTGCCGTCGCGAAGATCATCAGCCCTATAATCGCCCCCAGCGCGCTTTCAGGCTGTGCGCCGCCGCCCTTCACAAAGCCGGACTCCTGCAGGACCAGGCCAATAATCATGATGGCGATCGCCACGGTGCTTTTGCGGGTCAGGACCATCACCCCGGCAAAAATCCCTTCGCGGCGCTGCTGCGTCACCATCTCGTCAATATCAGGAATGAAGCTGTAGATGTTCCACGGTATGTAATAGAGGCCAGAGCGCGCGGCACCGAGCAGGATAAAGACCGCCGAGAACAGCAGTGTGGGCACCTGGGTTTTGGTCAGGTAGACCGTAAACAGGAACGCCAGGACCAGGAAAATACAGCTGTAGGAGAGACGCAGGGCGCCAGACGGCGTCATGTTCAGCCGGTTCAGGAGCAGCATAAATCCATACGTGCCAGGTACCGAGGCGAAAGCCGCAACGCTCAGCCAGCCCGACACGGCTGCCGCGTCCTGGCTCAGGCAATACACGACATAATACGTAAACACCGAACCGAATACGTCCATCGCCGTAAACGAAAAGATATAAATAATAATATGCAGGCGAAACGCACGAATACGGAAAGAGGAAAAGAGATCCAGCACCAGATATTTCAGGTGATTAACGATTCCGCTGCTGCGCTGATTATCCACTTTAAACGTGGACTCCTGTTGCACATCTTTCGCTTCCCAGGTGGTGTACCAGGTAATAAATACCGCAATACAGAAGACGCAGGAGAATATCAGCCCGGTAAGCGTATAGGTAAACGGATTATCTTTCCCCGTGAACTGCATAATGACGCCGGGTACGGAAACCGCAAGAAAGCCGCCGAGCTGGGAGCAGATCATGCGCACGCCGGAGAGACGGCTACGCTCTTCATACCGGTTAGTCATTTCTGCGGCCAGGGTTTCCCAGGGCACCAGCACCATCGCTGACAATAGCTCAATAGAGAGGTAAGTGCCCAGGTAATACCAGTAACCCATGTCTGTCAGCCACAGCAGGGCATACAGAAACATTAAGGGCGAACTGAGTAATAAAAAGAAGCGGCGACGGCCAAATTTACGCCCGAGCCAGGTATCACCGAAATTATCAGTAATATAACCCATAATCGGGCTTAATAACGCATCAATGACGCGGGCAATAGCAAATATCGAACCCGCTTCGACGACAGAGAGCCCGCAATAGGTGGTGTAAAAAAATAAAAGCCAGGTGCCGATAATGGCGAAAGCGCCTCCGCCAAACAGATCGGTTATACCGTAGCCGAGCGCCACGCCATAACCCACTCTACGTTCAGTTGGTTTGACCATAATAATATCCAGTGTAGGGTAATGATTAACCCGTTCTGCCGGGTCGTTTTTTATTTACTGCTGGAATACAAATTACGTTCTATTTAGTGATTTCTATCCATTGCCGTAATTGAGATGATCGATAAATAGCCTCCACAAGGGTGAGTGATTTCCCGGCTTCACCGATATCGGTGTAATCCGTGTAACCGGGGTGGGTGATAGCCTGATAAAAACGACGGATCGCCTGCTGGTGGCCCAGGCCCCAGTAGCTTTTGACCGAACCGTCCGGGGAGTCGTCGCAGGTGAGCCGGACGCGCTCGCCCGGCGTCACGCGCCAGAGCGTGTTGTCGTTCAGCAGCAGCGAGCCCTGCTCGCAGTGGATCTCCATCAGAAGCGGGGAATCGGTGGTATTGCAGTTGCTGGCGTAAAACAGGCCGCGGGCGCCGTTAGCAAAGTGCAGCGTGGCCATCGCGCTGTCTTCGCCTTCCGTCACGTCCGCCAGCTCACCGCTATCCACCACGCCTTTCACACGCGTCACGCCGCCGGCGAACCACTGCATCAGGTCGAGAGTATGAATGGCCTGGTTGATCAGCAGGCTGCCCCCTTCCGTAGCCAGTCGTCCACGCCACGGACTTTGGGTGTAGTACGCGCCCGAGCGTGACCACGTCAGCACCGCTTTGATGCTGAGCATTTTTCCCAGCTCGCCTTCGTCCAGCGCCTGACGAATGCGCAGGCTGGTGGGGTTGAGCCGGTTCTGATAACACACGCCGAGCAGACCCGACGCCTGGTCAGCGGCGCGGGAGATATCCACCAGTTCGCTGCTGTTCATGCCCACCGGTTTTTCGCAAAAAACATGCTTTCCGGCGGCGAGGGCCGCCAGAACCATGCTTTTATGCTCAAAGTGCGGCGTGCAGATATGGACCACGTCGATGGCATCATCCAGCAGCATTTCCCGGTAATCCTGGTAGAAGCGGCACTGATAGCCCAATGCCAGCTTCAGACCTTTGACGCTGTCGATATCTGCCAGCGCGCGCAGCGCAACGTTGGGGAGCTGGCGCAGCGCATTCACGTGGCAACCGTGAATCGCTCCGGCGCCGATCACCGCCGTGTTCAGGAGCTTCATTGTCGCCTCCTGTTAGTTCGTGGCGTTGGCCAGCATCTGTGCCTTCACGCAGAGCTCCGCCGCCTTAAAGGCGTGAGCCTGGGTCATGGCATGTTCAGTACGATGCAAACAGTCGAGGATCAGTTCGCCAAAGAACGGGAAACCGACCTGGCCGGCGACCGGATAACGGAACTCTCCCTCTTTATTGACGAGATACACCACGTCCTGTTCGCCACGAGTAAGATCGACATACTTGCGGATCTCGATATAGCCTTCGGTGCCGAGCAACGTCAGGCGGCCATCGCCCCAGGTCGAGAGCCCGTCAGGAGTAAACCAGTCGCAGCGGAAATAGCCGCTGGCGCCGTTTTCCCCTTTCAGCATGGCATCGCCAAAATCTTCGAAGGCGGGATACTGCGGGTGTTTAACGTTCCGTACCTGGCTTGCCACCACAGAGGCGTCGCTGTTGCCGGTGTAAAACAGGAACTGCTCAATCTGGTGGCTGCCGATATCGCACAGAATGCCGCCGAAATAGCGCCGATCGTAGAACCAGTCCGGGCGGCCGGTCCCTTCCCGGTGCGGGCCCGTCCCCAGCGTTTGTACGACGCGGCCAATGGCCCCTTGCTGCACCAGTTGTCCGGCAAAGACCGCGCTCTCAACGTGCAGGCGCTCGCTGTAGTACACGGCGTATTTCCGGCCCGTTTTTTCCACCATGGCTTTGGCATCCGCCAGTTGTTCAAGGGTGGTAAGGGGCGCTTTATCGGTGAAGTAGTCTTTGCCTGCGGCCATCGCTTTCAGCCCCAGCGCGCAGCGCTCCGCGGGAATGGCGGCGCCAGCCACCAGACGCACCTCGTCGTCGGCGAGTATGACATCCAGGGAGTCTGCAACCCTGGCCTGCGGATACTGCTGAATGAATTTGTCCACTTTTGCCGGATCGGGGTCGTAGACCCATTTCAGCGTGGCGCCCGCTTCAATCAGGCCGTTGCTCATGCCGTAGATATGACCGTGGTCGAGCGCGGCAGCGGCAAAGACAAACTCTCCTTCCCTGACAACGGGCTGAGGTTTACCCACCGGCGCGTAGTTCATGCCGTCATTTTTGTTCATGGTGTTACTCCTTCATCCAGATTTTTGCCCAGGGGAATCGCCCCGACTTCGCTGAAGTTGGCGACGCTTGCGGATTTTTCATAAAAACGGGGGGCGAGGGCGTTGGTCCCACCGGTACGGTAAAACGGGTCATCGCGTTGAATCGGCAGCGAAACCACGGAGCGGGTGATGGCGGATTTATAGATCGCGGTTATCAACTCCAGCGAGCGTTTACCCTGCAGGCCATCCACTAACGGCGCCGTGCCGTGCTCAATGGCATAAAGCAGGTCGTTAATCTGCCCGGTGTGTAACGTCCATTCGAGCTTCGGTGTCTCGTGAAAAACGGCGTTAAGCTGCGCTTCCCGCTCCAGGTCCCGATCCTCCTGGGGGAAGCCGTTATCAGCGCTGACGCTGGCAAAGGCCTGCCACGGGGCGGAGATGCGCGCCTTTTCACCCTGGATAATGATTTTCTGATCTTCCCCGTGGTGCACGACCGAGGCGGTTAGCTGGGTGAGTGCACCGCTGGGGTATTTAAAAATTGCGGCGCTGAGATCTTCGACTTCAGCGTTGTCGTGCGCCACGTTGGTCATCATAGCCACCACCTCGGACGGAAAGCCCAGCATCCACTGAATGGCGTCGATGTGGTGCACCGCGTGGTTAAGGGTGCAGCCGCCACCCTCTTTTTCCCAGGTGCCGCGCCACCACAGGTCGTAGTAGCAGTGTCCGCGCCACCAGAACGAGTCCACCTGGGCATGGCACACGTTGCCCGCAAGGCCCGAATCCAGCGCCGCTTTTAAACGCCAGAAGGCATCGGTAAAGCGATTTTGAGCGATGATGGCGAGCAATTTCCCGCTGGCCTGTTGTGCGGCGATCATGGCGTCGCACTCCTCCAGCGAGGCGGCCATCGGTTTTTCGCACAGCACATGGCAACCCGCATTGAGGGCATTAATGCTTATCTCTGCATGAACGTAGGGCGGCGTGCAGACATCGACGATATCGATATCTGGCTCTGCCGTCAGCATCTGCTGATGGCTTTCATACACCCGTGCGTCCGTCAGGTTGTAGCGTGCTTTTTTCTCGTGGGCTTTTTCCGGGTAAATATCGACCAGCGCGACGATCCGGCAGCGTTGGCCAAACTGCAAATAACCCTGAATATGGTTATGCGAGATATTTCCTGTTCCCACGATAGCGACATTTAACATCGTTTCTTCTCCTGAGTTACCAGGTGCCGGAGGCATCCAGCGTGACGCTGGCGGTCTCTTTAGCCACTGAGGTGCTGATACGCTGTTGAAGCAAGCGCAGATACTGTTTCTCGTTGAGCGGGAGGTCGACCCAGTCGTCGGTCCAGGTGGAGAGGTGCATGGCGTTGGAGAGCGTTAACCCGTGGATCCCTTCCAGCCCCGGGGCAATGAGTGGCTCGCCGCGCAGGATGGCGCCGCAGAAATTGGCGGTAATGACGTGGTGTTCGCTGCATTCCGGGCCGACGGGAAGCGTGACCTCCCAGCATTCCGGTTCACCAAAGCCGTTTTGCCAGCGGGCGTTGAAGGCGGTTTCGGATTCCCGCAGCCGCCAGTAGCGCAGTTTCCCTTCTTCGACGACCACCTTGCCGCGATCGCCGACGATCTCCAGTCGGTTGGTCCCCGGTGTTTCTGCCACGGTCGTGATAAACACGCCCGTCGCACCGTTGGCATACTCGGCGTAGGCGGTGACCTCGTCTTCCACTTCAATGTCGCGGTGCTTACCAAACTGGCAAAACGCGCGCAGACGGACCGGCATGCCAACCAGCCACTGCCAGAGATCGAGCTGATGCGGGTCCTGGTTGAGCAGTACGCCGCCGCCTTCTCCTTTCCAGGTAGCGCGCCAGCCGCCGGAGTTGTAGTAGCTCTGCGAGCGATACCAGTTGGTAATGATCCAGTTGGAGCGGCGGATCTCACCCAGCTCGCCGCTGTCGATCAGATCTTTCACCTTCTGGTAGAGCGGGTTCGGGCGCTGGTTGTACATGATGCCGAACACCACATCACACTCCCGGGCGCAGGCGTTCATCTCCTGAACCTGGGCGGTATACACGCCCGCCGGTTTTTCACACAGGGTGTGGATGCCGTGGCGCATCGCCAGCATCGACAGACGCGGATGCTCGTAGTGCGGCGTCGCGACAATCACCGCGTCGATAAGCCCGCTCTGGAGCATCTCCTGCGCGTCGCTGAAGAGGGGGAGGGAGCCGACCAGCTGGCGAATGGCCGGGTGCTTTTCCGGTGCATTATCACAAACCGCCGCCAGGCAGGCGTCACTGACCGTCCCCGCCAGTAAATAACGCGCGTGGACCGTACCGATATTACCTATTCCGATAATGCCAAAACGTACCTTCTCCATGTCACACCTTAATTTCAGTTGAAATGAGGGATGACCGGAAAATAGGAAAGGGGAGCCGCAGCGACAATGTGTTTTTGTGAGAATACTCGCAAGCTGTTTAAGTAATCTCCAGGCTCTCTGAAATTTGGTTTTAAAATCAAAGCGCTGTTTCTGCAAATATTTGCAAAAACTGATTGAGAGCGAGGTCACACTATGCCGGGCAGGTTAAAAATGGAGGAGATTGCGACCCTGACGGGGTATTCCGTCAGCACGGTTTCGCGGGTATTAAGCGGCAAGTCTTATGCCAGCGATAAAGCCCGTGACGCGATCGTTCGCACCGCGCGTGAATTAGGTGTACTGGAGGCAATGGCAAGCGGACGGCTGTTAATTAACGGTATCGCTGTTTTTGCCCCGGAAAGAACCTTTCAGGGACGTGGAGACATTTTTTATCTGGAAGTGACCAAAGGCATTGCAGAAGCGTGCGCCCCGCATAACGTGTGGGTCAGTTGCTGTGGCTTAGAAGAGCAGCACGCGGACGTGAAATTATTTATGGAAAAGGCCAGCCATAAGAATATCAACGCGATAATTATTATTGGGACTGATGATTCCACCATCTTTAAACTGGCGAGCACGCTGAATAAGCCCTGCGTATTGATTAACTCCGTTGATCGGGATCGGGTGCTGGACGCCGTGTCACCCGATCACCGGGCGATTGGTTTCACCGCCATGCAGTACCTTTTTGAGCAGGGGCACCGCCGTGTGCTCACGCTCACCTGCCTGCGGCGTGAGACGCTGTATGCGCGTCTGGACGGCATTAAAGAGGCGTACCGCCATTTTCACGTGGCCTTTGATCCCCAGCGTGATTTGCTGGTAACAGAGTGGTTTACGGCAGAGGAGGCCGAGCGGGCGCTGGATGCATGGCTGTTAAGTCATGACAGATCGCAGTGGCCAGAGGTGATTTTCCCGAACAGTACCAGCATGACGGAGGGGGTGATCAGGGCGCTAACGCGCCACGGGCTGCGCATTCCGGAAGACATTTCGCTCATTACGACCGATTTTGCATGGAATTTAGCGCACCGTCTGGAAAAGCCGATCACGGGCGTCACGGTGCCCTGCCGTGAACTGGGGATAGAGGCCGTACACCTGCTGCAAACGCGGCTCAACCGACCACAGGCGCCGGTCTATAACCTGCTGTTGCAGGGCAAAGTCATGGATTACGGCTCAGTCAGTAATGCCACGCGCCACGCGGCTCGCGTGGCGCTGGATCAGTAATCAGGCAAGCTGCGGCGGCAGGCACACGCCGATGCCACCAATTCCGCAGTAGCCGTACGGATTTTTGTGCAGATACTGCTGGTGGTCATCCTCGGCATAGTAGAACGGTTTCGCGGTGGTGATTTCCGTTGTCACCTCGCGCGTATCACCTGCGTCGCGCATGGCCTGCTGGAAACGCTCCTTACTGGCGAGTGCGGCGGCTTCCTGCTCAGGCGTGAGCGGATAAATCGCCGAACGATACTGGGTGCCATGGTCATTGCCCTGACGCATACCCTGCGCCGGGTCGTGGTTTTCCCAGAACACCTGCAGCAGCTGTTCATAGCTGATGACGGACGGGTCGTATACCACGCGTACGGCTTCAGCATGACCGGTCTCGCCGGAGCAAACTTCGCGGTAGGTGGGGTTTGGCGTATATCCGCCCGTGTAGCCCGCCGCGGTGCTGTAGACGCCAGGCAACTGCCAGTAGAGGCGTTCCACGCCCCAGAAGCAGCCCATGGCAAACAGGGCGATTTCCATGCCTTCAGGTACGTTGGTCATGGAATGGCCATTCACGGCATGTAAGGTTGCGACTGGCATAGGGGTGTTGCGTCCCGGTAATGCATCTGCTTGTGAAACCAGATGCTTTTTGTCGAATAAACTCACGATGGGGCCTCCCGGGGTGCGATGTTTCGGTTAAGGTTGTCACGAAGCGTTTAATTGAACACAATAAATGCGCTGAATGAGTCTAGATTTAATCATAAGAAATATTTGGGTGTTACACCCTTTTTCAACCCGAGAATTGGGTTTTTTGGCTAACAGGCCGTCTTTTGCCGCGGAGCGGCACTTCATTTGCTTCCAGGGTGGAAACAGGGATATTCAGGAGAGAACGTGACAAAAATCCGCCAGTTATGTTTGGTCAGTGTGTTGCTGACAAGCGGGGTTGCCAGCGCGGCGAATGTCCGTTTGCAGGTTGAGGGGTTATCCGGGGCGCTGGAAAAAAACGTGCGCGCACAGCTGTCGACGATTGAAAGTGACGAAGTGACGCCAGACCGGCGTTTTCGCGCGCGCGTGGATGATGCTATCCGCGAAGGGCTAAAAGCGCTGGGATATTACGAACCTACCATCGATTTCGATCTCCGCCCGCCGCCAAAGAAGGGGCGGCAGGTGCTTATTGCCCGCGTTTCACCGGGGGAGCCGGTGTTGATTGGTGGCACCAATGTGGTGTTACGCGGCGGCGCGCGTACCGATCGCGATTACCTGGATCTGCTCAGCACGCGACCTAAAATCGGTACCGTACTGAATCACGGTGATTACGACAGTTTCAAAAAATCGCTAACCAGCGTCTCCTTACGTAAGGGCTACTTCGACAGCCAGTTCAATAAAAGCCAGCTGGGCATTGCGCTGGACCGACGCCAGGCCTTCTGGGATATCGACTACGACAGCGGCGAACGCTACCGCTTTGGCGATGTGACGTTCGAAGGCTCGCAAATTCGTGAAGAGTATCTGCAAAACCTCGTGCCGTTCAAAAAGGGTGACTACTACCAGTCGCGCGATCTGGCCGAGCTGAACCGCCGCCTGTCGGCAACCGGGTGGTTTAATTCGGTGGTTGTCGCACCAGAGTTTGAAAAATCACGCAAAACCAAGGTATTACCACTGCACGGCGTGGTTTCACCCCGCACCGAAAACACCATTGAGACCGGGGCTGGCTATTCGACGGACGTGGGGCCGCGCGTGAGGGCGACCTGGAAAAAGCCGTGGATGAACTCGTACGGCCATAGCCTGACCACCAGCGCCAGTATCTCTTCGCCGGAACAGCAGCTCGACTTCAGCTACAAAATACCGCTGCTGAAAAACCCGCTTGAGCAGTACTACCTGGTTCAGGGGGGCTTTAAGCGTACCGATCTGAACGATACTGAGTCTGATTCCACCACGCTTGCTGTATCCCGCTTCTGGGATCTCTCCAGCGGCTGGCAGCGCGCCATTAACCTGCGCTGGAGTCTTGACCACTTTACCCAGGCCAACGTCACCAACACCACCATGCTGCTCTATCCGGGGGTGATGATCAGCCGTACCCGCTCACGCGGTGGCCTGATGCCGACCTGGGGGGATTCCCAGCGTTACTCTATCGATTACTCCAACACCATGTGGGGTTCCGATGTGGATTTCTCGGTGATTCAGGCGCAAAACGTCTGGATCCGCACGCTGTATGACAAACACCGCTTTGTGATGCGCGGCAACCTCGGCTGGATTGAAACCGGCGACTTCGACAAAGTCCCGCCTGACCTGCGCTTCTTCGCCGGGGGCGACCGCAGTATCCGCGGCTATAAATACAAATCCATCGCGCCTAAAGATGATGACGGTAAGCTGATCGGGGCCTCCAAGCTGGCGACCGGCTCGCTGGAGTACCAGTACAACGTCAGCGGAAAATGGTGGGGCGCGATGTTTGTGGACGGCGGCGAAGCGGTAAGCGATATCCGCCGCAGCGATTTCAAAACCGGCGCGGGCGTAGGCGTGCGCTGGCAGTCACCCGTCGGGCCCATCAAGCTCGACTTCGCCGTGCCGGTGGGTGACAAAGAAGAACACGGTTTACAGTTTTACATCGGTCTGGGGCCTGAATTATGAGTTTATGGAAGAAGATAAGCCTCGGAGTACTGATTTTTATCGTGCTGCTGCTCGGTACGGTGGCGTTTCTGGTGGGAACGACAACCGGCCTGCATCTGCTGTTTAACGCGGCGAACCGCTGGGTACCCGGGCTGGAAATCGGCCAGGTCACGGGCGGCTGGCGCGATCTACATCTGAAGAATATTCGCTACGAGCAGCCTGGCGTTGCGGTCAACGCGGGCGAGTTTCACCTTGCCGTCAGGCTGGGTTGCCTGCGGGACAGTAAGCTCTGCGTCAACGATCTGTCGCTAAAAGATGTGAACGTGGCGATTGATTCGAAGAAAATGCCGAAATCAGCGCCGGTTGAAGAAGAGGACAGCGGCCCGCTGAATCTCTCTACACCGTACCCCATCGCCCTTTATCGGGTGGCGCTGGACAACGTGAATATCAAAATCGACGACACCACCGTGTCGGTGATGGATTTCACCTCCGGCCTGCGCTGGCAGGAGAAAAACCTCACCCTGACGCCAACCTCCTTGCAGGGATTGCTGATCGCGCTGCCGAAGGTAGCGGACGTGGCGCAGGAAGAGATTGTCGAGCCGAAGATCCAGAACCCACAGCCGGAAGAGAAACCGCTGGGTGAAACGCTGAAAGATCTGTTCTCGAAGCCCGTCCTGCCGGAGATGACGGACGTGCATCTGCCGCTGAACCTGAATATCGAAGCGTTCAAGGGCGAGCAGCTGCGTCTGACCGGTGACACCGATCTCACGGTCTATAACATGTTGCTGAAGGTCAGCAGCATCGACGGCAACATGAAGCTCGATGCGCTGGATATCGACACCAACCAGGGCTCTGTCAATGCCTCGGGTCATGCCCTGCTGCGTGACAACTGGCCGGTGGATATTACCCTGAACAGCGCGCTCAACATCGACCCGCTGAAAGGCGAAAAGGTGAAGGTTAAGGTGGGCGGCGCGCTACGCGACAAGCTGGATGTCGGGGTGAATCTCTCCGGCCCGGTGGACATGGTCCTGCGGGCGCAAACCCAGCTGGCGGAAGCCGGATTGCCGCTTAATCTTGAGGTGGTCAGCAAGCAGCTGTACTGGCCGTTCACCGGCGAAAAACAGTTCCAGGCCGATGACCTGAAGCTGAAGCTGAGCGGCAAGATGACCGATTACACCCTGTCGTTCCGCACCGCCGTGAAGGGGCAAGGTGTGCCGCCAGCCACGATCACGCTGGATGCAAAAGGCAATGAACAGCAGGTTAATCTCGACAAACTGACCGTAGCGGCGCTGGAAGGCAAAACCGAGCTGACCGCGCTGCTCGACTGGCAGCAGGCGATCAGCTGGCGCGGTGAGCTGAAGCTCTCGGGGATTAACACGGCGAAAGAGGTGCCGGACTGGCCGTCAAAACTGGATGGTCTCATCAAAACCCGTGGCAGCCTGTACGGCGGCACGTGGCAGATGGATGTCCCGGAAATTAAGCTCACCGGTAACGTGAAGCAGAACAAGGTTAACGTTGAAGGTTCTCTCAAAGGCAACAGCTACCTGCAGTGGATGATCCCGGGTCTGCACGTGGCGCTGGGGCGCAACACGGCGGATATCAAAGGCGAGCTGGGGGTGAAAGAGCTCAACCTCGACGCCACTATCGATGCGCCGAATCTGGATAACGCCCTGCCGGGCCTTGGTGGTACGGCGAAGGGGCTGCTTAAGGTGCGCGGCACGGTGGATGCGCCGCAGCTGCTGGCGGATATCACCGCCAGTAACCTGCGCTGGCAGGAGCTGTCCGTCGCCCGGGTTCGCGTTGACGGGGATGTGAAATCCACCGACCAGATCGGCGGTAACCTGAACCTGCGCGTGGAGCGCATTTCTCAGCCGGACGTGAACATTAATCTGGTGACCCTGGATGCCAAAGGCAACGAGAAGCAGCACGACCTCCAGCTGCGCGTGCAGGGCGAGCCGGTTTCCGGGCAGCTTCACCTGACGGGGAGCTTCGACCGCAAAGCGGAGCGCTGGAAAGGGACGCTCGACAACACCCGTTTCAATACCCCGGTTGGGCCACTGGTGCTGTCACGCGCGATTGCCCTGGACTACCGCAATGCCGAACAAAAAATCAGTATCGGGCCGCACTGCTGGACTAACCCGAATGCGGAACTGTGTGTGCCGCAAACCATTGACGCCGGGGCAGAAGGGCGTGCGCAGATCACCCTCAATCGTTTTGATCTGGCGATGTTAAAACCGTTCATGCCGGATACCACCCAGGCGAGCGGCGTCTTTAGCGGGAAGGCCGATGTGGCCTGGGATACCACCAAAGAGGGGCTGCCACAGGGCAGCGTGACGCTTTCTGGCCGCAACGTGAAGGTGACACAGGATGTCAACAACGCGCCGCTGCCGGTGGCGTTTGATACCCTGAACCTGAGCGCCGATCTGCACAACAACCGGGCAGAGTTGGGGTGGCTTATCCGCCTGACCAACAACGGTCAGTTTGACGGTAAGGTGCAGATTACCGACCCACAAGGGCGACGTAATCTGGGCGGGAACGTCACTATCCGCAACTTCAACCTGGCGATGGTTAACCCGATTTTCTCGCGCGGTGAAAAAGCGGCGGGGCTGCTCAACGCGAACCTGCGGCTGGCGGGGGACGCGCAAAGCCCGCAGCTGTTCGGCCAGATGCAACTCAACGGCGTGGATATCGACGGTAACTTTATGCCGTTCGATATGCAGCCAAGCCAGATTACGATGAACTTCAACGGGATGAGCTCAACGCTGAACGGTTCGGTGCTGACCCAGCAGGGGCAAATCAACCTCAGCGGCGACGCCGACTGGAGCCAGCTTGATAACTGGCGCGCCCGTATCGCCGCGAAAGGCAGCAAGGTGAGGATCACCGTGCCGCCAATGGTACGCCTGGACGTGTCGCCGGATATCGTCTTTGAAGCGACGCCAAGCCTCTTTACCCTCGACGGTAACGTTGACGTGCCGTGGGCGCGCATCGTGGTCCACGAGGTGCCGGAAAGCGCGGTAGGTGTCTCCAGTGATGAGGTGATGCTCGACAACAACCTCAAGCCGGTTGATCAGAAGAGCGCGGGCATCCCGATTAACAGCAATCTTACCGTGCACGTGGGGAACAACGTTCGTCTGAACGCGTTTGGGCTGAAGGCACGTCTGACGGGCGACCTGAAAGTGGCGCAGGATAAACAGGGGCTTGGCCTGAACGGGCAGATCAATATTCCTGAGGGGCGCTTCCATGCCTATGGTCAGGATCTGATTGTGCGTAAAGGTGAACTGCTGTTCTCCGGTCCACCGGATCAGCCGCTGCTGAATATCGAAGCGATTCGTAACCCGGAAGCGACTGAAAACGACGTGATTGCGGGCGTGCGCGTCACCGGTTCGGCCGACGAGCCGAAGGCGGAGATCTTCTCCGACCCGGCGATGTCACAGCAGGAAGCGCTCTCTTATCTGCTGCGTGGCCAGGGCCTGGATAGCGGCCAAAGCGACAGTGCAGCGATGACCTCGATGTTAGTGGGCCTGGGGGTTGCACAAAGTGGCCAGGTTGTGGGTAAAATCGGTGAGACGTTTGGCGTAAGTAATCTGGCGCTGGACACCCAGGGCGTGGGTGACTCCTCGCAGGTAGTGGTCAGCGGTTATGTACTGCCGGGTCTGCAGGTAAAATATGGCGTGGGGATCTTTGACTCGCTGGCAACTCTCACGTTACGCTATCGCCTGATGCCTAAGCTATATCTGGAAGCAGTGTCCGGCGTAGACCAGGCACTTGATCTGCTCTATCAGTTTGAGTTTTAGCAATGCGAATATTTGTCTACGGCAGTTTACGAACCAAGCAAGGCAACAGTCACTGGATGACCAATGCCCTGCTGCTGGGGAATTACAATATCGAGAACTACCAGTTGTACAGCCTGGGCCACTATCCAGGCGCGGTTCCCGGCGAAGGAACAGTACAGGGTGAAGTTTATCGTATTGATAACGCGACACTTGCCGAACTTGATGCCTTGCGCACCAGGGGCGGTGAATACGCGCGCCAGTTGATCCAGACGCCGTACGGAAGTGCGTGGATGTACGTCTACCAGCGTCCGGTCGAAGGGTTAACGCGGATTGTAAGCGGTAACTGGTTAGACAGAGACCAGTACTGAGAAAAACAACGCCACCGAAAGGTGGCGTTGTTTTTTTGTTCCTTCAACTCTCTGCTGTATCCCGGCGACGGGTTAAAAACAGAGGAACAAACAGCATGATGTACGGGGCAATAAGCCATAACAGGCACAAGGCGCGTGAACGGCCATAGTAGTTTATGCACCGCGTATTGCTTGAAATGACGGGCAGGAAAAACAGTAAAAACAGCAGAATCGCATAATCACTTCGATAAGGAATCCATAAGTACCCCAAAAACCAGGCAAGCTGGAATGCCAGGATGCAGAGATACTGCCATTTACTGTCTTCGCCGTAACAGTCAAACGCCTTTATGTAGCCCATCTTTATGCTTTGAAGAAAGAAACTTAGCATGTATAACGCTCACGATCGCGACGGTCAGAAGTGCTTTTGTTTTTCAATGGCAAAAAAAAGCCCCGACCAGCGGGGCTTTATCGATTTGCAGTGAGAATTACTTCTTAGCAGCGCGTTCGAAAGAGGCGATGATTTCAGCTTTCGCCGCTTCTGCGTTGTCCCAGCCGTCAACTTTAACCCACTTGCCTTTTTCGAGGTCTTTGTAGTGCTCGAAGAAGTGAGTGATCTGCGCTTTCAGCAGTTCTGGCAGGTCGTTCACATCTTTGATGTGATCGTACTCTTTGCTCAGCTTGGTGTGCGGTACCGCAACCAGTTTCGCATCTTCGCCGGATTCGTCGGTCATTTTCAGCACGCCAACTGGACGGCAGCGAATGACTGCGCCTGGCTGCAGTGGGTATGGCGTTGGAACCAGCACGTCAACCGGGTCACCGTCCAGAGACAGGGTGTGGTTGATGTAACCGTAGTTGCATGGGTAGAACATCGCGGTAGACATGAAACGGTCTACAAACAGCGCACCGCTCTCTTTGTCCACTTCGTATTTGATAGGATCTGCGTTAGCCGGGATTTCGATAACAACGTAGATGTCTTCTGGCAGTTCTTTACCCGCAGGGACGTTGAGTAAGCTCATGTCTGTGTCCTTTAAAATGGATGGTAAACAAGTGGCAGGTATTATAGCCAACTGGCGCTGAATGTCTCCGCCTGTTTTCGTCTTCTCTCCGCGTTCGTCTCACTTTTCAGACCGATTCCATGACAGAAAAATCCATAAACTCAGCCGCATTTTTCATGGAGAAATGAAAGCGATTACAAACTTGTGATTAACGTTTTATTCACTTTTCTGAAGTGTGATGTAACGCAATTCGTTACATATTTCATTGGCTATAGTCATTTCGCAGAACATCTTTTAACCAACAATAACTCACCCTACGAGGACGTTCATATGTGGAAGCGCTTACTTCTTGTCACAGCAGTTTCGGCAGCCATGTCGTCTATGGCGATGGCCGCACCTTTAACCGTAGGATTTTCGCAGGTCGGCTCTGAATCAGGCTGGCGTGCGGCAGAAACCAACGTTGCGAAAAGCGAGGCCCAGAAACGCGGCATTACGCTGAAGATCGCCGATGGTCAGCAAAAACAGGAAAACCAGATTAAAGCCGTGCGTTCGTTTATTGCGCAGGGTGTGGATGCCATCTTTATTGCGCCCGTTGTGGCGACCGGCTGGGAGCCTGTCCTGAAGGAAGCGAAAGACGCTGAGATCCCGGTCTTCCTGCTCGATCGTTCCATCGATGTAAAAGACAAATCTCTCTATATGACCACCGTAACCGCCAACAACGTTCTTGAAGGGCAATTAATTGGTGACTGGCTGGTAAAACAGGTGGATGGCAAGCCGTGTAACGTCGTTGAGCTGCAGGGGACGGTCGGCGCGAGCGTGGCCATCGACCGTAAGAAGGGGTTTGCTGAGGCCATCGCCAAAGCGCCAAACATTAAAATTATCCGTTCTCAGTCCGGCGACTTTACCCGCAGTAAAGGTAAAGAGGTCATGGAGAGCTTTATCAAGGCTGAAAACAACGGCAAGAACATCTGCATGGTTTACGCCCACAACGATGACATGGTGATCGGGGCGATTCAGGCGATTAAAGAAGCGGGCCTGAAACCGGGCAAAGATATCCTCACCGGCTCTATCGACGGCGTGCCAGACATCTACAAAGCGATGATCGACGGCGAAGCCAACGCCAGCGTGGAGCTCACGCCAAACATGGCCGGTCCGGCATTCGATGCGCTGGAGAAATTCAAGAAGGACGGCACGCTGCCTGAGAAGGTGACGGTCACCAAATCCACCCTCTACCTGCCGGATACCGCCAAAGAAGAGTTAGAGAAGAAGAAAAATATGGGCTACTAAGCCTCTCGCCCCTCACCCCAGCCCTCTCCCTGAAGGGAGAGGGAGAAAGGCAGGGCGGAGCTGGAAATTAACAATTGGCACGATCAATCCCCTCTCCCCTCCGGGGAGAGGGTCAGGGTGAGGGGGAACCATGACCACTGAACAACACCAGGAAATCCTCCGCACAGAGGGCTTGAGTAAATTCTTTCCCGGCGTAAAAGCGCTGGATAACGTTGATTTTAGCCTGCGACGCGGCGAGATCATGGCGTTGCTGGGCGAGAACGGTGCGGGGAAATCGACGCTGATTAAAGCCCTGACCGGGGTTTATCACGCCGATCGCGGCACCATCTGGCTGGAAGGTAATGCCATATCACCCAAGAATACCGCCCATGCGCAACAGCTGGGGATCGGGACGGTGTACCAGGAAGTGAACCTGCTGCCGAATATGTCGGTGGCGGATAACCTGTTTATTGGCCGGGAGCCACGACGCTTTGGTCTGCTTCGCCGCAAGGAGATGGAAGCGCGGGCGACAAAACTGATGGCGTCTTACGGCTTCTCTCTCGACGTACGCGAGCCGCTGAACCGTTTTTCCGTCGCCATGCAGCAGATTGTCGCGATTTGTCGCGCTATCGACCTCTCGGCAAAAGTGCTGATCCTTGATGAGCCCACCGCCAGCCTCGATACCCAGGAAGTGGAGATGCTCTTTACCCTGATGCGTCAGCTGCGCAATCAGGGCGTGAGCCTGATCTTCGTCACTCACTTCCTCGATCAGGTGTATGAGGTGAGCGATCGCATTACGGTGCTGCGCAATGGCAGCTTTGTCGGTTGCCGCGAAACGCGCGAGCTACCGCAGATTGAACTGGTCAAAATGATGCTCGGCCGCGAGCTGGATACCAATGCACTCCAGCGCGCCGGGCGTACGCTGCTGAGTGAGAAACCGGTCGCCGCGTTCAGCGATTTCGGTAAGAAAGGGGTCATCTCACCGTTTAACCTGGAGGTGCGCCCCGGTGAAATTGTCGGTCTGGCGGGGCTGTTAGGCTCGGGTCGTACCGAAACCGCCGAGGTGATCTTCGGGATCAAGCCAGCAGACAGCGGCACCGCGCTGATCAAAGGTAAACCGCAAGCCCTGCGCTCGCCGCATCAGGCTTCCTGCCTGGGGGTGGGCTTCTGCCCGGAAGACAGAAAAACGGATGGCATTATTGCCGCCGCCTCGGTGCGGGAAAATATCATTCTGGCCCTGCAGGCACAGCGTGGCTGGCTGCGTCCGATCCCACGGAAAGAGCAAAACGCCATTGCCGAGCGCTTTATCCGCCAGCTCGGTATCCGTACCCCGAGCGCGGAACAGCCAATAGAGTTTCTCTCCGGTGGCAACCAGCAGAAGGTGCTGCTTTCCCGCTGGCTGCTGACCAAACCTCAGTTCCTGATCCTCGATGAACCGACCCGTGGCATTGACGTGGGGGCGCACGCCGAAATTATCCGCCTTATCGAAACCCTGTGCGCGGACGGGCTGGCGCTGCTGGTCATCTCGTCTGAACTTGAGGAGCTGGTGGGCTATGCCGATCGCGTCATCATCATGCGCGATCGCAAGCAGGTGGCAGAGATCCCGCTGGATAAACTGTCCGTTCCGGCAATCATGAATGCCATCGCGGCGTAAGGAGTGAATCGTGATGTCTCGTTCGCTTTCGCAAACTGGCGAAACAAAGCGCCGCTTCAACTGGCCAACCGGCACGCCGCAAATCGCCGCGCTGCTGGTGGTGTTGCTGGTCGATAGCCTGGTCGCACCGCATTTCTTCCAGATAATCGTGCAGGATGGCCGTCTGTTCGGCAGTCCGATAGACATTCTAAACCGTGCTGCGCCCGTGGCGCTGCTGGCCATTGGCATGACGCTGGTGATCGCCACCGGCGGGATCGACCTTTCTGTTGGCGCGGTGATGGCCATTGCCGGGGCGACGGCGGCCTCGATGACCGTCGCCGGGCACAGCCTGCCGGTGGTATTGCTGGCGGCGTTAGGCACCGGCGTGCTGGCCGGGCTGTGGAACGGCATTCTGGTGGCGGTGCTGAAAATTCAGCCCTTTGTTGCCACCCTGATCCTGATGGTGGCCGGGCGCGGTGTGGCGCAGCTTATCACCTCGGGGCAGATTGTGACTTTTAACTCGCCGAACCTGGCGTGGCTCGGGAGCGGTAAGCTGCTCTTCTTCCCCACGCCGGTCATCATTGCGCTGGTGACGCTGGTGGTGTTCTGGCTCTTCACCCGCAAAACGGCGCTCGGCATGTTCATTGAAGCGGTGGGGATTAATATTCGCGCCGCGCGCAACGCAGGCGTCAACACCCGGCTGATGGTGATGCTGACCTACGTGCTGAGCGGCGTGTGCGCCGCCATTGCCGGGGTGATCGTCGCGGCAGATATTCGTGGGGCCGATGCCAACAACGCCGGGCTGTGGCTGGAGCTGGATGCGATCCTGGCGGTGGTGATTGGCGGCGGGTCGCTGATGGGCGGGCGTTTTAACCTGCTGCTCTCGGTGATTGGCGCGCTGATCATTCAGGGGATGAACACCGGGATCCTGCTTTCCGGGTTCCAGCCGGAGCTCAACCAGGTGGTGAAAGCGGTGGTCGTGCTCTGCGTGCTGATCGTTCAGTCACCGCGCTTTGTCAGCATCATTAAGGGGATCCGTGGCCATGATAAAACGTAATTTACCGTTAATGATCACGCTGGGCGTGTTTGTGCTGGGTTATCTCTACTGCCTGACCCAGTTCCCGGGGTTCGCCTCGACGCGTGTAATTTGCAACATTCTGACGGATAACGCCTTTTTAGGCATCATCGCGGTCGGTATGACCTTTGTGATCCTCTCCGGGGGGATTGATCTCTCTGTCGGGTCGGTGATCGCCTTTACCGGCGTGTTCCTCGCCAAAGCGATCGGTTTCTGGGGCATCTCGCCGCTGGTGGCCTTCCCGCTGGTGCTGGTGATGGGCTGTGCGTTTGGCGCCTTTATGGGGCTTCTGATTGACGCACTCAAGATCCCGGCCTTTATCATTACCCTTGCCGGGATGTTCTTCCTGCGCGGCGTGAGCTACCTGGTATCAGAGGAGTCGATCCCGATCAACCATCCGGTGTACGACACGCTCTCCAGCCTGGCGTGGAAAATCCCCGGCGGTGGCCGCCTGAGCGCGATGGGGCTGCTGATGCTGGGCGTGGTGGTGATTGGGATCTTCCTTGCCCATCGCACCCGGTTTGGTAATCAGGTTTATGCCATTGGCGGCAACGCGACCTCGGCCAACCTGATGGGGATCTCCACCCGCAGCACCACCATTCGCATCTATATGCTCTCCACCGGGCTGGCGACGCTGGCGGGGATTGTCTTCTCCATTTACACCCAGGCGGGTTACGCGCTGGCCGGGGTTGGCGTTGAACTGGATGCGATTGCCTCTGTGGTGATTGGCGGCACGCTGCTCAGCGGCGGGGTGGGGACGGTGCTGGGAACACTGTTTGGCGTGGCAATCCAGGGGCTGATCCAGACCTATATCAACTTTGACGGCACGCTCAGCTCGTGGTGGACGAAAATCGCCATCGGCATTTTACTGTTTATTTTTATTGCCCTGCAGCGCGGTCTGACGGTGCTCTGGGAGAACCGCCAGAGCTCGCCTGTTACCCGCGTGAACACATCAGTAACAGAGCGATAATATGCTGAATTTGCTTAAAGTCTATACACTAAATCATTCAAGTTGCATCAAGGCGGCAAGTCTGCGAATCCCCGGGAGCTTACTCAAGTAAGTGACTGGGGTGAGCTGACGCAGCCAACGCAGAGGCAGCTTGAAGGATGACGTGTATAAACATTTTCCGGTAGCGGCCGATACTTTTTGTTTATGCCCAGAAATATCTCGCTACCGGAAATAACATCATGCTTAAAACGCTATCGATTCGTACCGGCTTGCTCTCTTTACTGGCCGTTATGACCCTTCTGCTGCTGATTGTCAGCGGCATTGGCATTTATGCCCTCACACAGAGTTCTTCGTCACTTCAGCGCATCAACCACCTTCAGGGTGAGCAGATGGTGCAGCTCAATTCTG
Organism: Enterobacter sp. WCHEn045836; assembly: GCF_003965585.1. Lineage (NCBI taxonomy): Bacteria > Pseudomonadati > Pseudomonadota > Gammaproteobacteria > Enterobacterales > Enterobacteriaceae > Enterobacter > Enterobacter sp. WCHEn045836. Next base: position 200,684 of record NZ_RXPT01000005.1, read on the forward strand.
GCTATACGCTGATCCTTCGTGCGCGCAACGAGGCGGGCCAGGCCGTCAGAATGATGGAAATTGGTCTGCTGGACGATGCCGCGAAATCGGTGAAAAGCATTAATCAGGAGATCGCCCTGGCGCAAAAAACGCTGAAAGGCGTGATCGACGCAGGCGTGGCCGATCCCCAGGGACAGCAGTTGCTGGATAAGGTGGCGGCCAGTCTGGCGGCTTATAACCAGCAGGGGATCAACCCAATGCTGAAAGCGCTGAACGAACAGAGCGCAGAGAGCTATTACGATCTGCTGGAGAGTAAGCTCATTCCGGTGGCAAAGCAGTTTGATAACGATATGCAGGCGTTCCAGATGTGGAGCGACGCGCGCGGGAAAGCGGAAGTCAGCGCCGTGCAGTCGAGCAAAACGCGGGTTCTGATCCTGATCGTTGTCGCGGCGCTGCTGACGGCAGGCATCATTGTGCTGGCCTGGCTGGTGTTGCGCCACATGCTGCTCAAGCCGCTGTCGGCGTCGATTGCGCAGCTGGAAAACGTCGCCGCGGGGGATTTAACCCACACGCTGAATGCCCCGGCGAGCCAGGAGTTTAACCGTCTGAACGCTGCTATCGAAGGGATGCGTCAGTCGCTGATGCACTCGGTGCTGCGGGTCCGCGATGCCAGCTCGCAAATTGATACCGGCAGCCGCGAGCTGACGGCGGGAAACAGGGATCTTGCCGAGCGCACGGAATCCACCGCCACCTCGCTGGAGCAGACCGCCGCCAGCATGGAACAGATCACCGCCACGGTGAAACTCAACGCGGATAACGCCGAGCAGGCGCACCAGCTGGCGAAATCTGTCTCGGATACTGCCGATCACGGCAGCGAAATGGTCTGCTACGTGATTGAGAAAATGCGTGATATCTCCGGCAGCTCGGCGCGCATTGCTGACATACTGAGCGTTATTGACGGTATTGCCTTCCAGACCAATATTCTGGCGCTGAACGCCTCCGTGGAAGCGGCGCGTGCGGGCGAGCAGGGGCGCGGTTTTGCCGTCGTTGCGGGCGAGGTGCGCAATCTTGCCAGCCGCAGCGCTGATGCGGCAAAAGAGATCCGCTCGCTTATCAGCGACTCGCAGACTCACGTCAATGAGGGCAGTGAGCTGGCGCAGCAGGCAGGCGAAACGATGGATGAGATCGCCACCGAAGTGCTGCGCATGACCAAACTGATGCGCGAAATTGCTACCGCGTCTCAGGAACAGAGCCGTGGCATTGAACAGGTGAATATTGCGGTGAATCAGATGGATGAAACCGCGCAGCAGAATGCGGCGCTGGTGCAGCAATCCTCTGCCGCGACGCGCTCGCTGGAGGAGCAGTCGCGCCAGCTGATGGAAGCCATGTCATCATTCAAACTGACGACGCAGACTGCCGCATAATATTTCCCGGCCCTGGTGCACTCTGCGCCAGGGTATTATTCTCCGGCGAATTAATTGCGCTAATATTTTCGTGAATATTCCCAAGTAATATTTCCAGCGAGCGGGTTAAGGTTAACGCTTTTTCAGTCGGTTCAAGATATAACCCTTTGCGGAAAAATAGCGGCTCAGCAAAAAGCTGGCTAAAGCGCTTTAACGCCAGGCTCACGGCCGGGCGCGACATCTCCAGACGGACAGAGGCCTTCGCCATGCTGCCGCAGCGGACCACTTCAATAAAGACAGGAATAAGATTTAAATCAATGCCGGTATTGGCACGGGAATAGTTTTTCATCACGATTACGCTCCAGGAAATATCCGTCAAACTGTTATGGAAATAATGCAGGAGCGAATCTGAATATTAAAGCGTGTTTTTTATAAACACTTATACGGTAAAATATATAAATGGGTTGGGGAGCCAGACGGGCTCCCCGGGAGAGTGGTATTACGCGTCCGGATACTCACGGATAAAACGTTCAACGTCTTCAACCATATGGTTGTTGCCGACGAAGAAGGAACGACGCTGGTGCAGACTTTCTGGCACGATGTCCAGAATACGCTCTTTACCATCGCTCGCCTTGCCGCCCGCCTGTTCCGCCAGGAACGCCATCGGGTTGCATTCATACAGCAGACGCAGCTTGCCGTCCGGGTGGCTTGCTGTGCTTGGGTAGAGGTAGATGCCGCCTTTCAGCAGGTTGCGGTGGAAGTCAGCGACCAGAGAACCGATATAGCGGGAGGTGTAAGGGCGCTGCGTCGCTTTATCTTCTTCCTGGCAGAATTTGATGTACTTCTTCACGCCAGTCGGGAACTTGATGTAGTTGCCTTCGTTGATGGAGTAGGTGTTGCCCTTCTCCGGGAAGCGCATACGTTCCTGACACAGGCAGAAGACGCCCAGCGACGGATCGTAAGTAAAGGCATGAACGCCACAGCCGGTGGTATAGACCAGCATGGTGGAGGAGCCATACACGACATAACCGGCAGCAACCTGCTGACTGCCAGGCTGCAGGAAATCTTCTTCTGTCACCGGCGTGCCAACAGGCGTGACGCGGCGGTAGATGGAGAAAATGGTACCGACAGAAACGTTAACGTCGATGTTGGAGGAGCCGTCCAGCGGATCCATCAGAACAACGTATTTCGCGTGTTCACACCCTTCGAATACGACAATTTCATCTTCTTCTTCAGAGGCGATACCCGCAACGATGTCGCGCGCGCGCAGTGCAGCTTTCAGTTTTTCATTTGCGAACAGATCGAGTTTCTGTTGAACCTCGCCCTGAACGTTCTCGGCACCGCTGGCACCCAGGATATCGACCAGACCGGCCTTGTTGATATCACGGTGGATGATCTTAGCGCCCAGCTTTATTGCCGACAGTAAAGCAGTGAGTTCACCGGTAGCATGAGAAAACTCGTGCTGCTTTTCGACAATAAATTCACCTAACGTTTTCATAACACTTTCCCTGCATCTTTGTGAGTAGAGCGATTGTATGTTCACTAAAACGACTAATGCCCAACAATCTTAACAAATATTCAAATAGTAGCGCAGTGGTGAATCGCGCCAGCAATATACGGATTTACCTGAAATGCGTTTCACACCCGCTAACATGTGAGTAAAATGTGCGCCACATTGAAGAAGGATAGTGACGTATGCGCATTCATATATTGGGGATTTGTGGCACTTTCATGGGCGGACTGGCAATGCTGGCGCGCTCGCTGGGCCATGAAGTGACAGGTTCGGACGCCAATGTGTATCCGCCGATGAGCACGCTTCTGGAGAAACAGGGCATCTCTCTGATTCAGGGTTATGATGCCAGCCAGCTGGATCCCGCGCCGGATCTGGTGATCATTGGCAACGCCATGACGCGAGGTAATCCGTGCGTTGAGGCGGTACTGGAACGCAATATTCCGTTCATGTCTGGCCCACAGTGGCTGCATGATTTCGTCCTGCGCGACCGTTGGGTTGTCGCCGTGGCCGGTACGCACGGCAAAACCACCACCGCCGGTATGGCGACCTGGATCCTCGAAGCCTGTGGTTACAAGCCGGGCTTTGTGATCGGCGGCGTTCCGGGTAACTTCGACGTGTCTGCGCGTCTGGGGGACAGTCCGTTCTTTGTGATCGAAGCCGATGAGTACGACTGTGCGTTCTTCGACAAGCGCTCCAAGTTTGTACACTACTGCCCGCGCACGCTGATCCTCAACAACCTTGAGTTCGATCATGCGGATATCTTTGACGACCTGAAAGCCATTCAGAAACAGTTCCACCACCTGGTGCGCATCGTTCCGGGCCAGGGCCGTATTATCCTGCCGGAGAACGACATCAATCTTAAGCAGACCATGGCGATGGGCTGCTGGAGCGAGCAGGAACTGGTGGGCGAGCAGGGCCACTGGCAGGCGAAAAAACGCAACGTGGATGCCTCGGAGTGGGAAGTGTGGCTCGACGGCGAGAAAGTGGGTGAGGTGAAGTGGGGCCTGGTTGGCGAACACAACATGCACAACGGCCTGATGGCGATCGCGGCCGCACGCCATGTGGGTGTTCAGCCTGCGGACGCGGCGAATGCACTGGGCTCGTTTATTAATGCCCGTCGCCGTCTGGAGTTGCGCGGTGAAGCCCACGGCGTGACGGTGTATGACGATTTCGCACATCACCCAACCGCTATTCTGGCAACACTTGCAGCGTTACGCGGCAAGGTCGGCGGTACCGCGCGCATTCTGGCGGTGCTGGAGCCACGCTCTAACACCATGAAAATGGGCATCTGCAAAGACGATCTCGCGCCTTCCTTAGGACGTGCTGACGAAGTCTTCCTGCTGCAGCCACAGCATATTCCATGGCAGGTAGCTGAAGTGGCCGATGCCTGCATTCAGCCTGCGCACTGGAGTGCGGATGTTGATGCTCTGGCGGATATGGTGGTGAAAGCCGCTCAGCCGGGTGACCATATTCTGGTGATGAGTAACGGCGGTTTTGGTGGGATCCATCAGAAGCTGCTGGACGGTCTGGCGAAAAAGGCCGAGGCTGCAGAGTAAAAAAAGCCCGGTGGCGCTAGCGCTTACCGGGCCTCCATTCTCTCTTCTCCCTCTCCCCTTTGGGGAGAGGGTCAGGGTGAGGGGAAAGGATTACTCTTCGTTCTCAGACAGCTCACGCAGATACTGGAAAATCAGGCGCGCGGACTTCGGCGGCTTATTCCCTTCTTTCTCTTTCTTCGCGTTACGGATCAAGGAACGCAGCTGCTGGCGGTCGGCATCCGGCCACAGGTTCAGGACTTCCGGTACCGCATCATCACCCTGTTCAATCAGACGATCGCGGATCTGCTCCAGCTTGTGGAACAGCGCAACCTGCTGGTTGTGGCGGTTTTTCAGTTTATCCAGCGCCTGGCGGATCGGATCGACGTCGCGCTGACGCAGCATTTTACCGATAAGCTGAAGCTGGCGACGACGGCCTTCTTTTTTGATTTTCTGTGCCAGTTCAATGGCATCACGCAGATCCTGGTCGAGCGGGATCTTATCCAGCGCGTTTTTACCCAGTTCCACCATTTCTGCGCCAAGCTGTTTTAACTCTTCGGCGTCGCGTTTAATTTCACTTTTACTGACCCAGATGATCTCATCATCTTCGTCTTCGATGTCATCACCGGGAACGTCGTCGAGCCAGTCTTCGGGCTGCTTAGTCATGTCAGGCTCCTTAAAAAAAGAGGCTAATGTTACCAGTTAAGACGCGCACTGAAAAACGGTTCTCTGTTAGACTTCAGTTAACTCTCTCTTACAGTATGGCATTTGCGATGAAAGTAACCTCACAAGTTGAAGCGCAGCGTAAGATTCTGGAAGAAGCCGTCTCCACCGCGCTGACGCTCGCTTCAGGTAAATCAGATGGCGCCGAAGTGGCGGTCAGCAAAACCACCGGCATTAGCGTGAGCACCCGCTATGGCGAAGTGGAGAATGTAGAATTTAACAGCGATGGGGCGCTGGGGATCACGGTCTATCACCAGAATCGCAAAGGTAGCGCCTCCTCAACCGACCTCAGCCCGGATGCCATTGCCCGTACGGTGCAGGCGGCGCTGGATATTGCGCGTTACACCTCCCCGGATCCTTACGCTGGCGTGGCGGATAAAGATCTGCTGGCGTTTGACGCCCCGGATCTCGATCTTTTCCACCCGGCGGAAGTCACCCCGGATGAAGCCATCGAGCTGGCCGCGCGTGCCGAACAGGCGTCTTTGCAGGCGGATAAACGCATCACCAATACCGAAGGCGGCAGTTTCAATAGCCATTACGGCATCAAAGTCTTCGGCAACTCGCATGGCATGCTGCAGGGCTACTGTTCAACCCGTCACTCGCTCTCAAGCTGCGTGATTGCCGAAGAGAACGGCGATATGGAGCGGGATTACGCGTACACCATCGGCCGTGCGCTGGGCGATTTGCAGTCGCCGGAGTGGGTGGGTAAAGCGTGTGCCGAGCGTACGCTGTCTCGCCTGTCGCCGCGTAAGCTCTCCACCATGAAAGCCCCGGTCATTTTTGCCAATGAAGTGGCGACCGGTCTGTTTGGTCATCTGGTGGGGGCGATTGCCGGGGGATCGGTTTACCGTAAATCGACGTTCCTGCTCGACTCACTGGGCAAACAGATCCTGCCCGAATGGCTGACCATTGAAGAGCACCCGCATCTGCTGAAAGGGCTGGCCTCTACGCCATTCGACAGCGAAGGCGTGCGCACGGAACGCCGTGATATCGTCAAAGACGGTGTGCTGACCCAGTGGCTGCTGACCAACTACTCCGCGCGCAAGCTTGGGCTGAAAAGTACCGGGCATGCAGGCGGCATTCATAACTGGCGGATTGCCGGACAGGGCCTGAACTTTGAGCAGATGCTTAAAGAGATGGGCACCGGTCTGGTCGTCACAGAACTGATGGGCCAGGGCGTGAGCGGCATCACCGGGGATTACTCTCGCGGGGCGGCAGGCTTCTGGGTCGAAAACGGCGAAATTCAGTATCCGGTAAGCGAAATTACCATTGCCGGCAACCTGAAGGATATGTGGCGCAATATCGTTACGGTCGGTAACGATATTGAAACACGTAGCAATATACAGTGTGGTTCTGTATTACTGCCGGAAATGAAAATCGCCGGCCAGTAATACCCGAAAAGCGTTTTAATAATAAAAAAGGAAGTGAGCAATGCGTAAACATCTGTTAGCGATCGTCGCGGCTTCAACGCTGGTTCTTGGCTCTTCCGCGTTTGCTGCCGATCTTGAAGATAACATGGATATCCTCAGTGAAAACCTGAAGGTTGTTCAGAAGACGGACAATGCGGCGGAAATGAAAGGCGCTTTGACCAAAATGCGTGAAGCGGCGCTGGACGCGCAAAAAGCGACACCGCCAAAGCTGGAAAGCAAAGCGGCAGACAGCGCAGAGATGAAAGACTACCGCCACGGTTTTGACGTGCTGGTCGGTCAGATTGACGGCGCGCTGAAGCTCGCTAACGAAGGCAAAGTGAAGGAAGCCCAGGCGGCAGCCGACCAGTTTGTCGCGACGCGCAACACCTATCACAAAAAGTATCGTTAATTGGGTGCCTGAGCTGTACGTCCTTTCCCGTATGCGGGGGCGCAGTTAGCGCCCCCGCATCTTTGCTCCCTACTGGCCGGAGCGACACTCCATCCGCGCGGTCACTTCAAGCGAGCCGTTTCGAAAACGGATCTCGCACAGTGTTTTCCTCGTCACCAGCGTTAAGATGATTATCGTCAAAGAAATAATCATCAAAACCCTGATACTTGGGGATTGGCGTTTCATGGATGCCTCCTTGCTGTAAAGCGGGCGAGGTAGCGAACTCCACGGTCCGACGTGTCGTTTCGAGCCCCCGCCCTGATTTTTTATCAGGCGGGGCTTTCCACTTTCCGTCCCATGCCTGAGACGGTCAGTCTCAAGCACCCGCCGCCACTCTAGCGAATCCCCATAAGAAAACCTTATCCACGTCACATTTCTACGAGTCGGCTCGTAATCTTTTCCGCTTCGCTCTCCCCATATTTGCCGTCAGATAACGTGATATTCATCACGTAAATACAGCGATTTATCCAGATTCAGCCTATTTATGTGGCACAGATCACTGCTGCGGCTCGCCTTTCCACTTCGAAGTGGAAAACAACTCGCTACAAACCCGCCATCGCCAACGTTAGTTTTATTCCAGAGCCATTAACGGGGTAAGACCAGTGAGTAACGGAGCGGTAATGAACGACGTTGGGGATCAGGCGGAGCAAACAGAAAAGCTCGCGAACACCATGCTGCAGCAGGTTTATGCCCTGCTGGCCCGGCACAACATCATCCCCAATGCAGTACAGGAACAGATGCTCACCTCCCATGTCCGCGCGATGGCGCACCGGTCCGTGACCGGCGAGCCGCTACCGGAAGTGGAGGCAGAGCTGTTCGACGAAATTTCACCGGATTCAATGCGACTCGCCCGTGAAGTGGTAGCGCAGTTTGGCAACCTTCCTGATGAAGAAGCCTGGCTGCTCTCCGTTCACTTTGAAGTCGCGAAAGACAACCTTTAAGGAGCAACACATGGAACAGATTACAGTCGTGATTGGCGATCGCCTGGGTAAAGGCCAGAAAGTGGCTGCCGGTGTGGAAAAAGCGGGTGGACGTGCGGTTGTCGTGCCGGGTATGGCGGCAGATATGAAACTCGGCGACGTCATGAAAGCGGAAAACGCCACCTTCGGCATCTCCTTCTGCGGCAGCGGCGGCGCGGGTGCCATCACGGCGCAAACCAAATATGGCTACAAAGCGAAATACGGCATGCGCTCCGTGGATGAGGGGGTGACCGCCATCAACGAAGGCTGCAACGTGCTGGGCTTTGGCTTTATGGATAAAGAAGAGCTGGGTGAGCGTCTGGTGCAGGCGTGGCAGAAGAAGCACGGCGCATAAGCATGAAAGAACAGTTCACAACCACGGTGAGAGTGAAGGGGAAGGGCGACGCCAAAGCGCGCGCCTTTGCCGACGCGCTCAACCACGTTCAGGCCGCGGTGATGAAAGCCTCACCGCATATCTTACTGCGTATTGAGCCACAGGATGTGCAGGTCGTTCAGGCGCAAGAAGCGGTGCGTAAAGAAGCGTTTCTGTTCTTCTTTTTGCGCCGGGAAAGACGCACCTACAGCGTGGAGCTGGATGTGACCGTCAACGTGACCGCCATCAATCTCGACCAGGTGGATTTCGTCACGCAACGCTGATTATTCATAAAAGGGCAGACTGATGTTCTTAATTATATTAATAAAATCGCTCATCATTGGCGGCCTGGTGGGCGTCGGTGTGGGGGCCGGGGCTGCACGCATGTTTCATGCGCCTACCACTCAGGGGATGGGCGCGTTTCGTACGTTGGGGGAACTGAACTCCTGTGAAGGGGATCCAGCGTCCCACTTCTCCTTTGGGTTAGGCTTCTTCTTTAACGCCTGGGCCTCTTCCGTGGCCGCAGGTGCCTTCACACAGGACGTAGACCACCGCATCATCCCAAACTGGGGTGCCGCAGCATTGATGATCAAAAACCGTAACGTCGGCGAAACGCTGCACGATCCCCGCAAAATGGCGATTGCCTGCGGCATCATCGGCATGATTGTCGTCACCTTCCTTAACCTGACTGCCTCTTCTGTTCCGGCCGCGCTGCAGGTCACCGCCGTGAAGGTACTGGTACCGGCGGCGAACCTGCTGGTGAACACCGTGATGCCGGTGATCTTCTGGCTGGCGGCCATCGACGCGGGTAAAAAATCCGGCTTCTGGGCCACCATTTTCGGCGGCGCGGCGCAGTTGATTATGGGCAACGCCGTACCGGGCCTGGTACTGGGGATCCTGATCGGTAAAGGCGTGGAAGAGAGCGGCTGGAACCACGTCACCAAAGTGATGATGGCGGCCATCGTTCTGCTGTTCGTGCTGAGCGGCTTCTTCCGCGGCTTCGACATGAAGATGATCGAATCCTTCCATCTGACCGTGCCGAACTGGCTCGACATGATCCACAACTCGCTCAGCGGTAAATAACAGGAGCCTCTGAATGGAACAGAATAAAGGTTTTTGGTATGCCGACTGGTCGTTCCCGATCTTCGTTGGCCTGCTCTCCTCCGGCGTATTTGCCGGGACGCACATGTACTACCTCTACGGCATCGGCGCGTTTAACGAAGTGGCCTTCGTGGCGATGCTGAAGGCGGGAATTGATACCGGCGTGTACGGCGCGGTGGCGGCGTTCGGCGCGAGCTTCCTGTTCGCCCGCATCATCGAAGGATCGCTGGTAGGGATCCTCGACATCGGCGGGGCGATCCAGACCGGCGTGGGTCTTGGTGTGCCGGCACTGCTGTTGGGCGCGGGGATCATGTTCCCGGTGACCAACTTCATTGCCGCGCTCATTACCGGCCTGGTGATTGGTCTGGCGATCGGCTACGTCATCATCCTGGCGCGTAAGTTCACCATCAACCAGAGCAACTCCACCTACGGGGCGGACGTGATGATGGGCGCGGGCAATGCCTCCGGTCGTTTTCTGGGGCCGTTGATTATCCTCAGCGCCATGACCGCTTCCATTCCGATTGGCGTCGGTTCCCTGCTGGGCGCGCTGCTGTTCTACATCTGGCAGAAGCCGATCACCGGCGGTGCCATCCTTGGTGCCATGATTTTAGGCTGGCTGTTCCCGGTCGCCCTTTAATACCTGCGGGCGCGCTGGCGCCCGCCTTATCAGGAGAACCCCATGTTTGATTTACTCCTGCGCCGTGCGCGCCTTAGCGACGATACCCTGACCGATATCGCCATTCAGGACGGGAAAATTGCCGCAACAGGCGACATAGACGCTCCCGCCCGCAAAACGGTGGAGCTGAACGGTGACGTGTTCGTCAGCGCAGGCTGGATCGACTCCCACGTCCACTGCTACCCGAACTCCCCCATTTACCACGACGAACCGGACAGCGTGGGTATCGCTACCGGCGTCACCACCGTAGTGGATGCGGGCAGTACCGGTGCCGATGACGTGGATGATTTCTATGACATCACCCGCAAGGCTTCAACCGAGGTCTTTGCCCTGCTGAATATCTCCCGCGTGGGGCTGATTGCCCAGAACGAGCTGGCCAATATGGTGAATATTGATGCCGATGCCGTGAAGCAGGCGGTGAAACGCCATCCTGACTTTATCGTCGGGCTGAAAGCGCGCATGAGCAGCAGCGTGGTGGGTGAAAACGGTATTACGCCGCTGGAGCGCGCCAAAGCCATTCAGAAAGAGAACGGCGACCTGCCGCTGATGGTGCACATTGGCAATAACCCGCCGAATCTGGATGAAATTGCCGAGCTGCTGAGCTCGGGCGACATCATTACCCACTGCTACAACGGCAAGCCAAACCGCATTCTGACGCCCTCCGGCGAACTGCGCGCCTCTATTGCCTCTGCCCTGAAACGCGGCGTGCGGCTGGACGTGGGCCACGGTACGGCGAGCTTCAGCTTTGAAGTGGCGAAACGCGCTATCGCGATGGGCATTCTGCCGCACACCATCAGCTCGGATATCTACTGCCGCAACCGCATCAATGGCCCGGTGGGCTCGCTGGCAAGCGTGATGTCGAAATTCCTCGCCATCGGCATGTCATTGCCGCAGGTGATTGACTGCGTCACCGCCAACGCCGCCGACGGCCTGCGCCTGTCGCGCAAAGGGCGTATCGAACCCGGCCTCGACGCCGACCTGACGCTGTTCACCCTTAAACGTCAGCCGACGGTGCTGACGGATGCTGAAAACGACAGCCTGCAGGCTGAACACATTCTGGTGCCGCTTGCCGCGATCCGCGCGGGCAAGGGCTACATGACCGAACAAGGGAGCACGGAACATGCCTTCGATTTATGAGAAGTACCACTTAAAGCAAGTCATCAACACCTCTGGCCGCATGACGGCGCTGGGTGTCTCCACGCCACGCCCGGAAGTGGTGCAGGCGGCGATGGACGGCATGAATCACTATTTCGAGATGAAGGATCTGGTCAACAAAACCGGGGAATACATCGCGAAGCTGCTGGAGGTGGAAGGGGCAACGGTGGTCTCCTGTGCGTCGGCGGGCATTGCCCAGTCCGTGGCGGCGGTGCTGGTGAAAGACAGCGACTGGCTGCTGGAAAACCTGCACGTCACCCCGATTGAGAACAACGAGATCGTGCTGCCGAAAGGCCACAACGTTAACTTTGGCGCGCCCGTGGGCACCATGGTGGCGCTGGGCGGCGGCAAGCTGGTGGAAGCGGGTTACGCCAACGAATGCTCAGCCGATCAGCTGGCGGCGGCGATCACCCCGCGCACGGCGGCGATCCTCTATATCAAATCACACCACTGCGTGCAGAAAAGCATGCTCAGCGTTGAGCAGGCAGCGGTTGTGGCGCGCAAACACGATTTGCCCCTGATCGTCGATGCCGCAGCGGAAGAAGATCTGCATACCTATTACCGCTCCGGTGCCGACCTGGTGATCTACAGCGGCGCGAAGGCAATTGAAGGGCCAACCAGCGGGCTGGTGATCGGCAAAACCCAGTACGTTGAGTGGGTGAAGCGCCAGACGGCGGGCATTGGCCGCGCCATGAAGGTGGGTAAAGAGGGGATCCTCGGCCTGACCTGCGCCATCGAACACTACCTGACGGCGACCAAAGAGAGCGGGGCGGAGATGGTGGCGAAGATGACGCCGTTTATCGATGCGCTCAACACCCTTAACGGCGTCACCGCGCGCGTGGTCTGGGACAGTGCCGGTCGCGATATCGCGCGTACCGAGATTAAGTTTGACGAAGCCGTAACCGGCATCGGCACCGGCGAGCTGGTGAATGCCCTGAAGCAGGGCGAATACGCCATTTATTTCCGCGGCTACAAGGCCAACGAAGGGATTATCGAAGCGGACGTGCGCAGCGTGAACGCTGACCAGCTGAACATTGTGTACCGCCGCATAAGCGAAGTGTTAGGACAGGAGAAAAAGGCATGAAACTGACCCCCAACTTTTACCGTGACCGCGTCTGCCTGAACGTGCTGGCAGGCTCAAAAGCGAACGCCAGCGCCATTTACGAGGCGGCGGAAGGTCATGTGCTGGTGGGCGTGCTCTCCAAAAATTACCCGGACGTGGCCAGTGCGGTTGCTGATATGCGTGAGTACGCGGCGCTGATTGATAACGCGCTCTCGGTAGGCCTGGGGGCGGGCGACCCGAACCAGTCGGCGATGGTGAGCGAAATCTCCCGTCAGGTGCAGCCGCAGCACGTTAACCAGGTTTTCACCGGCGTGGCCACCAGCCGTGCGCTGCTGGGGCAGAATGAATCGGTGGTCAACGGTCTGGTCTCCCCAACCGGCACCGTCGGGATGGTGAAAATCTCCACCGGCCCGCTGAGCAGCGCGGCACCGGACGGCATCGTGCCGGTTGAAACGGCGATCGCCCTGCTGAAAGACTTTGGCGGCAGTTCAGTCAAATACTTCCCGATGGGCGGTCTGAAGTGCCGTGACGAATACCAGGCCGTGGCGGAAGCCTGCGCCCGTCACGACTTCTGGCTGGAGCCGACCGGGGGTATCGATCTGGAAAACTACGAGGCGATCCTGCAGATCGCCCTGGACGCGGGCGTGAGCAAAATCATTCCGCATATTTACAGCTCGATTATCGACAAAGCCAGCGGCGATACGCGTCCGGATGATGTGCGTACGCTGCTTGCGATGACGAAGACGCTGGTGAAGTAAAAACTGCCCCTCACCCCGGCCCTCTCCCAAAGGGAGAGGGTTAGGGTGAGGGGAAACACACCGCACCAACCTGAAGGAGCCACCATGCACACCCGTACCTTGCTTGTCGCTTCACTCTCTTTACTGGCTAACGCCGCTATCGCCCAGACGCAGTACGTCTGGGTCGGCACCTACAACCCCAACGGGGAAGGGCTGTACCGCTTTACTGTGGACCCGCACACCGGTGCGCTCAGCGATAAAATGCTGGTCAGCACGCTGCCGAACGCCGCGCAACTGACCGTCTCTCACGATGGCAAAATGCTGTATCTGGCAAGCGAAGTGGAGCAGGGCGTAGTGCAGGCGCTGCGTATTGGTGCCAGCGGCGAACTGAGCGAGATGAATCAGATCTCCTCCGGTGGTGCGGGACCGGTGTATCTGTCGCTCACGCCGAACGGGCGTCATCTGCTGGTGGCAAACTACGTAAGTGGATCGATCGCCGTGCTGCCGATCAAAGCCGATGGCAGCCTGGGTGACGCCACGGACAAACGTCAGGATCAGGGCGAACCGGGGGCGGCAAAACCGGAAGCCGCTGTGGAGGGCAGTTTTGCCATCAGCGATCATAATGGCCCCCATGCGCACATGATCGCCGCCGATCCGAGCGGGAAATATGTGTTTTCCACCGATCTGGGGCTGGATCGTATCTACCAGTACCGCTTTGACGATCGAACCGGCAAGCTGACGCCGAACGATCCGCCGTTTATCAGCGCCTCCTCAAAAGGGGCCGGGCCGCGGCACTTTGTCTTTACGCCGAAGGGGGATGCGCTGTGGCTGATTAATGAAGAGGCGTCAACGCTCACCCATTATACGCTGGACAGCAACGGCAGGCTGAAAGAGGGCAAAACGCTCTCCGCGCTGCCAGAAGGTTACAAAGGCACCAGTTTTGCGGCCGGGCTGGTGCTGAGCTCAGATGGTAAACAGCTGTATGTGGCTAACCGTTTGCATAACAGCATCGGGCACTTTACCGTAACAGCGGAGGGCACGCTGACGCATCAGGACGATGTCTGGACGCGTGGCGACTACCCGCGCACCCTGACGCTCGATAAACAGGGGCGCTGGCTGTACGTCATGAACCAGCGCAGCGACAACATTACCCGTTTCCGCGTCGGTCAGGACGGCAAGCTAAGCTTTGAGTCAGACTATACCCCGGTCGGCAGCCCATCCCAGATGGTCATTTCACCCTGAGCAGTAAGAGGACAACGACGTGCGATTTCCGAACCAACGTTTAGCGCAACTTTTCGATCTGTTGCAAAACGAGACGCTGCCGCAGGACGAGCTGGCGCAGCGGCTGTCGGTCTCCACGCGAACCGTCCGGGCGGATATTTCCGCCCTGAACGCGCTGCTGGCAAGCCACGGCGCGCAGTTTATCCTGAGCCGCGGCAATGGCTACCAGCTCAAAATTGACGATGCGGCGCGGTACCAAGAGCTGCAGGCCTCCCACCCGCGCGCGCTGCGTATCCCCCGCACCGGGCCGGAGCGCGTGCATTATCTGGTGGTACGTTTTCTCACCTCGGCGTTTTCACTCAAGCTGGAAGACCTGGCCGATGAGTGGTTCGTCAGCCGCGCCACGCTGCAGAGCGACATGGTGGAGGTACGGGAGTGGTTCCACCGCTACAACCTGACGCTGGAAACGCGTCCACGCCACGGCATGAAGCTGTTTGGCAGTGAGATGGCGACCCGCGCCTGTCTGACCGATCTGCTCTGGGAGCTGGCCCAGCAGGACAGCCTGAACCCGCTGGTGACCGACGTGGCGCTCAATGCCGGAGTAGCAGAGCAGATGGTGCCCGTACTGCACGAGGCGCTGACGCGGCATCACATCCGCCTGACCGACGAAGGCGAGCTGTTCCTGCGACTCTACTGCGCGGTGTCGGTGCGCCGCATCAGTGAAGGTTACCCGCTGCCGGAATTCCACGCCGAAGATGTGGAAGAGAACGTGCGTGACGCGGCGAAAGATATCGCGGTGACCATCCAGCAACTGGCGGGCAAAGCGCTTTCCCCTTCGGAAGAGAGCTGGCTGTGCGTGCATATCGCCGCGCGGCAAATCCAGGATATCGCGCCGAGCGCCATCAATGCGGATGACGACGAAGCGCTGGTCAACTACATCCTGCGCTATATCAACACCCACTATAACTACAACCTGCTCAGCGACGAGCAGCTGCATGCGGATCTGCTTACCCATATCAAAACCATGATCACCCGCGTGCGGTATCAAATCATGATCCCGAATCCGCTGCTGGATAACATCAAGCAGCACTATCCGATGGCGTGGGATATGACGCTGGCGGCAGTCTCAAGCTGGGGAAAATACACGCCGTATGTGATCAGCGAAAACGAGATTGGCTTCCTGGTGCTGCATATTGGCGTCGGGCTGGAGCGCCACTATAACATTGGCTACCAGCGCCAGCCGCGCGTGCTGCTGGTGTGCGATGCCGGTAATGCCATGGTGCGCATGATTGAGGCGGTGCTGCAGCGCAAATACCCGCAGATTGAGGTCACACGCACGCTTACGCTTCGCGAGTACGAGCAGACGGAATCCATTAGCGAAGACTTTGTGATCTCAACTGCCCGCGTCAGTGAAAAGTCAAAGCCGGTGGTAATGATCGCCCCGTTCCCGACGGACTACCAGCTGGAGCAGATTGGCAAGCTGGTGCTGGTGGACAGAACCCGTCCGTGGATGCTGGATAAATACTTCGACGCCGCGCATTTCCGCATTCTCAACGCCCCTGTGGACCAGCAAACGCTGTTCCGCGAACTCTGCGTTCAGCTTGAAGAAGAGGGCTTTGTCGGGGCGGAGTTCCTCGACTCGGTCGTTGAACGTGAAGCCATCGTCAGTACCATGCTCGGCGACGGTATCGCGCTGCCGCACTCCCTTGGCCTGCTGGCGCAGAAAACGGTGGTCTATACCGTGCTCGCCCCGCACGGCGTCCAGTGGGGCGACGAAACCGCACATGTCATTTTCCTGCTCGCCATCAGCAAAAGCGAATACGAAGAGGCGATGGCGATTTACGATATTTTCGTCACCTTCCTGCGCGAGCGTGCGATGTCACGGCTCTGTAGCTGCGGTGATTTTGCCGGGTTTAAGGCGGTGGCGATGGAGAGTTTGAGCCGGTTTTGAAAAGAGGGCGGATAGAGGATATCCGCCGTCGATCACCGTAGATGATGCACAACCTGATTACTGCTGCCGCGCCAGATAAGCGCCGGGTCTTTTAAATCCTGTACAAATTTGCCGTCGACCAGCACGTTAATCAGATCCACCACTTCCCTTTGCTGCGCGTTCAGCTCGTCCAGCTTATAGCCCGTCCAGACCCAGATATCTTTTCCTGCGCACTCGCGGCGAATGCGTTTCACCAGCTTCAGGATCTCCGGCACGTTTTGCGGATGCAGCGGATCGCCGCCGGAGAGCGAAATCCCCTGGCGTTTGATGCGGGTGTCGTTGAGATCGTTAATGATCCGGTCTTCCATCCCGGCGGTAAACGGCATGCCGGAATTGAGGCGCCAGGTACTTTTGTTGTAGCAACCAGGGCATTCGTGCACGCAGCCTGAGACA
Organism: Enterobacter sp. WCHEn045836; assembly: GCF_003965585.1. NCBI lineage: Bacteria > Pseudomonadati > Pseudomonadota > Gammaproteobacteria > Enterobacterales > Enterobacteriaceae > Enterobacter > Enterobacter sp. WCHEn045836. The sequence continues at coordinate 217,359 of NZ_RXPT01000005.1, forward strand.
AAAAGAGTGCAGCGGGTGCCGGGGCCGTTAACGATGTCGACGGGGTAGTACTGGTGATAGTTCATAGTGTTAACCTGATGTGATGCCTTTAACCCTCACCCCGGCCCTCTCCCACGGGGAGAGGGGGAAGAGTTCCCTCTCCCTTGAGGGAGAGGGCCAGGGTGAGGGGGAGAACACGGAACTTACCTGATCTGCCCATTCCCTAAATGCTTCACGCGGCGTTTCACCTCTTCCTGCTTGCCGGCGTTGAACGGACGCGCATCCGGGCTGCCAAGATAGCCGCATACGCGGCGGGTCACCGATACGCGGGCCGCATCGTGGTTGCCGCATTTCGGGCAGGTAAAGCCTTTACTGGTACACTCAAACTCGCCGGTAAAGCCGCACTCGTAGCACTCGTCGATAGGCGTGTTGGTGCCGTAATACGGCACGTGCTGATAGCTATAATCCCACACGTCTTCCAGCGCCTTCAGGTTATGCTGGATGTTCGGGTACTCGCCGTAGCAGATAAAGCCGCCGCTGGCGATAGGGGGATAGGCCGCTTCAAAGTCAATCTTGTCGTACGGGTTCACCTTTTTCTCCACGTCCAGGTGGAAGCTGTTGGTGTAGTAACCTTTGTCGGTCACCCCTTCCACAATACCGAACTCGGCGGTGTCCAGACGGCAGAATCGGTCGCACAGGTTTTCGCTCGGCGTGCTGTACAGGCTAAAGCCGTAGCCGGTCTCTTCTTTCCACTGGTCAACGGCATCGCGCAGACGCTGAACAATGGCGATGCCTTTCTCGCGCAGGGCGTCGCTGTCATACATATGCGTGTTACCAAACAGCGCGTTGATGGTTTCGTGAATGCCGATATAGCCCAGCGAGATCGACGCACGACCGTTTTTGAAGATCTCAGACACGTCGTCGTCCGCTTTCAGACGCACGCCGCAGGCCCCTTCCATATAGAGGATCGGCGCCACGCGCGCCTTGACTCCTTCCAGACGGGCGATGCGGGTCATCAGCGCTTTACGCGCCAGCTGTAAACGCTCATCCAGCAGCGTCCAGAAGGCCGCTTCATTCCCTTTGGCTTCCAGCGCGATGCGCGGCAGGTTCAGGCTGATCACACCCAGGTTGTTGCGGCCGTCATGCACCTGCTCACCGTTTTCGTCCTCATACACGCCGAGGAAGCTGCGGCAGCCCATCGGGGTTTTAAACGAACCGGTGACTTTCACCACCTGGTCGTAGTTCAGAATGTCCGGATACATGCGCTTGCTCGCGCACTCCAGCGCCAGCTGTTTAATGTCGTAGTTCGGGTCACCAAACTTATGGTTCAGGCCGTCGCGGATGGCGAACACCAGTTTCGGGAACACTGCCGTTTTGCGGTTTTTGCCAAGACCGGAGATACGGTTACGCAGAATAGACTGCTGAATCAGGCGCGATTCCCAGCTGGTTCCCAGACCAAAGCCGAACGTGACGAATGGCGTCTGACCATTAGCGGTATGCAGCGTGTTCACCTCGTACTCCAGCGACTGGAACGCGTCATAGCACTCTTTCTCGGTGCGGGAATGGGCGTAGCCGTCGGCATCGGGGATCTGCCACTCTTCCGCCGTTTTACGGTGCTTTTTAAAGCTGGCGGTGACAAACGGGGCCAGCACTTCATCAATGCGGTTAATGGTGGTGCCGCCGTAAATGTGGCTCGCGACCTGGGCGATAATCTGCGCCGTGACGGCCGTCGCCGTGGAGATGGACTTCGGTGGCTCAATCTCGGCGTTACCCATTTTAAAACCGTGGGTCAGCATGCCTTTCAGGTCGATCAGCATGCAGTTGAACATCGGGAAGAACGGCGAGTAATCAAGATCGTGGTAGTGGATCTCACCGCGCTCGTGCGCCGATACCACGTCACGCGGCAGCAGATGCTGACGGGCGTAGTGTTTGGCGACAATACCGGCCAGCAGATCGCGCTGGGTCGGGATCACCTTGCTGTCTTTATTGGCGTTTTCATTGAGCAGGGCGGAGTTGGTCTGTTCGACCAGGCCCCGGATCTCCTGATTCAGGCGGCCGCGCTTCTCACGCTGGACGTCGCGGTCGTGGCGGTACTCAATATAAGCGCGCGCTAACTGCTTGTAAGGACCAGACATCAGCTGGTTCTCAACCGCAGTCTGGATCTCGCTGATATCCACCTGGCTGCGTTCGTTCATCTGGCGGCTAACGACGTCTGCGACGGTGGCGCAGTAATCTGCGTCATCGACTCCCGCTGCTTTCGCTGCACGCAGAATGGCTTCCTGAATGCGCTCTGATTTAAACGGCACTTTACAGCCATCACGTTTCATCACATGCGGTGTCATGATCACTCCATTTTAAAAACAGGTTATCCACAGAGGTGGGGAAGTATGCACCGGATGGATTATCAGCCAGCCCAATGACTTCCCGCGTTCCCGACCCTTGTTATCCACAATTCCGGAGAGCGGAGTCGCCGTCTTGTTGTTGGAATAGTAGACGATAAATACAAGATGTTGGGTCGGCCAGCATTTTAAGTTCTATATATAGTGATTTGCATCAAACATGTTTGCGATTTTTTTGATTCAGAACAAAGTAAAAAGACGAGAGTACACACGACGGGCGCTGGAGCGAATGTAAATCCGCAAAGGAAAAATCTGATTAATTATTCAACAAAAACAGTAAAGTACACCGGGCGCTGCTGTCGCGCCCGGCGGGAGATTACGCCTGTAGCCACCAGACGGCTTCAAACGGACGTAGCGTGGTGGGGTGGGGGGCCGGGTAGTTACTCATGAGGGCTTGCCACTCACCGCTGAGAACGTCTGATTCCCATTCATGAGACTGATGGCTGAGGTTAGCCACCACCACCAGGGTTTGCCCCTGCCACTGGCGGCGATAACACCACAGGGACGGATGTTCCGGCAGCAGATCCTGATAATCGCCCCACGTCAGCACCGGCAGGGTTTTGCGCAGGCGAATCAGCGACTGGTAGGAATAAAACACCGAATCAGGATCGTCCAGCGCCGCGCGGGCGTTGATCGTCTCGTAGTTGTCGCAGACGCCAATCCACGGCTCACCTTCGGTAAAGCCCGCATTGTGCGAGGCATCCCACTGCATCGGCGTGCGCCCGTTATCACGCGACTTACTCGCCAGAATCGCCAGTAATTCGTTCGGATCGCGGCCGTTAGCCCGCAGTTCGGCGAACATGTTCAGGCTTTCCACGTCGCGGTAATCGGTGATGCGGCTGAAGTGCGGGTTGGTCATGCCAAGCTCTTCACCCTGATAGATATACGGCGTGCCCTGCATCCCGTGCAGCACCATGCCGAGCATCTTCGCTGCCGGTACGCGGTGTTCGCCTTCATCGCCAAAGCGCGACACAATGCGCGGCTGATCGTGGTTACACCAGAACAGCGCGTTCCACGCTTTGTTATGCATCCCCTGTTGCCAGTGGTTGAAGAGCGTTTTTAGCGCCACGAAATCCGGTTTTGCCAGCGTCCATTTTTCGCCGCCGGGGTAATCCACCTTCAGATGATGGAAGTTAAAGGTCATCGACAGTTCGCGCCCGTCGAGAGACGCATACTGCTGGCAGTTCTCCAGCGAGGTGGAGGACATCTCGCCCACCGTCATCAGATTACGCGGCGTAAAGACGTCGCGGCTCATCTCCTGGAGATATTCATGAATGCGCGGCCCGTCAGTGTAGAAGCGGCGACCGTCGCCAGTATCGTCATTCGGGAAAGCCTGATCTTTCGAAATCAGGTTAATCACATCCAGACGCAGGCCGTCCACGCCGCGATCGGCCCAGAACTCGCACACCTTTTTCAGCTCGGCGCGCACGGCCGGATTCTCCCAGTTGAGATCCGCCTGCTCCGGGGCGAAGAGGTGCAGATAATACTGCTCGCTCTCGGCGTGCCAGCGCCAGGCGTTGCCGCCGAATTTGGAGCGCCAGTTGTTGGGAAGCTGCTCCGGCGTGCCGTCGCGCCAGATATAAAACTGGCGGTACGGGCTGGCTTTATTCAGTGATTCACGGAACCAGGCGTGCTGGGTTGACGTGTGGTTAAACACCATATCCAGCACGATGCGAATGCCGCGTTCATGCGCCCGGGCGACCAGCTCGTCAAAGTCATCCAGCGTGCCGTACGCCGGGTCGATGGCGGTGTAATTCGCCACGTCGTAGCCGTTATCCACCTGCGGGGAGATGTAAAACGGCGTCAGCCAGATGGCGTCAATACCGAGGGTTTTCAGGTAGTCCAGCCGCTGCGTCACGCCGCGCAAATCGCCGGTGCCGCTGCCGGTCGTGTCCTGAAAACTTTTTGGGTAAATCTGATAGATGACGCCGTTCTGCCACCAGTGAGGAAGGGTATTCATAATGCGTTCCTGCAAATGCGAAGGGGCGCAACTGCGCCCCGAAAGATGAAGTTAAACAATCTGCAGCGCGCCCTGACGGAACTTACGCTGGTAAACCACGGTGGTGAGCGCCATAGGGACGATGATCGCAATGGCCATCGCCAGGGCAAACACCTGCCAGAAGGCGGGCTGAATGGAGAGAATACCCGGCAGGCCACCGACGCCGATGCCGTTCGCCATCACGCCGTTGAGACCACACACGAGACCCGCCAGACCCGAGCCGATCATGGCGCAGAGCATCGGGAAGCGGTATTTCAGGTTGATACCGTACATCGCCGGTTCGGTAACGCCGAGATACGCGGAGATGGCGGCCGGAACGGAAATTTCACGCTCGTTATGCTTACGGCTGACCAGAATAATGCCCGTTACGGCAGATGCCTGAGCGATGTTAGACAGCGCGATAATCGGCCAGACCGGCGTGCCGCCAAGGCTCTGGATCATCTGCATATCAATCGCCAGCGTGGTCTGGTGTACGCCGGTGATCACCAGCGGGGCGTACAGGAAGCCGAACAGCGCGGCACCAATCGGCGCGAAGCTGCCGGTCATCAGGTGACGGACGGCAAAGGCCACGCCGTCGCCGATCATGCGGCCAAACGGACCGATAAAGGCGTGCGCCAGGAACACCGCCAGGATCAGCGAGCAGACCGGCACCACCACCAGATAGAGGTAATCCGGCACAATGCGTTTCAGGCGCGTCTCAATAAAGCCCAGCGCCAGACCCGCCAGCAGTGCCGGGATCACCTGCGCCTGATAGCCCACTTTGGCGATGGTGAACAGGCCAAAGTTCCACACTTCCGGCGCCTGCTGACCAAGTAAGTAAGCGTTCATTAACTGTGGAGAGACCAGCGTTACGCCGAGTACGATACCCAGAATCGGGGTACCGCCCATTTTGCGTACGGCGGACCAGCAAATCCCCACCGGCAGATAGAAGAAGATCGCTTCGCCAATCAGCCACAGGAAGTCGTAAATGGTTTTCAGCGCCGGGTACATCTGCGCCAGGGTTTTGCCGTCGCTCATCGGCACATCACCGATGACGTTACGGAAGCCTAAAATTAAGCCCCCGCTGATCAACGCCGGCAGCAGCGGGAAGAAGATCTCTGCGAAGTGGGAGATAAGCTGCTCGTGCCATTTCATATTCTGGCGCGCGGCCTTTTTAGCCTGCTCTTTATCTGCCGCGTTGTGCCCGGTAGTGGCGAGCAGAGCCTGATAGTAATCGCCCACTTCGGTACCAATAACCACCTGGAACTGCCCGGCGTTGGTGAAGCAGCCTTTCACCATCGAAAGCGCTTCAATCGCTTTCGGATCGGCTTTAGCCGGATCGTTCAGCACGAAGCGCAGGCGGGTAATGCAATGGCTGACCGTCGCGATGTTTTCGCGACCGCCCACCAGGACGATCAGCTGATCGATATCTGCTTGTTTGACTTTACTCATCATGAAACCTCATGACAGATGGGAAGGGTGTAATGACCTGAGCGCAAGCCTACTCCTTCAGCGGGACGGCGAAAATGGGAACGTTCCCGAAATCGGGCGAAGATCACAATAAACCGATTTATGGCGGTTATGAAAGGTGGGCGGGAATAACGATCTGACGCGGCTCTGCGCGCCCGTTGATCTGCTCAATCAGCTGTGCGGCGGCCTGACGGCCGGACTCGGCGTAGCCCGGATCGACGGTGATGATCTCCGGGTGCAGGAACTTCATCAGCGGGGTACTGCCTACGCTGGCGACCTGCAGTTCGTCGATGCGCTGTTCCTGTAAATATTTACTCGCACCCAACGCCAGGGTATCGGTCGCGCACACCAGCGCGGTGGTCTGTGGGGTCAGCACGCTGGCGACCTGCTCATAGCCCTGCTTCATGCCAAGCCCGGGCAGGGAGGCCACGGCAGAGAGGTTGTGCTTTTTGCAAAACGCCAGATAGGCTTCATGACGGCGTTTGCCGGTGGTGACGTCCGCGTGCGGTACGCCAAGATAGCTGATATGGCGATGGCCTTTTTCGTACAGGCGCTGCATCAGGGTAATAATCGCCCCTTCATCGTCATAGCAGACGGACGCAAAGCCGTGGGCATCGCGTGCCAGCAAGACCAGCGAGGGTTGCCAGGGTTTGAGCATCTCCTCTTTAATGCCGGTAAAGCCAAACAGCACCACGCCGTCGATGTTGCGTCGCTCAAGCATCCCCAGATGCTCTTCCACCAGCTGTGGCGAGAACTGGCTCTCCATCATGATCGGATCGTAACCCTGCTCATAGAAGGCGGGCAGCATGGTCTGTACGGCGAGGTTTTCAGACAGGGAATCCAGACGCGAGACAATAATGGCGACCACTTTATCGCTCTGTCCGCGCATGGCGCGTGCGGAACGGGAAGGGGAAAACCCGTGCTGATTCATCACCGCCTCGACGCGCTCGCGCGTGCGTTCACTGACACCGCTCTCGTTGTTCAGCACGCGCGATACGGTGGATTTCCCCACGCCGCTTAAACGCGCAATGTCTTTAATCGTAAGGCGGTTTTGCATGCTGTATTCCCTGTAACAACGATAACGGTGTCAAATGAGCCTAATGCTATAGCGCTAATTCGCTATGGGCAAAGTCTGGTTTACGTTCGGTTTATTTGAGGGTGGGTATAATACCGCCCGACGCGCCGCTTAGGGTACGGTTAAATCCTTATACTGCGCGGCGTACCCCTTATTTTTACTTACCGGAGGCGACATGGATCCCGATCCCACACCTCTCCTGACCAGGAGAACCCTTTCTTTCCGGTAAGCCAGCCTTGTGCTGTCTCACCGGTGATGTGAGGCAGCAACGTTCTGAACGTTCCTGCTTGAAAATTTAAGTGCCTGTCAGGTACGGCTTTGCCACGCCTGCAGGAAAGACTGCATCCGCCCAGGCGGATGCGGGGGAATGACTATGTTTAAAAATATCACCCGGCAGCTACAGGCGCTGCTGAGCCGCCACCTGCCACACCGTCTGGTTCAGCGCGATCCGCTGCCAAACGGCAAAAATTTCTCCGGCGCCACTATTCCCGCCAGCCTGACCGAGCGCTGCCTCAACGTGGCGGCGATGGATGAGAACGAAGTCTGGCGCGCCTTTAACGGACACCCGGAAGGGCTGAACGCGGCTGAAGTGCAAAAAATCCGGGCCGTGCATGGCGACAACCTCATCCCGGCGCAAAAGCCAGCGCCGTGGTGGGTTCATCTGTGGATCTGCTACCGCAATCCCTTCAACCTGCTGCTGACCGTGCTGGGCATTATCTCTTACGCCACTGAAGATCTGTTTGCCGCGGGCGTTATCGCCCTGATGGTGGGGATCTCCACGCTGCTGAACTTTATTCAGGAAGCGCGCTCCACCAAAGCGGCGGATGCCCTGAAAGCGATGGTCAGCAACACCGCGACCGTGTCGCGCGTGATTAACGATCTGGGTGAAAACGCCTGGGTCGAACTGCCCATCGACCAGCTGGTGCCGGGCGATCTGGTGAAGCTCGCCGCCGGGGATATGATCCCGGCGGATTTACGCATCATCCAGGCGCGCGATCTGTTCGTGGCCCAGGCCTCGCTCACCGGGGAGTCTCTGCCGGTGGAAAAGGTGGCACGGACCCGCGACCCGCAGCAGATGAACCCGCTTGAGTGCGACACCCTGTGCTTTATGGGCACCACGGTGGTCAGCGGCACGGCGCAAGCGATTGTCACCGCCACCGGCGGCAATACCTGGTTTGGTCAGCTTGCCGGACGTGTGACGGAGCAGGAGAGCGAGCCGAATGCGTTCCAGAAAGGGATTGGCCGCGTCAGCATGCTGCTGATCCGCTTTATGATGGTGATGACGCCGATTGTGCTGCTGATCAACGGCTACACCAAAGGTGACTGGTGGGAAGCCGCGCTGTTTGCGCTCTCCGTTGCCGTGGGCTTAACGCCGGAAATGCTGCCGATGATTGTCACCTCCACCCTGGCGCGCGGGGCGGTGAAGTTGTCAAAACAGAAGGTGATCGTTAAACACCTCGACGCCATTCAGAACTTTGGCGCGATGGACATTCTCTGCACCGACAAAACCGGCACGCTAACGCAGGATAAAATCGTGCTGGAGAACCATACCGATATCGCCGGTAAAACCAGCGAACGCGTGCTGCACAGCGCCTGGCTGAACAGCCACTACCAGACCGGGCTGAAAAACCTGCTCGATGTCGCGGTGCTGGAAGGGGTGGATGAAGAGTCTGCCCGCTCACTCTCTGGCCGCTGGCAGAAGGTGGATGAGATCCCGTTCGATTTTGAGCGCCGCCGGATGTCGGTGGTGGTCAGCGAGCAGCCGGATGTGCACCAGCTGATCTGCAAAGGCGCGTTGCAGGAGATCCTCAATGTTTCCACCCAGGTGCGCTACAACGGCGACATCGTGCCGCTGGACGACACCATGCTGCGCCGCATCAAACGCGTCACGGATAACCTGAACCGTCAGGGGCTGCGGGTGGTGGCGGTGGCGAGCAAATTCCTGCCTGCGCGCGAGGGGGACTATCAGCGTATCGACGAATCCGATCTGATCCTCGAGGGTTATATCGCATTCCTCGATCCGCCGAAAGAGACCACCGCTCCGGCGCTTAAAGCGCTGAAGGCCAGCGGGATCACCGTGAAAATCCTTACCGGCGACAGCGAGCTGGTGGCTGCCAAAGTGTGCCACGACGTGGGGCTGGACGCGGGTGACGTGGTGGTAGGCAGCGATATCGAACACCTCAGTGACGACGAGCTGGCTCAGCTTGCCCGGCACACCACGCTGTTTGCCCGCCTGACGCCGATGCACAAAGAGCGTATTGTCACCCTGCTGCGTCGCGAGGGGCACGTGGTGGGCTTTATGGGCGACGGCATCAACGACGCGCCCGCGCTGCGTGCGGCGGATATCGGTATCTCCGTGGACGGGGCGGTGGACATCGCCCGCGAAGCGGCAGACATCATCCTGCTGGAAAAGAGCCTGATGGTGCTGGAAGAGGGGGTGATCGAAGGGCGTCGGACTTTTGCCAACATGCTGAAATACATCAAAATGACCGCCAGCTCCAACTTCGGTAACGTCTTCAGTGTGCTGGTGGCGAGCGCGTTTCTGCCGTTCCTGCCGATGCTGCCGCTGCATCTGCTGATCCAGAACCTGATGTACGATGTCTCACAGGTCGCCATCCCGTTTGATAACGTCGACGACGAGCAGATCCAGAAGCCGCAGCGCTGGAACCCGGCGGATCTGGGGCGTTTTATGCTCTTCTTTGGCCCGATCAGCTCCATCTTTGACATCCTGACCTTCTGCCTGATGTGGTTTGTGTTCCACGCCAATACGCCGGAACATCAGACCCTGTTCCAGTCCGGCTGGTTCGTGGTGGGGCTGCTGTCGCAAACGCTGATTGTGCATATGATCCGCACCCGTCGTATTCCGTTCATCCAGAGCCGTGCCGCCTGGCCGCTGATTGTGATGACGGGGATTGTGATGGCGCTCGGCATCGCGCTGCCGTTCTCACCGTTGGCCAGCTACCTGCAGCTGCAGGCCTTACCGCTGAGCTACTTCCCGTGGCTGGTGGCGATCCTCGCGGGCTATATGGTGCTGACGCAGATGGTGAAAGGGTTTTATGCGCGTCGGTATGGGTGGCAGTAAAAACATACCCTCTCCCCTTTGGGGAGAGGGGACTGGCTTTCCTCTCAAATTCAACAACCTGTGATCGCCGTCGGCGCATTCGCTTGACGACAAATTGAGCGCATGTTACCAGAATGTTTTGCCTGTATTTGGCCCGTCAGATAAGGAACATTCATGTTACGGTACAGCCTCTTAACCGCCGGGCTGCTGCTCGGCGCGTCAGCGTTTGCCGCCCCGGCAGGCGATCTTCCCCTGATGCCCTGGCCTGCGAAGGTTGAACGCCCGACCACTCAGGGCGCGCTGGTGCTCAATAATCAACTCTCCGTAAGCGTCAGCGGAGACGATCTCGGTGACGCCGTTAACCGCCTGCGCCAGCGCATTGCCCTGCAAACCGGCTGGACGCTGCAGCCGCAGGCCGACAAACCCGAAAAACCGACCATCCGCATTGCCATCGCCAAAAAAGTGAAGCCGCAGCCGCTGCCGGACAGCGACGAAAGCTATAAGCTGACGGTGGATGCCAACGGGGTGGATATCTCCGCCAACACCCGCTTCGGCGCGCTGCGTGCCATGGAAACGCTGCTCCAGCTGGTGCAAAACGGCGCGGAAAACACCTCTGTACCGTGGGTGACCATTGAAGATTCCCCGCGCTTCCCGTGGCGCGGGCTGTTGCTGGACTCGGCGCGCCACTTTATCCCGCTGGCGGATATCAAACGCCAGATCGACGGTATGGCCGCGGCAAAACTCAACGTGCTGCACTGGCATTTAACCGACGATCAGGGCTGGCGTTTCAGCTCAAAGCGCTATCCTAAGCTGACCCAGCTTGCCAGCGACGGGCTGTTCTACACGCCAGAGCAGATGCGCGAGATTGTCCGCTATGCTGCCGATCGCGGTGTCCGCGTCGTGCCGGAGATCGATATGCCAGGCCACGCCTCGGCCATTGCCGTGGCCTACCCGGCGCTGATGAGCGCGCCGGGGCCGTACGAAATGGAGCGCCACTGGGGAGTCTTAAAGCCGGTGCTGGATCCGACCAAAGAGGCCACTTACGCGTTTGCTGACGCGATGGTCAGCGAACTGGCGGCGATCTTCCCCGATCCTTATCTGCACATCGGTGGCGATGAGGTGGACGACAGCCAGTGGAAAGCGAATCCAGCCATTCAGCAGTTTATGCGCGACCACAAGCTGGCGGACAGCCACGCGCTGCAGGCGTATTTCAACCGCAAGCTGGAAACGATCCTTGAAAAACACCACCGGCAGATGGTGGGCTGGGATGAGATCTACCATCCCGATCTGCCCAAAAGCATTCTGATCCAGTCGTGGCAGGGGCAGGACGCGCTGGGACAGGTGGCGCAGAACGGCTACAAAGGGATCCTCTCGACGGGCTTCTATCTCGATCAGCCGCAGTCCACCGCTTACCACTACCGCAATGAGATCGTGCCGCAGGCCTTAAACGGCGTAGACGTGATTGCCGACACCGACAGCGCCCAGAGCTGGGCCTTCTCCATGCCGCGTCTGAAAGGCAAGCCGGTCGAAGGCAGCTTCACGCTGGTGAAAGGGGAGTCCGGCTGGCGCGGATTTATTGATTTTGCCGGCAAGTCCCGCCGCGCGGTGGATAACATTGCGTGGCGCGATGACAATCAGGTGACGTTTACCGTTGATACCTGGATGGGCGAAACGCGCCCGGTGGTGTCGGTTGATAACGATACGCTCACGGGGTATTTCCTGGTGGGGAACGTCCGCTACCCGATCAGCGGCACGCGTCTTGACGAGATCCCCAAGGGCACCCCGCCGGTAGTGCCGGATACCGCAAATCAGGCCAACCTCCTCGGCGGCGAAGCCGCGCTGTGGGCGGAAAACGTGGTCGCGCCGGTGCTGGATATCCGCCTGTGGCCGCGTACCTTTGCGGTGGCGGAGCGCCTGTGGTCCGCGCAGGACGTCAACGATGTCGACAACATGTACACCCGCCTGCAGGCAATGGACAGCTGGTCGATGGTCTCGGTCGGGCTGCAGCAGCACACCCAGCAGCAGGTGCAGTTCACGCGCCTTGCCGGGAATGCCGATACGCTGCCGCTGCAAATCCTCGCCCAGGCGGTGGAGCCTGCGCAGTATTACACCCGTCAGCACCTAAAATTCCAGGCCGGAAACTACCATCAGTTTGAGCCGCTCAACCGCTTCGCGGATGCGCTGAACGCCGAAAGCGCCACCGTGCGCCAGATGAACAAATGGGCCGACCGTCTGGTGAGCGACGCCGAGGATACCGAAAGTGCCGACGCGCTGCGCCATGTGTTTAACCGCTGGCAGAGCAATACCAGCGACGCGCTGGCACTGAGTGAAAACAGCTATCAGCTGAAGGCGATCAAGCCGGTGATTCAGGAGGTGGATAAGCTGGCCTCGATTGGCCTGAGGCTCACCGATCTGGTGGCGCGTCAGGGCACGCTGGACGATAAAGAGATCGCCTCGATTCAGAGTGAGCTGGATAACGCGGCGAAGGTTCAGGACGAAGTGGTGATTGCGGCGGTGTACCCGCTGGAGACGCTGCTGCGCGCGACGCGGAATCAGTAACCCTCTCCCAGGGGGAGAGGGAATTTATACACCCTCTCCCTTTGGGAGAGGGCCGGGGTGAGGGAATCAGACGACTCAGTGCTTAAGCACCCACGCCTCTTTCCAGTGTGAACCTGTGCCCGGCTCAAACTGGGTCGCATACTTGCTCCACTGCACGCAGTAGCCGCTGTACGGGAAAGGCTTACACTGGTAGGTCTTACCGTCTTTTGGCTGCAGCACCACGGTGCCCGCTTTGTACGACGCGATGTTATCCGGGAAGATGTAGTCATGCTGACCGGTGCTGTTGTCCGCCGCGGCTTCCTCTTCCAGCATCAGGTTCAGCACATCCTGCGCAAACAGCGTGCCGTCTTTATTGGTGGCGTAGTACTTCAGCATGTGGTGACCCGCCTCAACGCCGGTCAGCGTCAGGGTGACGTCCTGATTAGCGTTGTTCATCTCCTGCTTCAGATACCCTTTTTCCGCCCCGTGATGGTTCATGACGTGGGCTTCGAAATCGACGTTACCGTGGGTATTCACATGGAAGGTGACGGTCGCATTGCCGTTCTCGATTTTGCTGTAGTGCAAATTGCTGACGGCGATGGTTTCGTTGACCTCCTCCTTCTGCTCTTCGTACGAAATCGCAACGGACTGCAGGGCGCTGCCCTCTTTGACGAATACGCTGTTCGCGCCATGGACCGGGCTAATCTCGCCACCCTCATCCTTCACCCCGACGCGAATGTCCTGGTGCGCGGTGTTAATTTTCTGCGCCAGATCGTACGACCACTGGTTGGCATCCGCCTGCGCGGCCGTGGCGATCGTCATTTCCGTGCGCAGGGACGTCACTTCACCGTGCGCATCGAAGAAGCGAGCAATGACCTTATCGCCGACGTTCAGGTTATTTCCCGCAATCTGGCCGCTGAGGACTTTGCTCCACTCTGATTCAATGCCGGCACCGTCATCCGGGGTAACATTGCCGCCGTTACCGAAATCAACGTCAATGGCCTGGTAGAAACTGTTCGAGGTATCCGCTATTTCCCAGACGCCATAAATCACCTGGTAACCCGTTCGCGCAGGTACATTACAGGTCATGGCTTTCCGCATCGCGGGGGCCTGGCCATTTCCATTCACGGTACAGAACGGGGTTAATTCAAACTGATCGCGGGTCAGGGGTTTATTCGGATCCCAGTTTTGTTTGGTGATGTAGTAACGCCAGTTGGTGGTTTTGTGCGGCGCGGTGTGATACCAGACAAACTCATGTGGGCCGGCAGTCATGGGGCTTTTCGTCCACGCGTTCAGGCTCTGTTTATCCAGCTGGGAGTAATTCGCAATCCCCGCGCTGGCAAGCTGGCCGTCTGGCGGCATCGCACCGCCCGGGAAGCCGGAGGTTTTCTCCACGCTCTGCGGTTCATACTGAACGGAGCCACAGTCAATGTTTTGACCGAGCTTGCACATATAAGCGCGGCTGGCAGGGGATTCAATATATCCGTGCGCTAAAGCGGATGAGGCAACGGTCAGGGTCGCCATCGCAAGGGCAATCTTTGATAATTTCATTGTTAGTCCATTAATAATAAATACGCAGGGTGATGTTATTAATGGCGGGTGGGGAAGGTCATGCTGTGGTGAGAGGAAAAATAACCAAAAAAAATGGACAGCCGAAGCTGCCCATTCTCTGCTGCTATCAATCAGCGACGTACGGCAATCGCTTCGATTTCAATTTTCACGTCTTTTGGCAGACGAGCCACTTCCACGCAGGAGCGCGCCGGGAAAGAGGCGTTATGCTCGGTGAAGAACGCTTCGTAAGTGGCGTTAACGGTGGCGAAATCGTTCAGATCTTTCACGAAAACGGTGGTTTTCACGATGTCGCCCACTTTCAGGCCTGCGGATTCCACGATCGCCTGCACGTTTTCCAGCGACTGACGCGCCTGCGCCGCTACGTCGGCTGGCACTTCACCGGTCTTCGGGTTCACCGGGATCTGGCCAGAGGTAATAATCATGCTACCCAGATCAACGCCCTGAACGTATGGGCCGATAGCCGCTGGTGCATTTTCCGTCGCGAGTACTTTGGTCATGATTTCTCCAGAATAACAGCTGATTTAAGAGTCCCGGCCATTATAGGGAGGCCGGGATCCTTTACCAACCTCAATTAGTTGGCCAGCACCACATAATGAGAAAACTCTTTTTCGCAGTATTTGCATTTGAGTGCGATGTCATCGGCGCGTTTTTTCACTGCGAAGCTGGAGGAAACCGGCTCCGCGTGGCTGATGCAGTTGCTGTTCGGGCAAACCAGCACGCTCTCAATTCGCTCCGGCAGGCTTGGGCGTGATTTACCCACCACGTCGTAATCGTCGATGCGGTTCACCGTGGCGTCCGGCGCGTACAGCGACAGCTGGTTAACCTGCTCGTCGGTCAGGAAGGTATTCTCGATCTTGATCAGGTCCTTGCGGCCCATTTCGCCTGACGGCAGGTTCAGGCCAATGGTGATGCGCTGGTCGGTTTCGGTCAGTTTGAACAGCGTCAGCAGCTTAAAACCAACCTGCGCAGGGATGTGGTCAATCACGGTGCCACGTTTGATGGCTTCAACCTGGAGTTTGTTATCGTGTGTCATTGTCGTTTCCCCTTACAGAGCCAATTCGCGATTCAGAACCAGTGCCAGTAACGCCTGGCGGGCGAAGATGCCGTTTCCGGCCTGCTGGAAGTACCAAGCGTGCGGCGTTTTATCCACGTCTGTGGTGATCTCATCGATGCGTGGCAGCGGGTGCAGCACCTTCATGTTGTCGCGCGCGCCCTCGAGGTCGCTGGCGCGCAGCACAAACTGCGCCTTCACGTTGGCGTACTCGGACGGATCCAGACGCTCTTTCTGCACGCGGGTCATATACAGAATATCCACGTTGCCCATCACCTCTTCGATGCTGGCGTGCAGGCTCCACGGGATGCCTTTTTCGTCCAGCATGTCGAGAATGTACTGCGGCATCGCCAGCGCGTCCGGGGCGATGAAGAAGAAGCGGTTGCCGTTGAATTTCGCCAGCGCCTGGGTCAGGGAGTGAACCGTGCGGCCATATTTCAGGTCGCCGACCATGGCGATGTTCAGGTTTTCCAGACGGCCCTGGGTCTCCTGAATGGTGAACAGATCCAGCAGGGTTTGCGTCGGGTGCTGGTTGGCGCCGTCACCGGCGTTCAGCACCGGGATACCGCCGGAGAACTCGGTCGCCAGACGGGCCGCGCCCTCCTGCGGGTGGCGCATTACAATCGCGTCAACGTAGGTGCTGATCACTGAAATGGTGTCCGCCAGGGTTTCGCCTTTTTTACCCAGCGACGTGTTGCTGCTGTCTGAGAAGCCCACCACGCTCGCGCCCAGGCGGTGCATGGAGGTTTCAAAGGAGAGGCGGGTGCGGGTCGAGGCTTCAAAGAAGCAGCTCGCAATCACCTTGTGCTTCAGCAGCTCCGGTTGCGGATTGGCCTTCAGTTTTGCCGCGGTTTCCAGAACCAGTTCCAGCTCTTCGCGGCTGAGGTCGTTTATGGAAATGATGTGTTTTTGATAAAGCGGATTCATGTTTATCTCCTGACGCCGGGCAAAAAAAAGCCCCTCAAATGAGGGGCTCTGGGAATAGGTTTAGCAACGGGAAGAAAAACGGCAGGCCAGCGTCTGATTTCAGACGCGGTAAGACGTTATGTCGAACACGCTTGACCATGCTTCCTCCCGGCAAATTGTCGGGCATTATACGCACCCCGATGTCCGGATCAAGCAATTTAATGCACGCTTTACTCAATGCAAACGGTTCTTTATGAATATTAATGCGTTCTGAGTAAATAATTAATTTGCTTATGCACCAGCGCGGTACGCTTCACCACCCGGGGGGCGACCCAGACAATACTGCTTCCGGCAACCACGCCTAAAATTTCCGGTAACTGGTGATAATCCAGAATGCGCGCCACCGCGCGGCCATATCCGGCCACGGTATGAATAAGGATAAATTCGCTATTATGCTCCACGCTGACCACCATTTCGGAAACGGTACGCGCGGCGTCGGGGGCAGGGCGCAGAAGAGGATTCAACGAATAAATCTTTAGCCCTTTGGCATTTCGAATTTTTATGACACCAAGCAACTTGAGCAGACGTGAAACGGTGGACTGGCTGATGGTCTCAAAACCACGCTCCTGCAAATCGCGGCGAATCTCTTCCTGGGAGAGATAGCTCTTTTCCGCGATCAGACGCTGGCACACCGTAAGCTGCAGTTGCTCTTTGGGAGAGTACTCTTCGTAATCCATCATAGTTCCCATATTAGTTCCCGAAATAACCGGTGGCACCGCACCGATCCGTAGGCCGGATAAGCGCAGCGCCATCCGGCAAATTACAACAATGCCCCCAGACTTAACGCCACCATGATCACCACCGTCAGGATCGCCAGCAGCGGCGCCACCCATTTCAGGTAGCGCACGTAGGGCACGCGGGCGATAGCCAGCCCGCCCATAACCACCGCGGAGGTGGGCGTCACCAGGTTAACGATACCGGAGGCTGACTGGTAAGCCGTGACTACCAGGTCGCGGTTGACGTTAGCGAAATCGGCAAGCGGTGCCATGATCGGCATCGTCAGAACGGCCAGGCCGGATGAAGAAGGCACAAGAAACGACAGCACCACCTCCAGCCAGTACATCACGTTGATAAACGCCACCGTGGACAACCCGCTGACCAGCCCTTCCGCGCTGTGTAAAATGGTGTGGGTAATCATGCCCTTATCCATGATGACTACGATACCGCGGGCAATGCCGATAATCAGCGCGACGCCCAGCAAATCTCGTGCGCCGTTGATAAACGTTGAGGTCAGCTCCTCTTCACTCATTCGGGCGATCAGGCCGACGATAATGGCGCTGGCGAGAAACACCGCCGAGATCTCCGCCATCCACCAGCCCAGCACCGCCACGCCGTAAATCATCACCGCGAAGGCGAGGGCGAAAATCACCAGGATGATTTTGCGCACCGGGGTAAATTCCAGCGACTGTTCCCCCTTGTTGCCAAGGAAATGGGCGCGGTTCTCTTCCTGTTTGTCTGCGACGATGGAGAGAGACGGGTCCTGGCGTACCTTACGGGCGTAACGCATTACCCACGCCACGCAGATGATCCAGCCGATGACCAGCAGCGCCACGCGCAGGGCGATCCCGTTGGTGAAGGGGATCCCGGCGGCGTTGGCGGCGATCACCGTGGCGAAAGGGTTGATGGTGGAGCCGAGCGTGCCGATACCCGCGCCGAGCAACACGGTGGAGGCCGCGACAACCGGATCAAAACGGGCGGCCAGCATTACCGGTACCAGCAGGGTGTAGAACGGCAGTGACTCTTCGGCCATGCCGTAGATGGTGCCGCCTGCGGCGAACAGCGCCATCAGGATCGGGATCATCCACTCTTCACGCCCGCGTAATCGCGTGGTGACGCGCTCGATCCCGGCGTCGATCGCCCCGGTTTTAGTGACGATCCCGAGAAATCCCCCGATGATCAGGATAAACAGCGCCACGTCGATCGCCCCGGCCTGGCCGGACTCCGGATCGTACAGCCCGGCAATGGGAGCCATCAGGACGGAAACCAGCCCCTGCGGGTGGGCCGCCACGTGCGCGTAGGTTCCGGCAACCGGCACATCCTTGCCGAGCGCCTCGTTCATTGCCATATGGTACTGCCCGGCCGGAATAATCCATGTCAGCACGGCCACAACGGCAATCAGAAAAAAGAGAATGGTGTAAGCGGAGGGAAACTTAAACTTGCCCATGATGTTCTCCTGAACCCCGGCGCACCCCGTGGCGCGCCGGGCGGTGATTAGTCGCCGAGTGTCGCCACCATGACGGCTTTTATGGTGTGCATACGGTTTTCTGCTTCGTCGAAGACAATAGAGTTTGGTGATTCAAAGACCTCTTCCGTCACCTCCAGCCCTTTCAGGCCGTAAGCCATCTCAATTTCGCGGCCCACTTTGGTGTGTTCGTTGTGAAACGCCGGCAGGCAGTGCATAAACTTGACGTTCGGGTTGCCGGTGGCCTTCATCACCTGCGCATTGATTTGATACGGCTTCATCAGGCTGACGCGCTCGGCCCAGGCTTCCTTCGGCTCGCCCATGGAGACCCACACGTCGGTGTAGAGGAAATCGGCCCCCTGCACGCCTTCTTCCACGTCGTCGGTAAGGGTGATGCGTGCGCCCGTTTCTTTGGCGATGGCGCGGCATTGCTCAACCAGCCCCGCTTCCGGCCAGAAGGACTTTGGTGCCACCAGGCGAATATCCATCCCCATCTTGGCCGCGCCGACCATCAGCGAGTTGCCCATGTTGTTGCGCGCGTCGCCCAGATAGGCAAAGCTCAGCTCCGGCAGGGTTTTGCCCGGCGAGTGCTCCAGCATGGTCATCAGATCGGCGAGGATTTGGGTGGGGTGGAACTCGTCAGTCAGGCCATTCCACACCGGCACACCCGCGTACTCGCCCAGCTCTTCGACGATGGCCTGGCCGTAACCGCGATATTCGATGCCGTCATACATGCGGCCCAGCACGCGGGCGGTGTCTTTCATCGACTCTTTATGGCCAATCTGCGAGCCGCTTGGGCCGAGATAGGTGACCTGTGCGCCCTGGTCAAACGCGCCCACTTCAAAGGCGCAGCGGGTACGGGTGGACGTTTTTTCAAAGATCAGGGCGATGTTTTTCCCGACCAGGGTTTGCTTCTCACGTCCGGCTTTTTTGGCGGCTTTCAGTTCGATGGCGAGGTCAATCAGGTACTGGATCTCTGCCGGGGTGTAGTCCAGCAGTTTGAGGAAGTTGCGGTTTTTCAGGTTGATGGTCATGGGTAAATCCTTTTTAAAATTTAGCTGTCTGGTGCCCTCACCCCGGCCCTCTCCCACGGGGAGAGGGAGAGTCGGGTGAGGGGAAAACGACTCAGTTACGAATCAACGTGCCTTTCTCGCCCGCGAGGATCTCCGCGCCGTCAGCCAGCGCGCCGATCCCGGCAATCCCGTTGCAGGCCTCAACAAACTCGCGGCAGGCAGCCACTTTCGGCCCCATCGAGCCGGCGTCGAACGCCATGCCCTTGAGCAGTTCCGGCGTCACCTGCGCCAGCGGGCGCTGGGTTGGTTTGCCCCAGTCGAGGTACACCGCGTCGGCGTCGGTGAGGATCAGCAGGGCATCCGCCTCAATCTGGCGCGCCAGCAGGGCGGCGGAGAGGTCTTTGTCGATCACCGCCTCAATGCCGTGATAGCCGTTGGCGTTTTCCACCACCGGCACGCCGCCGCCGCCGTTGCAGATCACCAGGTGGTCGCGCTGGATCAGCGCCGCGATGGCATCGCTCTCAACGATGCGTTTCGGTTGCGGAGAGGGCACCACGCGGCGGAAGTAGCTGCCGTCGGCCCTGAACACCCAGCCTTTTTCCGCCTGTAGCGTTTTTGCCTGGGCTTCGCTGTAGACCGGGCCGATGTACTTGGTCGGGTTGCTGAAGGCCGGGTCGTCGGCGTCCACCTCCACCTGAGTGAGCAGGACGCTCACCTCGCGCTGGGGCAGGCTGTTTTTTAGCGCCTGCTGGAGCATGTAGCCGATCATCCCCTGGCTTTCGGCGCCGAGAACGTCCAGCGGGTAGGGGGCGACTTTGTCGTAGGCGCTGTTCTGCAACGCCAGCAGCCCGACCTGCGGCCCGTTGCCGTGCACCAGTACCACGCGCCACTGTTCCGTCAGCCCGGCGATGGTGTGGGCCGCGAGGTCGATGTTTTTACGCTGGATCTCGGCTTCCAGCGGTTCGCCGCGTTTGAGCAGCGCGTTGCCGCCCAGGGCCACAACCAGAGTGGGTTTTCGTTCCATAGTGGCTCCTTTAAATTCCGTCGCGTTCCAGTGGGCAGCTCATGCAGCGCGCGCCGCCGCGACCGCGTCCCAGCTCGTCGCCCGGGATTGGCAGCACGGTGATCCCCGCTTTGTCGTATTTCTCGTTGGTCCAGACGTTGCGCTCGTAGCCAATCACCACGCCCGGGCGGATGGTGAGCACGTTATTGGCGTCATTCCACTGCTCGCGCTCGGCTTCAAAGGCGTCGCCGCCGGTGGTGATCAGGCGTACCTGATTAATGCCGAGCGCTTTCTCGATGGCGTGCAGCAGGTCGGTTTCCTGGGTGCGCAGCAGGCCGCCGCGTCCGTCCGGGGTGAGCGTCCAGCACTGGGCGTCTTTACGCACCACTTCCGGGTAGACGGAGAACGTGTCCACGTCGATGTGGGTCATGACGGTGTCGAGGTGCATGCAGGAGCGGTGTTTTGGCAGCTCAACGGCAATCACGCGCTCGGCCTGGCGATGTTTAAACAGGCTGTTAGCGAGGAACTCTACGCCCTGCGGGGTGGTGCGTTCAGACATGCCAATTAATACCGCGCCGCGGCCAATCACTAATACGTCGCCGCCTTCCAGGGTGGCGTGGTCGTAATTAATATTCTCGTCGCCGAAATACTTAATAAATTCGCCATCGGCGAATGCCGGGTGCCAGCGATATATGGCTCGCAGGTTATTGGTTTCACGCTGGCGGGCCGGTTTGGCCATCGGGTTAATGGAGACGCCGTTATAGATCCAGCACGAGGTATCGCGGGTAAATAAATGGTTTGGCAGCGGCTTCATAATAAAATCATTCGCCGTATGGGTATCTACCACCATATTTTTAATCGCCGCCGGAATTTCACCGTAGGTTAATCCGCCGCTCAGTCTGCGCGCCAGTTCCCGGTGCGGCATATCCGCCAGCCAGCCGCGCACGTCGCTGGCAAAGGTTGGGCCGAGACGGTAGTCGGAGATTTGCGTCTCCAGAAGCCAGGCCTTCGCCTCTGCAATATCAAGGGTTTGTGTCAGAAGGTCGGTCAACAGCAGGACTTCCACACCCTGCTCGCGCAGCGTGTTTGCGAAAATGTCATGCTCCTCACCCGCCCGCTCAACCGAGAGCACATCATCAAATAGCAGCTCCTGACAGTTTGATGGGGTTAAGCGTTTAAGACTTAAATTAGGGCGGTGCAGCATCACGCTACGCAATTGACCAATTTCAGAACCGACATAATGCTTTTCCATAATTATTCCTTTAACTGTTTTTCAGAATAAAAAGGGCATGCGCCATATTCGTGTAATGATATGGCGGCTAAGCTCAATTGATTTCGTGGTCAATAGTAGGCGCTTAAATAAACCGTATTGTGACGTTGCTCACGTGAAATTAGGTATTGAGGGGTTTGTTTTCATTTGCATGATTCGCATCAGATAATGATTAATTTGATATTATTAGCCGGTGAATAGCTAAGCAGGATCCGTTGGCATTATTTGAGGTTGTTATTATTTTGTAGAATTTAATGTTTTGACATATTTGGTTATGCTGTTGATTTTAAATGATTTAATTCCGGTCGCGGAATGGCTATGCAGAATAGCCAATTAACTATTTTTGACTTAAGAAAAATCAATAAATAATTATGGAATTTAATAGCAAATAATCAAAATGATAAAGTGTGAAGCTGACGCGAGTTTTATGATGAAGGCAGTACGATCAGTGAGTTAGCGCCACGGCATCGTCACGACGCGCTGAGGTTATGCATAACAACTGCATAAATGCCTGTGAGGGATTAACAGCAGATTAACACCATTCCCGATAAACATGCGTTCGCGCAACTCTCCGCGAAAAAGGGCTGGTATGGCAGTTTGAATTCTCGTATAAAAGGTAAAAATGAAACGGTGTTTTATTATGAGGATTTGATTATGATTATCGGCAACATCCACCATCTGCAAGCCTGGCTACCAGAATCCCTGCGTCAGGCCATTGAGCACGTTAAAGCCCACGTCACCGACGCCACGCCGCTGGGCAAACACGATATCAACGGCAACAACCTGTTTTATCTGGTCTCCGAAGACATGACCCAGCCGTTTGCCGAGCGCCGCGCGGAGTACCATGCGCGCTATCTGGACATTCAGATTGTGCTCAAAGGACAGGAAGGGATGACGTTCAGTACCCTGCCGCACGGCGCGCCGGACACCGACTGGCTGGCGGACAAAGACATCGCGTTCCTGCCGGAAGGCGAGCAGGAGAAAACCGTGGTGCTGAGCGAAGGGGATTTCGTGGTGTTCTGGCCGGGTGAAGTGCATAAGCCGCTGTGCGCGGTGGGGGCGCCTGCTAAGGTCAGGAAAGTGGTTGTTAAGATGTTGGTGGGGTAATTTTCCCTCACCCCGGCCCTCTCCCAAGGGGAGAGGGTTAGGGTGAGGGCACCAGACCGCACCCTCTAATATGTGATCCAGCTTAAACTTCCCACACTCCCTCTTCCCTTCCCATTTACCTGCGCTTTTTCTGCGTCATAGTATGATCGTTAAATTAATGAACACTGTTCTATAATGTAGAACAAAATGATTCAGCAAGGAGATCTCATGCCGCAGTCCGCGTTGTTCACGGGAATCATTCCCCCTGTCTCCACCATTTTTACCGCCGATGGCCAGCTTGATAAGCAGGGCACCGCCGCGCTGATCGACGATCTGATCGCGGCTGGCGTTGACGGCCTGTTCTTCCTGGGCAGCGGCGGCGAGTTCTCCCAGCTCAACGCCGAAGAGCGTAAAACCATTGCCCGCTTTGCTATCGAGCACGTCGATCGTCGTGTGCCGGTGCTGATCGGCACTGGCGGCACCAACGCCCGGGAAACCATTGAACTGAGCCAGCACGCCCAGCAGTCGGGGGCGGACGGCATCGTGGTGATCAACCCCTACTACTGGAAGGTGTCGGAAGCGAACCTGATCCGCTACTTCGAGCAGGTGGCCGACAGCGTCACGCTGCCGGTGATCCTCTATAACTTCCCGGCGCTGACCGGACAGGATCTGACCCCGGCGCTGGTCAAAACCCTCGCCGACTCGCGCAGCAACATCGTCGGCATTAAAGATACCATCGACTCCGTTGCCCATCTACGCAGCATGATCCACACCGTCAAAGCCGCCCATCCGCACTTCACCGTGCTGTGCGGCTACGACGATCATCTGTTTAATACCCTGTTGCTCGGCGGCGACGGGGCGATCTCGGCGAGCGGCAACTTTGCTCCGCAGGTGTCGGTGAATCTTCTGAAAGCCTGGCGGGATAAAGACGTGGCGAAAGCGGCTGAGTATCATCAGACCTTACTGCAAATACCGCAGATGTATCAGCTGGATACGCCGTTTGTGAACGTCATTAAAGAGGCGATTGTGCTCTGCGGCCGCCCGATTTCTACCCACGTGCTGCCGCCCGCCTCTGCGCTGGACGCGCCGCGTAAGGCGCAGCTGAAAACCCTGCTGCAACAGCTCAAGCTCTGCTGAGCCGGACGATAACCATGACCATCGAGAACATTTTCACCCCGCAGGATGATGCGTTTTATGCGGTGATCACCCACGCGGCGGGGCCGCAGGGCGCGCTGCCGCTGACCCCGCAGATGCTGATGGAATCCCCCAGCGGCAATCTGTTCGGCATGACCCAGAACGCCGGGATGGGCTGGGACGCCAACAAGCTCACCGGCAAAGAGGTGCTGATTATTGGCACCCAGGGCGGCATCCGTGCCGGGGACGGACGGCCGGTTGCGCTGGGCTACCACACCGGGCACTGGGAGATCGGCATGCAGATGCAGGCGGCGGCGAAGGAGATCACCCGCAACGGCGGGATCCCGTTTGCGGCCTTCGTCAGCGATCCGTGCGACGGCCGTTCTCAGGGCACGCACGGCATGTTTGATTCCCTGCCGTACCGCAACGACGCGGCGATCGTATTTCGTCGTCTGATCCGCTCCCTGCCGACGCGGCGGGCGGTGATTGGCGTGGCAACCTGCGATAAAGGGCTGCCCGCTACCATGATTGCGCTGGCTGCGATGCACGACCTGCCGACCATTCTGGTGCCGGGCGGGGCGACGCTGCCGCCGACCGTGGGGGAAGACGCGGGCAAGGTGCAGACCATCGGCGCGCGCTTCGCCAACCATGAACTCTCCCTGCAGGAGGCCGCCGAGCTGGGCTGTCGCGCCTGCGCGTCGCCGGGCGGCGGGTGTCAGTTCCTCGGCACGGCGGGCACCTCGCAGGTGGTGGCCGAAGCGCTGGGTCTGGCGCTGCCGCACTCCGCGCTGGCGCCGTCCGGACAGGCGGTGTGGCTGGAGATCGCCCGCCAGTCGGCGCGGGCGGTGAGCGAGCTGGATAACCGCGGCATCACCACGCGCGATGTCCTCACCGATAAAGCCATCGAAAACGCGATGGTGATCCACGCGGCGTTCGGCGGCTCCACCAATTTACTGCTGCACATTCCGGCCATCGCCCACGCGGCGGGCTGCACGATCCCGGACGTTGAGCACTGGACGCGCGTCAACCGCAGGGTGCCGCGCCTGGTGAGCGTGCTGCCCAACGGCCCGGACTATCACCCGACCGTTCGCGCCTTCCTTGCGGGCGGCGTGCCGGAGGTAATGCTCCACCTGCGCGATCTCGGCCTGCTGCATCTTGATGCGATGACCGTTACTGGCCAGACGGTCGGCGAGAACCTCGACTGGTGGCAGGCCTCCGAGCGCCGGGCACGCTTCCGCCAGTGCCTGCGCGAGCAGGACGGCGTGGATCCGGATGACGTGATCCTGCCGCCGGAGAAGGCAAAAGCGAAAGGGCTGACCTCGACGGTCTGCTTCCCGACGGGCAACATCGCGCCGGAAGGATCGGTGATCAAGGCCACGGCCATTGACCCGTCGGTGGTGGGTGCCGATGGCGTTTACCGTCATACGGGCCGGGCGAGGGTGTTTGTCTCGGAAGCTCAGGCCATTAAGGCCATCAAGGAGGAAGAGATTAAACAGGGCGATATCATGGTGGTGATCGGCGGCGGGCCTTCCGGTACCGGCATGGAAGAGACCTACCAGCTCACCTCTGCGCTGAAGCATATCTCATGGGGCAAGACGGTGTCGTTAATCACCGATGCGCGCTTCTCGGGCGTGTCGACGGGCGCCTGCTTCGGCCACGTGTCGCCGGAAGCGCTGGCGGGCGGGCCGATAGGCAAGCTGCGCGACAACGACATCATTGAGATTGCCGTGGATCGTCTGACGTTAACTGGCAGCGTCAACTTTATCGGTACCGCAGAAAACCCGCTGACGCCGGAAGAGGGCGCGCGCGAGCTGGCAGTAAGACAGACGCACCCGGACCTGCACGCTCACGATTTCTTGCCGGACGATACCCGCCTGTGGGCGGCATTGCAGTCGGTGAGCGGCGGCACCTGGAAAGGCTGTATTTATGACACCGATAAAATTATCGAGGTAATTAACGCCGGTAAAAAAGCACTCGGACTTTAATTATTTTCTGAGCAATACCGTCTACGGGAAATATCCCGTGGACGGTTTTTGTGCGTCTTAAATTTATCAATATAAACAATGCGTTGTGATATATCGTTGGCGTCACAAAAGCAAAATATCGTAATTCGGAAATAAGATATGACCATTGCTGGTTAATTGAACAGCTCATTACACTCCATTAACACGATGTTGTGAAATCAGCATACGAAAATAAAGGTGCGATGATGATGCAATTAACCATGAAAGATAAAATTGGCTACGGGCTGGGTGACACCGCCTGCGGCTTTGTCTGGCAGGCCACCATGTTCCTGCTGGCCTACTTTTATACCGACGTGTTTGGCCTGTCGGCGGGCATTATGGGCACGCTGTTTTTGGTCTCCCGCGTGCTCGACGCCGTGACCGACCCGCTGATGGGGCTGCTGGTGGACCGCACCCGTACGCGCTACGGTCAGTTCCGCCCGTTCCTGCTGTGGGGGGCGATCCCGTTCGGCATCGTCTGCGTGCTGACCTTCTACACGCCGGATTTCTCCGCGCAGGGCAAAATCATTTACGCCTGCGTAACCTACATTCTGCTGACCCTGGTCTACACCTTCGTTAACGTGCCGTACTGCGCCATGCCGGGCGTCATTACCGCCGACCCGAAAGAGCGTCACGCCCTTCAGTCGTGGCGTTTCTTCCTGGCGGCGGCGGGCTCGCTCGCCATCAGCGGCATCGCGCTGCCGCTGGTGAGCATCATCGGCAAAGGGGACGAGCAGGTGGGCTATTTCGGTGCCATGTGCGTGCTGGGGCTGACCGGCGTGGTGCTGCTCTACGTCTGCTTCTTCACCACCAAAGAGCGCTACACCTTTGAGGTGCAGCCGGGCTCGTCGGTGGCGAAAGACCTTAAGCTGCTGCTGGGCAACGGACAATGGCGGATCATGTGCGCGTTCAAGATGATGGCGACCTGCTCCAACGTGGTACGCGGTGGGGCGACGCTCTACTTCGTCAAATACGTGATGGATCACCCGGAGATGGCGACCCAGTTTTTACTCTACGGCAGCCTCGCCACCATGTTCGGCTCGCTCTGCTCCTCCCGTCTGCTGGGCCGCTTCGACCGGGTAAAAGCGTTCAAGTGGATCATCGTCGCCTACTCGCTGATCAGCCTGCTGATTTTCGTCACCCCGGCGGAGCATATCGCCCTGATTTTCGCCCTCAACATCCTGTTCCTGTTTGTCTTTAACACCACCACGCCGCTGCAGTGGCTGATGGCCTCTGACGTGGTGGACTACGAGGAGAGCCGCAGCGGGCGCCGCCTCGACGGGCTGGTGTTCTCCACCTACCTGTTCAGCCTGAAGATTGGCCTGGCGATTGGCGGAGCGGTGGTGGGCTGGATCCTGGCGTATGTCAACTACTCCGCCAGCAGCAGCGTGCAGCCAGTCGAGGTGCTGACCACCATCAAAATTCTGTTCTGCGTGGTGCCGGTGGTGCTCTACGTGGGCATGTTCATCATGCTGTCGTTCTATAAGCTCACCGATGCCCGCGTGGAGGCCATCAGCCAGCAACTGATCAAGCACCGCGCGGCGCAGGGCGAGGCCGTTCCCGACGCCGCGACAGCCGCATCCCATTAACCGGAGGCAATATGGAAATCACCAACCCAATACTCACCGGCTTCAACCCGGATCCGTCTTTATGCCGTCAGGGCGAGGACTACTACATCGCCACCTCGACCTTCGAGTGGTTCCCGGGCGTGCGCATCTATCACTCCCGTGACCTGAAAAACTGGTCGCTGGTCAGCACGCCGCTGGACCGCGTGTCGATGCTGGACATGAAGGGCAACCCGGACTCCGGCGGCATCTGGGCGCCGTGCCTGAGCTACGCCGACGGTAAATTCTGGCTGCTCTACACCGACGTGAAGATTGTCGACTCGCCGTGGAAAAATGGCCGCAACTTCCTGGTCACCGCGCCGTCCATTGAGGGCCCGTGGAGCGAGCCGATCCCGATGGGCAACGGCGGGTTTGACCCGTCCCTGTTCCACGACGACGACGGCCGCAAATACTATATCTACCGCCCGTGGGGGCCGCGCCACCACAGCAACCCGCACAACACCATCGTGTTGCAGGCGTTTGACCCGCAGACCGGCACGCTCTCGCCGGAGCGCAAAACCCTGTTTACCGGCACGCCGCTCTGCTACACCGAAGGCGCGCACCTTTATCGCCACGCGGGATGGTACTACCTGATGGTCGCCGAGGGCGGCACCAGCTACGAGCACGCCGTCGTGGTGCTGCGTTCAAAAACCATCGACGGGCCATACGAGTTGCACCCGGAGGTGACGATGATGACCAGCTGGCACCTGCCGGAGAACCCGCTGCAGAAGAGCGGCCACGGCTCGCTGCTGCAGACCCACACCGGGGAGTGGTATATGGCCTACCTCACCAGCCGCCCGCTGCGCCTGCCCGGCGTGCCGCTGCTGGCCTCCGGCGGGCGCGGCTATTGTCCGCTGGGCCGCGAGACCGGCATCGCCCGCATTGAATGGCGCGACGGCTGGCCGTACGTGGAAGGCGGCAAGCACGCGCAGCTGACCGTGAAAGGCCCGCAGGTGGCGGAACAGCCTGCATCCGTTCAGGGCAACTGGCGGGAGGACTTTGACGGCAGTACGCTTGACCCGGAACTGCAGACCCTGCGCATCCCGTTCGACGACACTCTCGGCTCACTCACCGCGCGCCCCGGCTATTTACGGCTCTACGGCAACGACTCGCTCAACTCCACCTTTACCCAGTCGACCGTGGCGCGCCGCTGGCAGCACTTCGCCTTCCGCTCCGAAACACGGATGCAGTTCTCGCCGGTCCACTTCCAGCAAAGCGCGGGGCTGACCTGCTACTACAACAGTAAAAACTGGAGCTACTGCTTTGTGGACTACGAGGAGGGGAAGGGGAGAACCATCAAGGTTATTCAGCTCGACCACAATGTGCCGTCATGGCCGCTGCACGAGCAACCGATTCCGGTACCGGAGAGTGCGGAGAGCATCTGGCTGCGGGTGGATGTGGATACGCTGGTCTACCGCTACAGCTACTCGTTTGACGGCGAGACGTGGCACACCGTGCCGGTAACGTATGAGGCGTGGAAGCTGTCGGACGACTACATCGGCGGGCGCGGCTTCTTCACCGGCGCGTTTGTGGGGCTGCACTGCGAGGACATCAGCGGCGACGGCTGCCACGCGGACTTCGACTACTTCACCTACGAGCCGGTTTAACGGCTCAGGCCGGGTAGCCCAGCGCGCGTGAGAGCTGGAGCCCGGCCTGCTGAAGCTGCTCGCGGAAATTAGCCAGCTCTTCGTCGTCCACGCGGGAGGTCAGCGTCGACAGGCTCAGGGCGGCAATGACGCGGGACTCGTGGTTCCACACCGGCACCGCCACGCAGCGCACGCCCTGCTCGTTCTCTTCGCTATCCAGGGCATAGCCCTGCTCGCGGGTCTGCGCCAGGGCGGCCATTAAGGCTTCGCGAGAGGCGAGGGTGGAAGGGGTGTAGGTAGTGTATTGATAACCCTCAAGCAGGGCGTTCAGCTCGGTTTCGCCCAGCCAGGCAATCAACACCTTGCCGATGGCGGTGGCGTGAACCGGCAGACGGCGGCCAATGCGCGAATAGGCGATGGCGGCCAGCTTGCCTTCAATCTTCTCGATATAAACCCCTTCACGCCCGTCCAGGATCCCCAGATGGGTCGTCTGCCCGGTCCGCTGTGACAGCTCCGTCAGCCAGCCTTTCGCCTTCTGCCGAATATCGATGGAGCCCACAACGAAATGACCGCGCTCGACCAGCTTCATGCCGAGGCGATACTTGCCGTTCTCCGGGTTCTGATCGATATAGCCATGAAGCTGCAGGGTTTTCAGCAACGAGTGGAGGGTACTCTTGCTTAGCCCCATCAGTTTGCTGATGTCGGTGATCTTAAGCTCGGTGGCCTGCTCGTTGAACAGGTCGAGGATCTGCAACGCACGTTCAACAGACTGAATAATCGGCATAATACTGGCATGTCCACGCTGGAATTAAGGCGAAAACGTACCTTTTTCGGGGTGAAAAATCAATGAAGCAGAGCCGGTTTGCTCCCTCTCCCTGTGGGAGAGGGCCGGGAGGAGGGCACCAGACCGCAGAGGACTCAACCCCCAAGCGTCGCCACCATCACCGCCTTAATCGTATGCATCCGGTTTTCCGCCTGGTCAAATACGATGCTCGCTGCCGACTCAAACACCTCGTCCGTCACTTCCATCCCGCCGTGCAGATCGAACTCCTTCGCCATCTGCTTGCCGAGCGTGGTCTGGTCGTCATGGAACGCCGGCAGACAGTGCAGGAACTTCACGTTCGGGTTGCCGGTCAGCGCCATCATCTGCGCGTTCACCTGATACCCACGCAGCAGAGCAATCCGCTCCGCCCACTTCTCTTTGGCTTCGCCCATCGACACCCACACGTCGGTATAGATAAAGTCCGCGCCCTTCACGCCCGCCGCCACGTCTTCCGTCAGAGTGATCTTCCCGCCGTGCTTCTCCGCCAGCGCGCTGCACTCCGCCACCAGGCTCTCTTCCGGCCAGCAGGCCTTCGGGGCCACCAGGCGTAGATCCAGCCCGGTCAGCGCCGCCGCTTCCAGCATCGAGTTGCCCATGTTGTTGCGCGCGTCGCCCGCGTAGACCAGCGTCATCTCGTTAAACGCCTTGCCCGGCAGGTGCTCCTGCATGGTCAGCAGGTCCGCCAGCAGTTGGGTCGGATGGAACTCGTTGGTCAGCCCGTTCCACACCGGCACGCCCGCGTACTGCGCCAGCGCTTCGACCACTTCCTGGCCGTGACCGCGATACTGAATGCCGTCGTACATCCGCCCGAGCACGCGCGCGGTGTCCTTAATTGACTCTTTATGCCCAATCTGGCTGCCGCTCGGCCCTAAATAGGTAACGCGCGCGCCCTGGTCAAATGCGGCAACTTCGAAAGAGCATCGTGTACGGGTTGAGTCTTTTTCGAAGATGAGCGCGATGTTTTTGCCAGTAAGCTTTTGTACTTCCTTGCCATTTTTTTTATCGGCTTTGAGTTGTGCGGCAAGAGTCAGCAGAGAAGTGAACTGTGCAGGGGTAAAGTCGAGCAATTTCAGAAAGTGTTTCTTGTACAGATCAGACATTTTATCCTCACATGGCGAACGCCACTTATTGAATTAAAATTCACTTTATATGTGTAATTATTCATTTGCAACCCCGTTTAACAAATCTTTCTCACAAAGGTGGAGGCAAACACGTCCGTGTGTGAAAATAGAAGTATCTGCCGCACTTTAAAGAGGAATGAGCCATGGCAAACCCGGAACACCTGGAAGAGCAACGCGAAGAGACGCGTCTGATTATTGAAGAGCTGCTGGAAGACGGTAGCGATCCGGACGCGCTGTACACCATCGAGCACCATTTCTCTGCGGATGATTTCGACGCGCTGGAAAAAATGGCGGTGGAAGCTTTTAAACTGGGTTACGAAGTGACCGAGCCGGAAGAGCTGGAAGTGGAAGAGGGCGACACCGTCATCTGCTGCGACATCCTGAGCGAAGGCGCGCTGAAGGCGGAGCTTATCGACGCGCAGGTAGAACAGCTGATGAACCTGGCCGAGAAGTTTGACGTGGAGTACGACGGCTGGGGAACCTACTTCGAAGATCCGAACGGTGAAGACGGCGAAGAAGGCGACGACGAAGATTACGTCGACGAAGACGACGACGGCGTGCGTCACTAAGCGTTTCAGGCGGTGGCACGCGCCACCGCTTTTTCAAGGCAGAACCATGGATTACCCGCAGATACTCGCCCCTGTACTCAACTTCCTCCAGTGCCCGACCCCGCAAGCATGGATTGATAAAGCCCGCGACCCGGCGAACCTGCCGCTGCTGCTCACCGACCACATGGTGTGCGAGCTCAAGGCCGCCCAGACCGCGCTGCTGCTGGTGCGTAAATATGTCGCCGACGAAAGCGGTGCCGACGCGCTGCTCGACTGGCTCAAACCCTACGAACTGTTCACCTTCCGCGACGGCCCGGAGCCGGACTTCATCGCCCTGCATAAGCAGATTGGCAAAAGCGTGATGCCCAAAACCGACGACCCGTGGGGCCAGGCGCTCATCGACAGCATGGTGCTGCTGATTAAAGAGGAGCTGCACCACTTCTGGCAGGTGCGCGAGGCGATGCTGGCCCGCGACATTCCGTACGTCAAAATCACCGCCAGCCGCTACGCCAAAGGGATGCTGAAGGACGTGCGCACCCACGAACCGCTGACACTGATCGACAAGCTCATCTGCGGTGCCTACATCGAAGCCCGCTCGTGCGAACGCTTCGCCGCGCTGGCCCCGTTCCTCGACGACGACCTGCAGAAGTTCTATCTCTCTCTGCTGCGCTCGGAAGCGCGCCATTATCAGGACTACCTGACGCTGGCCCGGCAGGTGAGCGACGACGATATCTCACCGCGTATAAAGCTTTTTGGCGAAATTGAAGCCACACTTATCTCGACACCGGACCACGAGTTTCGCTTCCACAGCGGCGTGCCGGTGTAAACCGGCATAACTCAAGGATAAGGATGCGAGATGAATAAAACGTGGACCCGTATTGTGATTGTCGTCTTTGCGGCTGCCGCCGTGGCGTTCTGGGTGTTTTTCGACAGGCAGCGCGCCCCGGAACGGCAGATGGATAACGCCCTCAACGCGATGCCCGCCTGGCAGGTGATTAAGGAGCAGGAGCCCACGCTGCATCAGCGCATCCTCGACCAGATGGCCGCCTTGCAAAAAGCGGGCGAGCCGGAGCAGCAGATTATCGACACCATCCAGCCGCAGATCCTGCATCTGCAGATGTCGCGCCTGCAAAACGCCCCGGACGCCAACGTGGTAAACTACATGACCATCAACATGGAGCAGACCGCCGCCATCCAGAAGGTGAGCGACGACGCCTGTTTCCGCTTCCTCTACCCGATGGTGAAGGGCGGCATCAACCCAATGCGCATGCTGGATAAAGACCTGATGGCGCGGCGCATGCAGGCCGACGCCGACATGATGCGTGCGGCCTACGGCAAAAACCGCCACACCGTGACCCAAGCCGAGCGTGAGGCGGCTGTCGAGGATGTGCGGCCGATTATGAAAGAACTTGCCGATAAGTACGGCGAGGACATCCAGCTGCTGCAGACGCCGGAGAAGGCGGTGGGCAAAGAGAAGCTCTCCTGCGACATGGTGCAGGAGATGTGGGCCAAGGTGCTGGCGCTGCCGGAGCAGAAGGCGGCGAGGGTGATTCGGCTGGCGGTGTCTGAGCTGGACTGACGGTAGCGCTGGTTTTTTGGGCACTTAGCGCGGGTTTAGCGCGTCGTCGCTTGCATGGCGGCGCGCGACAGGTATAATCCACAACGTTTCCGCATCCCCTTCAGTGCCGAAGTGGCGAAATCGGTAGACGCAGTTGATTCAAAATCAACCGTAGAAATACGTGCCGGTTCGAGTCCGGCCTTCGGCACCAAAAGATGCAAATCAAAGTCGCTTAAGGGCGGCTTTTTTTGTTTCTAAAATCCAGTGTCCGCAAGGCTTCGCCCCGCTTTTCAGTCAACCGACGTCAATCTGAGTTACTCTACATCAACAAGCTTGTGAGTATAGAGCCGAATATATGCTGGTTCGATAATGCTTATATACTCACGGCAGCATATGGAAGGAATGCCATCATGGCCCTGATTGTTACCAAGGTGAGGTCAGTCCAATTGAGCTTGCGGTTCTGAACTTAAGGGGACTGGCTTAACGAAAGCTCAGGGTAAGCAAAAGTGAAATTACTACCCATCCAGTGTCGGGATGTTCATAACGAATTACTGAACTATCCAAATGAGAAAATGAGAAATTTATTCTAATTAAATAGTTAAAAGAACATAGCGCTAATAACGCGCCGCCTGAACTATGTCCCCACATTGTTAACCGTTAGAGCCCCTCATCAAATTTCTGGTAGCTGATTCCAGCAGCCCGGACTTTCAGTGTCAAAAAACTCTATCATAGTTTTTTGCCCAAGATTATCTTTGATTAATTGATTAGCTCTATTGCAATATGCTTGGTCTCTTCTGAAAACAGATACCGCGACTCGCTTTATACCCGTTCCTGCCATTCGTTTTAGCAGATGTATATCATGCTCGCCCATTCCCCAGCCTAAAATCACAAGATTCTCACGTTGTTCTGCGAGAACTTCCCGGTAAACCGTTGATAGATAGAAACTGCTCTGAATCGAGTTTACTTTTTGTTCATGTGTCCCTTCGCTCACAAACAGCGGAACGACTTCCTCGCTTTGCCAACGTTTCAGAATCGACTCAAGTAAACCCGCCTTCTGGATATGAATTTTACTCTCCTGTTCAATGCGATTTCGACACAATATGAGACTGCCATGCGGATAAAAAACAAGCGTATTAGACCGTTCATCTCCAAGCATTCCTCTTAACCGCTGCCAATCCTGCTCAAAAAGACCTCTGGCAAGAAAGCAGTCCTTAAATCGATGATGATCTTTGATATCCAAGCCATATGTCATTGCCCAGTAGACGATCAGGTCATAGTTAAGCGAAATAACCGTGTTGAAGTTTTTTAGAAACTCGTAAATATATGGCAGTTGTTCATTAATTTCATCATGCTCAGGATGCACATCCCTTACAGCCTCAATGAGGGATTCACGGATTCGGAGGTAGGCCTCATGGGTGCGGGCATCCTCAATTTCTAAAGATTTATTGACGTTAGACGCCTGCCAAACAATACGCAGAATAAGTTCGAAATCTTTAGTTTTAAAAAAGTCAAAAAGTCTGCGTACATCTGCCTCTAGGCTCTCTCTTTGCGTTACATGTTCGAACAGAGATCCATATGCAAAACGAGGACTAACGGCGATGCTTGCGCCGTTGCCCAGTAAAATAGTCCCATCGTATTGTGGTGCTAGCTCAGACCAAGGAAGAATGGAAAACGACATTTTAGCTATCCTCTCCGATAGTGAATTTTTTTTAAATAACAAACATTTTACAGCGCAAGTCTAACTGTTTGAATTTTTTCGTCATCATTTCAACAATCTCACTAACTGAAGGGGAGAATTGTCTTTTTTTTCAGTCAGTTTCAATACTTTGCTACATAGCCAGCACATTTATCCATATAGATATTATCTTCATGATTTTATAGACTATCTAGATAAGAATATCCCTTTCAGGAAAATGATCGATGCCCCGATTAAGGAATACTATTGTATGGTCAGGTCATGAGCACTAAAGCCGTCACGAGAGACAATCATTTAACGGAACTTCACGAAGCGGGATTCAGTTTCTATGAGTTTTTTGCGGGGGGCGGTATGGCCAGGGCTGGGCTGGGAAAACATTGGCAATGTCTGTTTGCCAACGATATGGACCCGGTAAAAGCATCGACATACATCGACAACTGGGGCGACGAACATTTCGACATGCGCGATGTACGCGAAGTAGCCCCCGATGAACTGCCACTTCATGCCGATTTAAGCTGGGCCTCATTTCCCTGCCAGGATTTATCGCTGGCCGGCAATGGCCTGGGGATTGGCGAAAGAGATTCCAGCGCGGATGAGACCACGCGTTCCGGCGCAGTATGGCCGTTCCTCGATTTAATAAGCAGGCTCAGCGAGGAAAACCGTAAGCCGCCGATTCTTGTTCTTGAAAATGTTCTTGGGTTGCTAACGCTGAATCAAGGTAGCCATTTCGCTGCTATATGTCATCAGTTAAGTAAAACTGGCTACCGATATGGCGCAATGATCATTGATGCGAAGCATTTTCTTCCACAGTCCAGGCCCCGCGTATTTCTTGTGGCGATTAGTCGCCATGTTTCCATTCCCGAATGTTTGGTTTCAGAAGAACCTTTGCCGCAATGGCATTCTCCTTCGCTCATTCGAGCCTGCGAAGCGCTTATAAAGGATGACCGCAATGACTGGGTCTGGTGGTCGCCAGGCAATATGCCAGGAGCAAGAACGAAGGAATTAGATGACTTAATTGATTTTGAGGATGATAACGCGCTTTGGCATTCTTTCGATGAAACACAACGGCTGATCGGTATGATGGCACCGGCGAATCTGTCGCGTCTGGCGAAGGCGCAGGCATCTGGCGTGGCAATTGTAGGCAGCCTTTATTTACGCATGCGCAAAGAAAAAGGTGTCAACAGGCAACGGACCGAAATTACGTTCTCGCCCGTTCTTGGTTGTCTTAGAACACCAAAAGGCGGGGCTTCACGTCCGCGTATTATTGTTGTTAAGGGCAACCAGGTAAAAACGCGTTTGTTATCGGTCAAAGAAGCGGCGGCGTTGATGGGTTTGCCGGATGATTTTATTCTTCCGGCGGCTTATCAATCGGCGTTTAAAGTGATCGGTGACGGCCTCGCCGTTCCTTCCGTCCGTTTTCTGGCCGAGCGTATTTTGGAGCCACTGGCTATGGCTGTCCGAACTAGTACCCATCGAACGGAGGATATTCGCGAATGAATTGGACGTCGCCCGTTACGCCTGATGGTTGGGAAAGTAAACTGATTGATTATTTTCTCCGGTTCCGCGCTGACGGCGACGCGCAGGATATTCGCTGGTTTGAAGTTACGCCGGCGACGCTCGCGGCGGCATTCGCCGAAAGCGGGGTTAGCGAGGATGAAGCTGAAGAAGCGTTTCGAAAATGTATGTCGAAAATACGGGATCTGCCGCAGCGCCTGGAAAGCGGTATGATGGAAAAGTCGACTCGTCGATCGCCCGGATATTTTACTTATCTTATCATGACGCTGCTTATCAGCAGTCAATTCGACGCGCAGGACGAACGTAATGATTTTCGCCTGAAATTACAGAACTGGCTGCAGGTCACTCATAGTTTTCAAAACTTATCCGGCATTAACAAGATGTGGGAGGCATTGGCCGAATGGCTTAGGCACCGTATTCAGGAAGGCGAACCCTACAGGCGTCTTATCTTGCCGCCACGGGATGGCTGGGTCCAGATCGGTCACACCTTGCGACTAGCATTCCCGAATAAAGCCGATCTGCGGCTGATGAGCGAATGTCTTGAGAGCTATCCGCAAGCCGCCGCTAACCCGCGCCAGTTAATCGAGTACTTTCAAATTTTTATTCAAAGACAGGGTGTTTCTCATGCGCTGAAGGAGGCTTTCACTGAATTCAGAGACGCGTGGTTATTGGGACGTCGCGCACTGTTCGATATGCCCTTCTGGCGCTTGCGCCAACGAGCAGTGCAGATATCGTCCTGTGTAATGACTCACCAAACTATCATTGATATGTACCTCGACTTCGACGGTTCGCGGTGCTATTTCAGCGTCGCAGGCGAGAGTGACGAAAGGGTTTTTCATTCTACGTTATCCGAAGCCCTTATCGCTCGCGACGCCGCAAACAGCGGAAATCTGGGGAAAGCAACGCAGGTTGGCTTACTCTTTTTTTATGAAATCGGGCACGGGCGCTGGAGAGCGACATCGTCCCCCGACGTAGATTCTCAACGTTTTCATATCGCTTTATCCAGTAAACACTCTGTACAAATAAGTAAGCGCCTTAATGGATATATTACAGAAGACGAGTGGATTTTAACGGCGCAGGCGCTGAACAGATTTTCAGCGGTGGATATATTCCGCTCAATAAGCTCCTCTTCGAGTATTCAGGATGACGACGTTATCCGCCCTCAGCTATATGGGGGAATACGCGTCCCTGGCGGATGGCTAGGATTACCTGCATTTTTGCCTTTTGTTGAGTCAGATACGCGAAGCTACAGAATATATGCATCCGGGAATGTTGATGCAAGGACAAACGTTTCTGTAATAGATGGTCGTTTGATTTCTTCTGTACCGCTTAACGGTGAAATTTTCATCGAGCCAACCCTTGATACAGGTGAGAAAACGCCGCCGTGGCGCCGGCGCGCGCGTTTTTTCACTCGTGCCGTACCGCACCCGACTTTAGGCGAAAGCGCAAGATACCGGTTTGAGCCGTTTTGTGACTGGTCGACGTCTTCACTTAAGGTGCCGGCGTTTAATTTCGAAGAAAAATTTCAGTGGGAAGATAGCGAAGAATGCTGCGATCATCTTTTGGAGGTGATTTACGCCAGCGGAGCCAGCGGTTGGGAAGAAGCTGAGTTATTTGCGCTTCTCAGACATGTGGACGGTAATATCAACGTATGGCATTTGATTCGTTGTTTACAAAATGCAGGTCTGATCGAGCCACGCCTGCGTTCTGGGTGGAAAGGTCGGGCATGGACGCTGGTTAAACCTTCATTGCTTCATATTCGCAATGGAGAAGATTCTCTTGTGGTTGTGGAAGGTGCGGTCTGTGCCAGTCTGATCGATGATTTTAAAAAAGCGGTCGCCGGACTGGGCGGAGAAAGTTTCCGTCGTCGCGGCGTAAGCCTCTGGTCGCCCCCTGTATTTGGGGCCGCACTCGCTAATCCGGATTCGTTATCCCAGCGTCTAGGATGGCCGCTTATCGAAATCCCATCATCACCCGATACATTACCTCTTTCACTGGTCACAACGGAACGCGCCGCTGAATTACACGAGTCAGTGGCGATCTGGAACTGGCGTTCAGGAAGATTTCAGCAGCATGGTTCCAAGGATAAAGAGTCTGCTTCGCTGTCACTTCATATTCATCCTGGCGGACGGGATCATGATATCTATCGAGTTGTTTCCGGAAGAAAAACAACACATTATCTTTCTAGAACTGCAGCTATTATCGCCGCTGGCGCAAAAAATCGGGAACCCATTTTTGAACGCGTCACCAAAAATCATCTGCTATGTCTTATCAATGATTGCGGCCTTCCCGACGCACTAGCTGCGGGAATACGGCGTTATACGCTTAGAAACGGAGGTCCGTTTGACTCCGGCTACGCATATCCTGTTGATGATGTCTCTTTCCTCTGGTTAGAGTCACTGCTACCGGGATGTTTCTGTTCCCTTTCTCCAAATGGCGAGGGTGATTTGAGCAGCATAAACACCGCCAGTCGCCATTCCGGGGGAAAAGTGCGTCTGATATGGCGAAATGGTCAGCTAAAGCTGACGTAGGGATAATAAGGAAAATTAAATATGGGCAAAATCCCTTGGTATCTTGGTCAATTTGATCGCAGAAATTATCAGTCTTACCTTAAAGCTATTGCACAGGAAACGCCTGTTGGTTGGCGTTCGATCGATAACCCTAAGAAACTGTTTCCTCGCACGGGAGAAGTTGAGTTTAACGAGGCTGAGGCTTTGTCGCTTCGTAAGGGAGATTGGGCCGCTTTTCATGTTGGGCCTGGCACTCGCAACAGAGCACAGGCGAAACATGCCCGCCGTATTTATCCTTATTATGATTTATCTTCTGGCCAGACACTATTGGAAACGCGTCGCCAACTGAGTTTCGATGGTATAACAACAGATGGCGAGCCGGGATTATGGGCTATTCGTTTTGGCGCGGATGGCCTGATTTTAGCAAATCTAGCTGAGTCGAAATCAGGTTGTCTGATCCTGTCTAAAAGCCAGAACGTATATGAATATGATTTTCATGGAGGTGTCGTAATTTCCGTATCTGGCATATCTGAAAGCGGAAAATTGTTTTATATGCCTGATGTCGATGCGTCACCTGCTTATATCCATGACTGGACGCCGGATAAGCAGTACATCGAAAACGTTATTCAAATACTTTCCTGCGCTGATTCGACAGCAGCAATTGCTTCATGGCTTCGGGTGCACACAAATGAGCAAAACGGAAAATTAACTTCCGGAGTCAATGACCTTCTGGCTGCAGCTCAAACGCTCCGGGCAGGAGAGTTGGCTAAGAAACTGGAAGAAGAGGATTCGTTGACTCGTCAGTTTACAGAAGCCGTCTTGAAGGACCAGTATATCGCCCAGCTTCTCGAGCATCAGATACAAAAAATCGCGGAAGAAGAGCGAGTCGCGTTGCGTGCCGAACAGTATAGGTCGCTTGATAAAGAGTTTTCTACTGAACGACTGCGACGTCGTGAAGTTATTGAAACGGAAATGTCTGTTTTTGAGAAGACAAGGAAATGCGAGCTTGAAGAGGATATTGCACAATTACGACAGCTCGAAGAAGAAAAACTGCAGATTGATTTTGCAAAAAAGCAAGCGGACTTAGAACGAACGCTCAAACAGGAAAAAGAGTATCTTGAAAACGAAATTAGCCGTTTGAAAGACGCTTGCGCTGAGTTATGTGCTCAGAACGCAAATCAGCAACAGATACTCACTACCCTGATCAGCGAGCATAAAGCATGTTTGGCATCTTTAACCGATGTCAAAGAATGTACTGCTCAGGCAAAAAATGAACTCGAAAAAATGGATATCGCCATTGCCGAGAAGGCTCGTCGAATGGCTTACTCAGCAATCCCCGAAGTACGCCTTCCAGCGCAAGCAAGAGTAATATCCTGTGAAGAATTCGGTCATAGCGTTAGAGAGAACAAGTTACTGACACCCGATGGAAAGATACTCATGACGCAATTTCTTGCGTTGATGTTGGCTGGTGAGTGTCCGTTGCTATATGGCCCAGAAACACAAGACTTCCTTGCTATTGCCGAATCGCTAATTTCTTCAGGCCGCTCCATCCGATTGGTTGCCGATCCGACGATGATTTCCTGCGGGGATCTTTGGGTTCGTGCAGGAAATCATCTGGCGACGCCGCTTTACCAGGGGTTATTGTTGAGCGAGTCTTCTTATCCCAGAACGATCCTCGCCGTCATTGAGCGTGTCGAATGTTCCGCTGCGCGTTTCTGGTTGCCAGCACTGAAAGAA
Organism: Enterobacter sp. WCHEn045836; assembly: GCF_003965585.1. Classification (NCBI taxonomy): domain Bacteria; kingdom Pseudomonadati; phylum Pseudomonadota; class Gammaproteobacteria; order Enterobacterales; family Enterobacteriaceae; genus Enterobacter; species Enterobacter sp. WCHEn045836. The sequence goes on from NZ_RXPT01000005.1 coordinate 257,837, forward strand.
CAATTGTACGGTGGTGATTTCCCCCGACGCTTTCTGATTTGCGGCACGATTGAAAACGAAGATTGTGAAGAAACGGAGAAAATGAAGGAACAACATCTTCGCCTGCGAATGGAAAATGTTGTCATTCGGAATGCGATTGGGTTATCCCCTTTACATCTTTCTTCAGAAAATCATAGCGAGCTGGATCCCGGCCCGGCATCGCAAGGCTCTCTCCCGGACAGACTCGCTATTGCGGATGAAATGTCAGCTGGACGTTTGGATCTGGCATATACACTACGGGCGATGAGAACAGCGCATGAAGTCGGGCTGCTTGATGCTCAAAACAAATCGATGTATCAGGAAAATTTAATAGATTTATACGCCGAAATTAAAGAATAACGAAATGTACGCTCAATAAATTACAGGAGAAGGAAATCATGTTAGACCCTATTGGCGGCTTTCGCCGTATTCAGGATTTCTTCATTTCATATATAGAAACCAGCTTTCGTATTGCCGATCCTTCAGTTTCGGCCTCAAGACGTAATCTTTTGAATAGCAGTGGAGAATTTGCTGCGGAGCCCTACATTGAGCCTGTTTTACGATATGAGTCTTCTGATAAAACGCTTGAAGCTCTGGCCGAGATGGAAGGTGGGCCGCTAAATAGTTTATCTCACAAAGGCCGTAAGGCGTTCGTCGAATTAGCGTTATCCGGCCTGTTCGATTCAAAACCTGGTGATGAAGTCTGGCCGCGTCGTTCGGTCCATGCGCCATATAGCCACCAGACTCAAATGCTGGAGCGTGGTATTTCTCCTGGTTGCCCCGGTATTGTTACATCGGGAACAGGTTCAGGAAAAACGGAAAGTTTTATGTTGCCTATACTGGCCGCACTATCGAATGAAGCTGTTAGCTGGGCGGCCCCTTGCGACGGTTATCTGCAAAATCGATGGTGGAACGATGAAAAAACAAGCTGGGTTTCTCGTCGCGAAGGAGAAAAACGTCAGGCGGCAGTCAGAGCGCTGGTGCTGTACCCGATGAACGCTCTGGTTGAAGATCAAATGGCGCGTTTACGTAAAACATTAGATTCAGATAACGCGCGGAAAGTGATGGAGCATCGCTTCGCTAGGAATCGAATTTTCTTTGGGCAATATACTAGCGCAACACCAATTACTGGCTATGCCAACCACCCACGTCTTTCCGGAGTCAAATCGGAAAAAAGTCGCCGTGCTCGTAATCTTGAAAAATTACGTAAGGCGTTGAAGCGAATTGATAGCGATCAGCAGGCTGCGCGCGCATTCGACGAAAAAGAAAACCCTTCGGAAAAGACCCGATATATATTCCCTTCGACAGACGGTGGGGAAATGATGTCTCGCTGGGATATGCAGGCTGCCCCACCTGACGTTCTCGTCACTAACGCCTCAATGCTAGGGGCAATGCTTTCGCGCGAAGTTGAAGACGGTATATTTGATGCTACTCGCGAATGGTTGATGAATAACAACGACGCATACTTCTATTTGGTATTTGACGAGCTGCATTTATTACGTGGTTCCGCTGGAACTGAAACCGCGATGTTGATTAAGTCGCTGATTGTAAGACTCGGGCTTGACGACCCGAAACATCGTTACAAACTGCGTTTACTCGCGTCTTCAGCATCACTGCCGATGGAAGGTGTCGATGGAGAGCAATCACGGAAATACCTACGCGATCTATTTTCGCCCTTCGGTACTTGCCGCGATTCTTTCGATCCCGGTAGCGATGAGCCTGATTTTTGGCGTAACTGCGTCATTCAGGGAAAACCTTATATACCATCGAAACCAGAAGGAAAAATCGCCGTGCGGCCTTTCGCCGCATTGATGCGTGTTGCCCTTGAGGGGCAGGGAAATGTTGTTCGCAATCTGAACATGACGGACGCGCTTAGTAAAGCTTTGTCAAATGTCTTCCAAGCTTTGGGCGTGAAAGCACAAAATGATGTGCAAGGCATTAAACAAGCAGCGGAAAAAGCAGCTGCCCTGCTGACCAACGCTTGCATTGAAGAAGGCAGCGAGTCGCCGCGAGCGATGCCGCCGGGACTCATCATTGATAAGATTTTTCTGAAGGAAGAGACGGATAAACAAGATGAATTGGAATTAGCATTACGCGGATTAATGCTGGTACGCGCACTGCCGGAATCCGGGATGGATTGTGAGCAACTCGCGAACGTCACACCAGCTTTTCGCGTACATACATTCGTCAGAAATATTGAAGGTTTCTTCGCCTCCGTAGCACCGGGAGAACAAAAGGCAAAATTTGCTGATTTTTGTATGGAACGAGGCCTGTCTCACGCGCCTTCGGCCCCGGGTAGAGATCGCGGTCGTCGTTTATTTGAAATGCTATACTGCGAAGCATGCGGTGATTTACTGCTCGGTGGTCAGAAGGGGCAGAATCACGGTAAAACAATCGAATTATTACCTTCGGCGACCAATCTGGAAAATCTTCCCGAACGTCCCGGTGCTGAATATTACGATGATATGACGCTGGAGGAGTTTGCGGTTTTTTGGCCTGTCGATATAGCCGGGCGGCCTCCTATAGGCTGCGAAAAAGGGTGGGATGTCTGGGAAAAAGCGGCGCTTAATCCTGTTACAGGCATTGTGACCATTGGGCAGGAAACATCGACGAATACTGATGCGGTTCGCGGGTATCTCTATTTCCAAAATCCTGTTAAACCTAAAAAAGGCGAGCCAGCGAAGAATCCTTCTGCTCAGCCTTTCTGCTGCCCTAACTGTGGGATTGACTATTCCAGTCGACCTGCCAGCAATCGTTCCAGATCGCCCATTCGCGCATTTCGCACTGGTGTGACGAAATCATCCCAACTGGTAGCAACTGAGCTATTTGAATTACTCCATGCAATCGGCGCGGAAGCAAAGAGTATCGTTTTCTCCGACAGTCGACAGGATGCGGCATCAATGGCGCTGGAAATCGAACGGTTGCACTTACGCGATTTACGCAGGGAAATTTTGGTTGCCGCTTCCAGAGCAATGATTAACGAGGCTGAAAGGAGGTATATTTCAGACGAGGATATTGAAGACTGGAAAGCCAAAGCCAAACAATCTGGAGATTACGATGAGTATATCAGACTGCATGACCTTCAAAAAAGCCAAGATGGAATTACTGAGCTTTGTAAATATCGACGGATAAAAATCGACAAATTACTTGAGTCTGAAGGTGACTCAATCGGAAGAATCACGTCTGAGCTCGTCGGGCTAGGTATATCGCCCTATAAATATCGTTCTAATTCAGATGAGAATGATAATTCTGTTTGGCATACAAATTTCATAAAAGAAGGAGGGGATATTAGGTTCAGTGAAAGGCTTCCTGCTCATGAACGAATGAAAATAAAAACAAAAATATCCTACGATCAATCTGAATTGATAGATGATGTTATTTTTGCCAATACTTTTTTCGCTCTGGAAGAAACAGGGCTGGCATACCCGTGCATCTCAGATAAAGATGATATGCCGGAAATTGATGCCTGGCTAAGGGTATTTTCAGGTGCCTATCGTATTAAAGAGAATAAATATTTCGATGCAAGTCGTACACGTGATTGGTATGTTGGGAAAGATGTTGAAAAAGAGAAGGTTAAGCGCGTCGCCAGAGCCTTGTTCGGTGATGGCGGGTATCAAGATGGTTTAACGAGCATCTTAAATAAACTTTCTCTGCTTGATCATAAAGCAGGACTAATCAATATCGGTAAGTTGTTCCTCAAAATAAGTAAACCAGGCGATCATTACTGGCAATGTGCAAATTGTGGGCGAATTCACTTACATCTAGGATTTAAATATTGTACCCGTTGTGTGAATGAACTCGACCTTGAACCTAGCGGAATTGTCGAAGATCTTTGGGAGGAAAACTTTCTCGGTAAGCGCATTGTACGTGGAGAGCGAGATGGAGTTAAACGTTTCCGGCTGAACGTCGAAGAATTAACGGGACAGACGGATGATTTCTCCGATCGTTTGCGTAAGTTCAAGGGGATTTTTGTCGATAAGATGAGTGAACTTGAAAAGCTTGATTCGGAAATAGACATGCTCGCCGTTACCACGACAATGGAAGTCGGAATTGATATCGGTTCACTTCAGTCGGTTTATCAAGCCAACATGCCACCTCAGCGGTTTAACTACCAGCAGCGCGTCGGTCGAGCTGGGCGACGTGGCCAAGCTTTTTCTTTCGTTATCACATTTTGTCGCGGACGAACTCATGATGCTTACTATTTCGCTCATCCTCATGCGATCACCGGAGATCCACCGCCGCCACCTTTTCTGGCGGTAGATCATGATGCCATTCCATTAAGACTTATGCGGAAAGTATGGCTTAGAGCTGCATTTAATCTTTTACGTGAAGAGGATCATAAAAACGGTACAGCTTTCCCTGGGGATAAACTCGTTCCGCCTGATATTCATGGCGAATATGTATCTACGCATGATTACTATCATAGCGATGAAACTAATTGGGCTGAACGATTGCTGGGAGCGTTGAAAGCAACGCAGAATATATGTGATCGCTTTATTAACGCAGCAACGTTCGATCCAGAGCAAAAACAACGGCTTAATTTATTGTTAAATGCGGGGAAAATAATTGATGAAATCGCTGAGCTGAAAATTTATATCCCTGAAGAGGATATGGGGCTTGCACGTTTCCTGGCCGAACATGGTAAATTGCCGATGTATGGAATGCCGACTCGGGTGCGCAACCTTTATTTGGGATTGCGTAAAACAAAAGGTCTGAATGCACAAGAAGAATACGAATGGTCGACGATGGATCGCGATCTTGATCTCGCAGTTTTCGAGTATGCTCCAGGCTCAGTATTAATCAAGGATAAGAAAAAGCATGAGGTAATAGGCTTCACAGGTAATTACCAAGAGCCGCAGGTCCAGAACAATCGCATATCGGATCTCTCGACGGTGGGCTCGTGGCTGGAGTCTTGTAGCCATGTAGCAGTTTGCCCGGCATGTGGTTCCGCCAAGCTAGAGCTACATAAACCTGAAAACAACATTAATTGCGAGGATTGCTGCACGCCTATCAGTCCTGACGAATTCAGGCTTTATATCACGCCAGCCGCTTTTCGTACGGATTTCAAACCCAAAGACGATATGGAAAATTTTATCCGCATGTCGTTGAAAACCACAGCGACAGTGTTACATGAAGGCGTTCCAACAAAATGCGATTCCTTCACTGTTCAACGCGGCGAAGTGACCATTCTACGGCTCAACGATGGTCCCATTAATGGGGAAAAGGAAGGCGAACGATTTAATGTTGACTTGGTGTACGATCAAAAAGCACCAATGCCCTTTTCAACTTATTGCCCGTCAGTTAAAGGCGATCAGGCTATCGACTCAGACTGGCTAAAATCGCACAATAACCCGCGCTGGCAGTTTCGTGGCGAGAAAAAAAGCTTTGGGCTTGTATCAAGTAAAGAGACGGAGTCTCTTCATCTTGAAATAACAGAATTCAATACTCGCCTTAATCTGGATATGGTCGCCAGATACGGCGAGTACATGAATTTGCCTACGCGCGCGGCGGCTATCAGCGCGACCCAGATCTTAACTCATAAGGCAGCACTCTATCTCGATGTTTCGCCAGATGAATTTGAAATGCTTGAACCCCGACTGCATCTTGGTAAACCCAGATTGCAAATCGTCGACGCGTTAATCAACGGCTCAGGATTATGCAGACGGCTTGCCGAACCAGCAACTGCAGACGGCTTACCGCTGATAGTCAAGTTATTACATGAGATTCTCGAAGAGAATGACAACTGGCCGATGATTGATTTTTTAAACAAAGATCACCCGATTCAATGCCAAACCGCGTGTTACAAGTGCATACAGCGCTATGGCAATCGGCAATATCACGGCTTGCTCGACTGGCGTTTAGGTATGGCCTATCTACGGGCGATGGTTATGCCCAAATTCGCATGTGGTCTGAATGCCGCAGACTGGAATCAGCCAGAGATGAAAGGATGGAGAGAAAGAGCGTTCCAATTAGCGGAAGACGTAGAGGCTCTACGACCAGCAACAATCAAATTGTTAAAAGATTATTCGTTACCTGTGCTTATCGAAATGCAGGACGGGAAAGAGCTTTGGAGAGCGGCCGTAACGCATCCTTTATGGCAATGGAGAGATGACAAACGCGATGCACTGATTAATTCTTTTGGATTGGCTGACGGGGAGTCGCCTCTTCTGTTCATTAATACGTTTGAACTGGAAAGACGGCCGCTGCGTGCGCTGGCGAACCTTAAACGGAGTTAAAATGTTAACAATCATGCTGCTATTTACCGGTTGATGTTTTTTGGCTTAAGGCGCTTTCGTATCCGAAAGCGCTGTCCTCCTCTTTTATCTCAAGGAAACATTAAGTGCTTGAGCCAATTTGTCTTGTATCTGAAATTGATGATGTTAGTGTAAATGTGTATTGATTAATGGGTAAAGATAAGGAGTTATGATGGTAACAAGGGATAGAATGAAACAATGGATCATTGAGTGTCTTCAGGGGCGGGGTGGAAGTGCTTGGCCGCGGGAAGTCTCAAAATATGTATGGGATAATTATGAAAAAGAGTTAAAGGATGCTGGGGATATATTATATACGTGGCAATATGACATCCGTTGGGCAGCTCAACAATTGAGAAATGAGGGTGTTCTCAAACCAGTATTTAACCGTAGGGATTTACCTTGGGAATTAGCATGAAATAGTAAGTTTAGTACTAATGCTTTTATCGCTGTCATGGTTATCTTGTTCATCTTTACTGAAAAGCGCCATCCTCATTAAAATTTTCGTCGATAACCATATCAGTGTTGTAATGATATGGTTAAGATCCGCTAAGCATACCACTTTGATCATCTCAGCCCAAAATCAGTAATGTTTTTTCCAAAAATTTAAGAAGATCTTCTTAAAAAGGTACTTTTACTTAATATTACATTCAACCATATTTCATACCTCTCTGGACGATTATCCTTTGTGGTCCACAGTTTATTTATATATACGCTCGGAACCGCCCTCAGCAACTCCCGCACCCCCTCTTCATCCAGATCCGTAAACCGTCTTTCACCCTGCACGCGCTCACCGTTGCCATACTTAAAGGACACGTACCAGACGCCGCCAGGCTTAAGCGCATCCGCAAGCTTCTGCATTACCGCAGGCAACTCAGAAGAGGGGACATGCAGCAAAGAGGCACAACACCAGATCCCATCGTACTGCGCTTTACCGGCGATCTCTGAAAAGGTCATCAACTGCACGGGTAACCCGGTATGTTGCTTTGCCAGCTCCACCATCGCGGAAGAGGCATCAAAAGCATCCACCTGATAACCCATCTCATGAAAGGCTTTTGCGTCTCGTCCTGAACCGCAGCCCGCATCCAGAACCCGGGCACCGTGAGGCAGATGTTGGGTGAAGGCGTCGTAGAGCGTGGTCATATCGACATTGACCGTGCCATCGAAGAAATCCTGTGCGTGGTTCTGATAGTAGTGAAGTGTCATTAAAACGTTGCCTCGCCTTCCGCGTTGGGTTTCCAGGTATGGATAAGTTTGTCCAGCGCGGCCTGCCAGTTATGCTGAAGAAAGCTTCTCCGTGCTTCAGGACGTTGCCCTGTCTGTAGAACAATCGTCTCATGTAACGGCAGTTTGCTCTGAATAAAATACTCATTGCGGGTGTGTAACCGCTGCAGGAGCCTGAGCTCGGGAATGCGTGCAGATTTGCCTTCAACGCCACGGTTACAACATCGACAGGCCAGCACTAAGTTCCATACGCCGTTAATATTGCTCACTTCATGGCGGGCAGCCCAGGGAATAAAGTGGTCGACGTCCGCCAGTTCTGCGTCTCCCGGTACCAGACTGATGGGTTTAAAGCAGTAAAAACACCGTCCTTTCTGGTAACCATTCAGGCTGTCGCGGCAGCTGGTGATGTCTACGCGACGCGCATTCACCCTCGTGAACAGCAGCTGATTATCTTCGTCAAACTCCACGCCCACAAGGTTACGCGAAATCCCCATCGACCAGGCCTGTTCCACCAGGTTCCAGCGGGCATTGGTTTCAAAGGCGAGGTTTTTATACTGCAGGCGTTCGCCCAGTAAAAAGAAGTTATCCGTCAGGCGGATCCCGTTGTGGGTTTTGCGCTCATCAAGGAAAAAGCGTTTATCGATCTCGCCCTGGTTCACGTAATGAAAGGCATCGATCACGTTGTTAAAGCCAAGGCGCACCGTTGCTTCAATAAGCTGGGCGTGGGTGATTTCGCCTCTGTTGAACTTCAGACAGGTTTCCAGAAATTGACTGCTACGGGAGGTGATCTGTTTTGGCGCATGCTTCAGATGTTCGCAAAGATAGCGGCTGAACGGCACGGCAAGCTGGTCGAGCGTAATCAAATCGCTGCCCGTCTTATCCACTTCATACAACGCTGACGCCAGCGCGAACTTGTAAGATGCGACGTTCCTTCCAAAGAGGATCACACCACGCCAGTAGTTCTCAAGCGTTGGATCGGCCTGATAAAATTCCATCGATGAAGTCCTGTTACGGTTGGCTGGGCAGGGCGTTACTAAAGCCTGTAACAGGATCACATAACAAAATCAGGATGATGTAAATCGTTAATCTATAGGTTTGATGAATTTTTGAGAGGTCTGAGATAAAGGTGTGGAGGCAACCGATGCGGTATTAGCGCCAGGTTTGCGAACGAACAGATATCTGGAAGAGGTGAGTTGAACAGGTTTCCAGCCGAAGCGTTGTAATTTCTCGAATTAAAACCCTATTTCCTGAATCCCCCTCGCAAATCCCAAATTTACCCCACACCAAACCGCTGTATTTATATTCAGCCCTGTATAATGAGCCCCAGAAATTACGCCGAACGGCAAAAGGAAGTATCAAAGAAAATTTAACGAGGAATTCGCGATATGAAGGTGCTGCAACACCCCCATACCGCTAACCACCAGCAACTGAAAAGGAGTTGAAAATGGCTGCGACGAATTTTAAGCCAGAGTTTACTGTTTGCAAAACAGAATCAGACGCTTTCACCGGCATGATTAAAAACCGCGAGCTGGTACGCAAAAACAGCGCCCGCCGCCTTCATGGCAATCCACCCAACGCGGCGCCCGTTCATCCCCGCGCCGAAACGCCGCAAGACAGTGCCGCTTGCTGCGAACTGTATGCACGCATAGACATGAAATACCTTCTTCTGGGCGGAGACTGGTTAACCCGTGCGGGCTTTATCAACGGTATGCCCGTGAAAATCCGCGCCATGAAAGACTGCATTGTGATTACACCGCAGCATACAAGAGAATTATGGGGATGCCTGGAGGGTATGAGCGTGGTGAATATAAATAAACAGAAAGTTGCGCAGTGGTTAAAAACATTTCCGGGGGCGTTGAATGATACGGGGGATATACCGGTGATAAAGCGTGGGAATGGGCAGACGAAAGCGTAACGTTTAGAGAAAATAATTTTTTGCCCCTCATACTGACAGGCAAGGAATGCTCTTCGGTAAATGCTGTTATCAATCCGGTCCGGGCATCCTGCTACGATGGATGAATCTGCACCTTACTCAGTTGGGTGTCCAACAGTTGAGGTGCTGTTCATTGATATGAGGGGGCATGTTTGCCCGGATTTTTCTGCATTGCAAAATATGGGGGTGATCTTATGTTTGTGATTGACTTCACACTTCTCGATTTTTAATCGCCCTTTTCACGTCCAGTCCAGAAATGGACAAAAGTATTACGCTTTACATCGCACTCGTGCATGGCGTCTGGCGGTGCGGTGGTATTTAAGGGTTATTCGTTGGCGTAATTTATTGAGATATTTCTCTAATTGATTGCAAAACATTACCACGTTGAGATGGATCAACTTTTAGCGCGTTTTACAAATTTAATTGCCGAGCGACTGCATTTTTCATCTTCTTTGGATAGTTGTTCTGGGAATTAAACAAAATCTGGAGGATTTTGCGAGCTTTCTGGTGCCCCTTGTTTTTATTTTTTCGGATTAATTCCTGTTGTCTGAAGGAATATTCTTAAGAATTTTCCTGTTGAAAAACAAAGATCTGCGTATTTGATTTTGTTCAGCCATTTACCCTATTATCCGCGTGTAAAGAAATGTAGTCAGGAAACTTTCACACAGTGGTGATAAGAGGGATTTATGAGCGAGAAAAGCTTCCAGAATGAGATTCCGAAGGCGCGCGTTAATTTAAAACTGGATTTACATACCGGGGGAGCCCAGAAGAAAGTTGAATTGCCGCTTAAATTGCTGGTGACTGGCGATTTCAGTAATGGTGCAGAACAAAGACCGTTATCAGAGCGTGAAAAAATCGATGTAAACAAAAATAACTTTAATGCAGTGCTTTCCGAATATTCCCCGAAAGTGAATCTCACTGTTGAAAATACACTGGCGGGTGATGGCAGCGAAGAGAATATCAGCCTGACATTTCGCGACATCAAGGACTTTACGCCAGAAGAGGTCGCGCGCCAGATCCCCCAACTGAAGGCCATGCTCGCCATGCGCAATTTGCTTCGCGATTTGAAAGCGAATCTGCTGGATAACCAGGGCTTCCGAAAAGAGCTGGAAAAAATCCTGCTTGACCCGGCGCTCAGCCGCGAACTGCGCGATGAATTGTCTGCTCTGGCACCGAAACAGCCGTAACGGTCGCAATGAATTAACGGATTAATGAGGAAATGCTGATGTCTGTAGAAAATCAAAATGCCGTTACGGGCGAAAGTGTTGTGCTGGAACGCCCGCAGACGGGCGGTGTTTATGCTTCCCTGTTTGAGAAAATCAATCTCAGCCCGGTTTCTGAACTGAGCGCGCTGGATATCTGGCAGGATGCGCAGGCCATGTCTGATGCGAGCGCTGACGAGCGTCTGACTGCCGGGATGCAGGTGTTCCTGGAATGCCTGAGTAAATCAGGTGCAAAAATTGAGAAGCTGGATAAAACCCTGATTGACCATCATATTGCCACGCTGGACTACCAGATTAGCCGCCAGCTGGATGCCGTGATGCACAACCCTGAATTTCAGCGGGTTGAGGGGCTGTGGCGTGGTCTGAAGCACCTGGTGGACAACACCGATTATCGCCAGAACGTCAAAACCGAAATCCTTGATGTCTCCAAAGAAGACCTGCGCCAGGATTTTGAAGATTCTCCGGAAATTATCCAGAGCGGACTGTACACACACACCTATATCGCAGAATACGACACCCCTGGCGGTGAACCGATCGGGGCGGTGATCTCCGCGTATGAATTCGACGCCAGCCCGCAGGATGTGGCGCTGATGCGCAATATCTCCAAAGTATCGGCGTCAGCCCATATGCCGTTTATTGGCTCTGCCGGGCCGAAATTTTTCCTCAAGGAAAATATGGAGCAGGTGGCTGCCATCAAGGATATCGGCAACTACTTTGACCGCGCGGAATATATCAAATGGAAATCCTTCCGTGAGACGGATGACGCCCGCTATATCGGTCTGGTGATGCCCCGCGTGCTGGGACGTCTGCCTTACCGCCATTCGCCCTCAGTCAGGATGCGCCAGTGGTGGTCCGGGCTGCCGGGCGTCGAACCGGGCGGAGGATGTACTGGCTGTCATGGGGCGCGGGGATCGTGGCGCTGGCGGTAGTCTGGTTTGTGCTCTCATCCTTGCTGGCCGGGCAGGTAGCGCAGATTACGGGGCTGGGATGAACATGCACGAGCGTTCCCGTCTTCTGCTGACGCTGCTGGCTCTGTTTTTAAGCCTGTGGCTGATCCTCGGCTTCTGGCCGCTGTCGGTCACAACCCGGTGGATACTCTGTCTGCTGGTTGTCACGGCTGCGGGTCTTGTGCTGTGGCGTCAGTGGCATCAGCGGCAGTCCCGTCGTGATGCCCTGAGTCGTTTCAGTGCTGACCACCTGCCTCCGGAGGATTATCAGGGCAGTGTGCTGTTCATTATCGGTGATGCTACGGCCTGGTCTGAATCGGGTCAGCCATTCCGGGAAACACCTTCGGGCTGGTATCTGCCGGTAGAGAATCCGGAGCAACTCCCTGTTCTGGCAGAACAGCTGGCGACCGTGCGCCCCGCACTTGTCCCACAGGTGGCCGTTATGCTGGGCCTTCTGCCGGAGCGTCATACCTCGGATGACGCGTTCGGGCAGTGGCTGCGGACCTGGCAACGGGCGGTGGCGCAGTGTCGCCCGTGGCTGAACGGCCTGCCGCCAGTGCTGGTGACCCTGATGGTTTCAGGGCCGTCCCGGCCGGATGCCTCAGAGGATGACATACCTGTCCGCTGGTTTACCGTAACGCCGGACCTGCCGGGTGTCCGGGTGCGTCTGCCGGCTTTGGGGGCGATCCCCGTGAGCGACTGGCTACGGGAAAGCCCTGCTGGAGACCGGCTGTCACGCCTGGGAGAGGCCTTCTGGCTGGATGCCATGCAGGCATGGTACGACCGTGCGGTGGGCGCGCAGCTTAATACCCGCCAGGGCGATTTGCCTGCACTGCCTCCCGTAGCCGCAGGATTCTGCCTGACCCCGGTGGCGGCAAAAGCGGACAACCTGTGGCAGCAGCATATCACGGCCCTCACGACCCTGCCGCCGTCGGCCGGCATGCAGGCGGCGACATTGCCCCTGCCGGATATTCTGCTGGTGGGGCTGTCGCGCCGCCGTGGACTCAGCCGCAGCCAGCAACGCTGGCGTCAGGCCGGAATGATTGCAGGCCTGTTTCTGCTGCTGGCAATGCTGGCCTCCTTTATTAATAACCAGCGGCTGCTCAACAGCGTCGGTGATCATCTGGCGCTTTACCATCGCCTGGATGGGATATCTCCTGCACCGAAGGCGCAGGCACAACAGCGCCTCAAAGCGGACAGTAACCTGCTGGATGACTGGCTACGTCGCGGTGCGCCGCTGCGGTACGGGCTGGGCCTGTATCAGGGGCTGCGTCTGATCCCGCCGGTGGAGGCTGCGCTCAGTGACTGGGCGCCACCACCTCCTCCTCGCCCGGTCATTAATAAGATGGTGCAGGGGCCGAAGACCGTCCGCCTGGACAGCCTCTCACTGTTTGACTCCGGCAAAGCCGAACTTAAACCCGGCTCCACAAAAGTACTGGTGAACGCGCTGGTCGGCATTAAGGCGAAACCCGGCTGGCTGATCGTGGTCAGTGGCCACACGGTCTTTCGATTCCGCCGTGTAGCCCTGAGCGCTGACAACCTGCTGCCAGGGAAATGCGTGTAGGGTGTTCATATCATCGTCCTTTTTCATCATCACGCTGAAAGGGAAATTGCCCCAGAGTCAGGCATTATTATTCGCTCAAAAAGCCTGGCATAAAACCAAAATACATCAACTTATTGATGGGTTAATAAGGTGGCACTTATTGCGGTATTTGTGGGGGTAATGAAGGGAGGCTGTAATGATAAACGGAAACTACTGGAGCTTATTAGGCAAAATAGTTAAATAGCCGACGTGTTATCAACTCTTTGCACCTCTTTTTTATCGCGCTCTTTTTATTATACTTTTTATTGTGGTGAATCCCCCTGTGCGGTGGGGCATAATTTATGGGTTAACGTCATTATGCGGGCTTTGCTCACCGGGAGGCACCCGGCACCACAGTTCTTTTTTTGCAGTATTTCATATAATGATTGTGAATAATAACTGCGAATAGTTGTTTTCAGATGAATGTTTGATTTTTTATGAAAAATAAGCTGTGTCTCTCAAAATAAATTTTTATCAGATTTTATTATCTCTTCCTGGAGCAATCCTCGGAGGAAGAATGGACACAACTGAAGAACTAAATGGAACGTATTTTTATGCTGGCAGAACAAATCTTACCGCTGGCGGCCTTTTCTTTATGATTTATTGCGAATCAATTGCCGATCATTTTGGTATTGACGATGTTGCTGGAATTGCTGCGTTATATAGCGGTGCTAATAATCAGAAGACCAGAAAGAAACCCGCGGGAGCGAAGGAAGGAACGTCCCGAGCCTCGAAAGCCATGAGGCGCTATTTCAAACAAGCTAAGTTCCCGTATGGCATTAGGCTCCCGACATGGATTGGCGGCTACACGCCATGGACTGTACGCTGTAGGATGGCTTCACAAATCAGTACATTTATCGGAAGAACGATTCCATTAGTGGGTATGGTGATATTAGTCGCTGATGTATCACTAATCACCTATGCTGCAATACGTGATTATAATCGAATCGCGCGGGGCAGCGACAAACTATGGTAGAGGATATTGAGCAGCGCATCTACGCCTTAGCCAGACGCTATAACGGCGTTTATCTGATGAATAACGAAGCGAAGCAAAAATTACTGAATGCTAAAACTGATTTGGATACTGACATGCAGCTTGATGTCACTGAAGCAGAAGATTTAATGGAAGAGTTTTTTAAAGAATTTGATGTTGATAGAGGGAATTTTAACATAATCACCTACTATCCTGATGAGCCTTTTTCATTGAATCCATTCGAAAAATTCCCTGTGGTGATGGTTCCTGATTTCACCATTGGAATGCTTATCGAATCCGCAAAAGCGGGCAAATGGTTATACGACTAAAATGCAAGGAGCAATAGAATGGCCGTACCTGTACATCTTTTTTTAACTAATGACGGCGGCACAATGATTCGTGGTTCCTGTGACGTTGCAAACAGGGAAGGAAGTATTGAGCTAAGAGGATTACAACATAACCTCAGCCTGCCAACCGACTCGGCAACGGGCAAGGTCACCGGCACTCGCCAGCATTCACCGTTTCAGTTTACTAAGGAACTGGACAGCTCTTCGCCCTATCTGTTCAAAGCGGCAGCAACGGGTCAGACCCTTAAAACGGCAGAATTCAAGTTTTACCATATTAACTATTCCGGGCAAGAGGAGGAGTATTACCGAATCACGCTCGAGAACGTTAAGGTCATTTCTGTGAGTCCAGTAATGTACGACACCCGAGGCTGTCCGGGGACGGGGCATATGGAGGAGGTGGCGTTTAATTATGAGAAGATTACCCATTTGTACAAGGACGGTAACTTGTTAGCGCACGATGCGTGGAATGAACGTCCAACCTCTGGCTCTGCTGCATAACGTTATATTGAACTTGCCCGCCAGCGTTTCGTTTGTGCGGGCAGAGAATATCATTCTTTATTCCTTTTCGTAAATGATGGCCGAAACATCATAAAAATAACCCACGCAAACATCCCAATAATCTTCATTGGCCAGGGTTCAAACACATCCAGACACAAAATTGCGCCAATAACTAATAGCGGACCTTCTATCAGTTCAGCTATCCTTCCTAAAATATATAACTTATGAGGCAGCACCCGATTAAGTAATGTCGCAATAAGCTGTGCACTTCCTAATATGATTGTTATTGCGATTGTACGGTCCTCCCAGTTATCAAAACTAACCAAAGAAATGGGGCATATAGTCACTATATAACCACAAAAAATATATTCAGCATGTAAATGATAAACTTGCTCATAACATTTGCTACGACGTTCGAAAAATATAAAGAGTCTATGAATATAGCGCTCTCAACAGAATGACAAACGACATTGGCTAATAATGCATTTAAGAATTGTTGCGCCTCGCTTATTTTCGTAATAAAAGAGTTAGCGGCTTCATGCCGGTACCATACACTCCACCGCTAACTCTCTTAACTCACACTCTCAAAACACCGGCACCCCCAGCCCAACCTTCACCTCCCTCAACGTCTCCTGCGTCACCCCCTGCGCCCGTTCGGTCCCGCGCTTCAGCATCGCCATCAACTCGCCCCTGTCACGCATGTACATCGCCCTCCGCTCCCGCATCGGCGCAATCAGCTCCTGCAAACACGCCTCCAGCTCGTTCTTACAAACCCGGTCACCCAGCCCGCCCGCCTGGTAGTGCGTCTTCATCGCCGCCACTTTCTCCTTGTCCGGATGAAACGCGTCGAGGTACGTAAACACCACGTTTCCCTCAATCTGCCCCGGGTCGCTCACCTTCAGGTGGTTCGGGTCGGTGTACATGGCGCTGACCGCACGGTGAATGGTCTCTTCGCTGGCCGAAAGGTGCAGCGTGTTGCCCAGCGATTTCGACATCTTGGCGCTGCCATCGATGCCGGGCAGGCGGCTGGTGTCGCTCAGCATCGCTTTACAGTGGCGCAGTACCGGGGCGGGCAGCAGGCTGTTCATCTTGTGCACAATCTCGTTGGTCTGCTCAATCATCGGCAGCTGGTCGTCGCCGACGGGGACGCACTCGGCCTTAAACGCGGTGATGTCCGCCGCCTGGCTGATGGGGTAGGCCATAAACCCGACCGGCAGCGAGCGGGCGAAACCCTTCTGCGCAATCTCGTTTTTCACCGTCGGGTTACGCTCCACGCGGGCGACGGTGACGATGTTCATATACAGCATCGTCAGCTCGGCGAGGGCGGGCAGGGCGGACTGCAGGCAGATGGTAGTCAGGTTCGGGTCGATACCGGCGGCGAGGTAGTCGGCCAGCACTTCAGGGATGTTGTCGCGGATCTTCTGCGGGTTACTGCCGTTGTCGGTCAGCCCCTGCAGGTCGGCAATCAGCACAAACTGGTTGTGCGTCTGCTGCAGAGCCACGCGCTGGCGCAGCGATCCGACGAAGTGGCCGAGGTGCAGCGGGCCGGTTGGGCGGTCGCCGGTGAGGATGGTTTGCGGGTTCATAAAGACTCCTTAATGTGCAATTGCCGAAAGGGGTCTTAGAAATGTGAAAGCCGCCTTTCGGCGGCTATCTGAAAATGGGGAAAACTACTCCGTGCCGCCTTTAAGAAGGCAGCCACCAGCGGTTTACGGTGAGCACGGCGTGGTTTATGTTCATCTCTTTACCGTACCACGTCCGGCGTGAAAAACAAAAGGGCACGTCATGCTGCAATCACTCAACCATCTGACCCTCGCGGTCAGCGACCTGCAAAAAAGCGTCACTTTCTGGCACGAGCTGCTGGGGCTTGCGCTGCATGCCCGCTGGAATACCGGGGCTTATCTCACCTGCGGCGATCTGTGGGTTTGCCTGTCGTACGACGAGGCGCGCCAGTATGTGCCGCCGCAGGAGAGCGACTATACCCACTACGCGTTTACCGTGTCGGAAGAGGATTTTGAACCGTTCTCGCAAAGGCTTGAGCAGGCGGGCGTTACCGTCTGGAAGCAGAACAAAAGCGAGGGGGCGTCGTTCTATTTTCTCGACCCGGACGGGCACAAGCTGGAGCTGC
Organism: Enterobacter sp. WCHEn045836; assembly: GCF_003965585.1. Lineage (NCBI taxonomy): Bacteria > Pseudomonadati > Pseudomonadota > Gammaproteobacteria > Enterobacterales > Enterobacteriaceae > Enterobacter > Enterobacter sp. WCHEn045836. The sequence goes on from NZ_RXPT01000005.1 coordinate 274,961, forward strand.
ACGTGGGCAGCCTCGCCGCGCGGCTGGCGGCGTGTCGCGAGAAGCCCTATGCGGGCATGGTGTTTACCTCAGACGAGGCTTGAGGCGCGCACCTTCAGCCTGCCCGCCAGCGTCACGTGCGTGGCGGCATCTTCCTGATCGCACAGGTACTCCACCGCCAGCCGTCCCAGCTCGCTGTAGGGCAGCTGGATACTGGTCAGCGGCGGGGTGAGCTGCTCGGAGATCTTCTGGTCGTCGTAGCCCGCCAGCAGCATGTCCTGCGGGATGCGCACACCGTTCACCGCCAGCGCCTGATAGCAGCCAATCGCCAGCCAGTCGCTGGCGCAGAAGATGGCGTCCGGGCGCTCGGCCAGTTCCAGCAGGGAGGTGGTGGCGGTAAAGGACTCGCTGAACTGCCAGTTGGTCTGGCGCACCAGGCTGTCGTCGCACGCGAGTCCGGCCTGCTGCAGCGCGGCCTGGTAGCCCGCCAGACGCTGGCGGGAGGCCTCCATCCAGCTCTCACCGGTGATGTGGGCGATGCGCGTGGCCCCGCAGGTGATGAGGTGTTTCGTCACCTGGAAGGCGTTAGCATAGTCGTCCGGGATAAACGACGGCAGCAGCGGCGAGCCGGGGTCGCGCTGGTTGAGCAGCACCAGCGGGATGCGGGTGCAGTCCTGGAAGGCCGTCATGTCCACCAGCGTGGTGACCGGAGAGGCGAGAATAATCCCGATGCAGTTGCGCTTCTCCAGCTGGCGGATGATGTTCAGCGCCAGCTCGATGTCGTCGCCGTAGTCGTAGACGGTGAGCAGGGTTTCATTTCGCCACGCCGCTTCCCGCGCCTGGCTGATGGCGTCGATAAACGGGTCGAAGCTCTGCATGGAGCTCACCAGCAGGGCGATCTCTTCCTGGTTGCGCGGGGCGTGAACGGCGGGGAGGCGGTCGTAGCCGAGCTCGGTGGCCACATTAATCACCCGCTGGCGAGTGTCGTCGCTGAGCTTGATGTTGCGGGACTGGTTAAGCACCAGCGATACCGTCGCCTGCGATACCCCTGCCGCCCGCGCAATATCGTTCATCGTCACTTTCGTTTTTCGCTTCATCCGTCCTCTCCCTTTCGCGATTTCGCATCATACCCTAACCGCACGCTTTAGCGCCGTCGATCACGTTTCTCATTCATCGAAGCGTGAACTTTGTGAGGGGCATCGCTTTTCTCAACGCCGTAATTTGCGCATTTATCCTGCAACTAATATTTATTAGCTAAATATTATCAGTGAGAGGACGCGTAATGAAAGAGCAGTGGAGCAGGGAGCAGGCACAGGCGTGGTATGAGCAGAAAGGCTGGCTGTGCGGGTTTAACTACCTGCCGTCGACGGCGGTGAACTGGACCGATATCTGGCAGGAAGAGACCTTCGATGCCGTCACCATCGAGCGCGAGCTGGGCTGGGCGGCGGAGGCGGGCTATAACACCCTGCGCATTAATCTGCCGTTTATCGTCTGGGAGCACGACCGCGACGGGCTGATGGCGCGCATCGATCGCTTTTTGACGATTGCCGACAGTCGCGGGTTCAGCACCATGCTGACCCTTATGGACGACTGCGGCTTCTCCGGCGACGAGCCGTACCTCGGCCCGCAAAAGCCGCCGGTACCGGGCAAGCACAACAGTCAGGCGGCGGCGAGTCCGGGGCGCGACAAGGTGTGCGATCCGGACTGCTGGCCGCAAATTGAACGCTATATCCGCGACGTTGTCCGCCAGTTCCGCGACGATAAGCGCGTGCTGCTGTGGGATCTCTATAACGAGCCGGGCAACCGCGGCATTTTCGCGACGGGCACGCAGGAGGTGCAGTACGACGCGAAGCTGGAGACCTGCGCGCACGAGTTGATGAAGCTGGCGTTCCTGTGGGTGCGTGAAGAAGACCCGACCCAGCCGCTCACCGTCTGCGCGTGGCGTCTGCCGCCGGAAGAGGAGGGCGAGACGTTCTTCCAGCATCCGCTGGACCAGACCGCACTGGCACTCTCGGACGTGGTGAGCTTCCACGCCTACACCCACACCGGCCGCATGATGGCGATTATCCAGCAGTTGCAAAAGCTCGGGCGCCCGCTGTTCTGCACCGAATGGCTGGCGCGCCACGTGGGCAGCACGATGGAAGAGCAGCTTCCGCTGATGTACGCGGTGAAGGTCGCGCCGTATCAGTGGGGGCTGGTGCGCGGCAAAACCCAGACGTGGCTGCCGTGGCCGGTGGTGATGAAGGAGTCCACGGACTACTGCCGCCTCTGGTTCCACGACGTGTTTGAGGAGAACGGCATTCCGTTCTCACGCCGTGAAATCGCCCTGATGCAGCAATTGCGCAAGATCGCCCCGAAAGTCCAGGGCTAATAATATCGACCCGGCGGCCGACCGCCGGGCAACCAGGCAGGCATATAACAATGGCAACGACAATGAAAATACCGTCTCGCGAGTTGTGGTCTTATTTTGGCTATGGTTTAGGTCAGTGTTTTAGCTTTGGTTTAGTGGGCTCGTTTATTAACTATTTTTACACCGACGTGCTGGGGATCTCGGCGCTGGCGGCCAGTACCATCTTCCTGATTGCCCGCGCGTGGGACGCGGTTCACGATCCGCTGTTTGCCAGCATCATGGATACCATTAACAGCCGGTTCGGCAAGTTTCGCCACTTTTTGCTGATTGCGCCGCTGCTGATCACCGGCGTTACGCTGCTGTCGTTCTATAAAATCGAAGCAGACATGACCACCAAAATCCTCTACGCCGGGGTGACGTATATCCTGTGGGGGACGCTGTATGCCATCTCCGATATCCCGTTCTGGTCGATGTCGTCGGTGATGACCAACGACTCCGCCCAGCGCACCCGCGCGGTGACGGCGGCGATGCTTGGGGTGAACGCGGGCATTGCCTGCGCCAACATCTTCTTCCCGAAGCTGGCGGCGTTCTTCGCCCAGTACAGCAATGATAAAGGCTACTTTATGGCGGCGCTGGTGATGATGCTGGTGGGCCTGCCGCTGATGCTCAACGGCTTTATGCAGATCAAAGAGCGCGTGCCGCCGAGCCCGGAAAAGGTGACCATCCGCGACACCTTCCACAACCTGCGCCAGAACAAGCCGCTGTTTATCGTCCTGCTGTCGTTCTTTTTCTGCGTGTTTCACAATGTGGCGGGCGGGCTGTATATCTACTTCTTTATCAACAACCTGGGCGACGGCAGCCTGCAGATGGCGATTGGCGTGATGGGGATTGTGGCGGCGGTGCTGTGCCTGGTCGCCCCGATGCTGACGCGCCGGATGCAGAAGCGGAAGCTGTTTATGATCCTCTGCGGGCTGGACGTGGCGGTGCGCGTGGTGATGTGGTTTGTCGGGTATCAGCAGGTGACGATGCTGTTCATTCTGCTTGGCCTGAGCACGCTGTTCGTGATGATGACCAACATCCTTACCTCGTCAATGATTGCCGACACCATTGAGTACGCGGAGTACCACACTCACAAGCGCTGCGCGGCGATCACCTTCTCCGGGCAGACCTTTACCGGCAAGATGTCGGTGGCAGTGGGCGGTGGGCTCATCGGCGTGTTTCTGACGATGATCGGTTACGTGCCGCAGGCGCAACTTCAGAGCGAAGGCGTGCTGTCGGGGCTGTTCTTCGGGATTTGCCTGCTGCCGGCGATTGGGTCGGTGATCCGCATGGGCTTTATGTCGCGCTTTACCTTTACCGAGGAGAAGCACGCGGAGATTTGTCGGCTGCTGGCGGAGCGGAACGCGTCTGCGAAAGCGCCGGGTGGCGGCTGCGCCTTACCCGGCCTGGAAAAAATTACAACGACTTCACAAACGCCAGCAGATCTTCGTTGAGCTGGTCCTGGTGGGTCAGCGCGAAGCCGTGCGGCGCGTTGTCGTACACCTTCAGCGTGGCGTTTTTGATCATCTCTGCCGCCAGCTTGCCGGTGCTTTCAAACGGCACGATCTGGTCGTTGCTGCCGTGGATCACCAGCGTCGGCACGTCGATTTTCGCCATATCCGGGCGGAAGTCGGTTTCGCCGAACGCGGTCACGCAGTCGATGGTGCCCTTCAGGGATGCCAGCAGGGCGATGTTCAGCGTCTGGGTCAGGGCACCGGCAGAGACGGTCTGCCCGGCATTGATGCCGTAGAACGGGGTGGCGAAGTCGCTGATGAACTGGGCGCGATCTTTACGCAGTCCGTCGCGAATGCCGTCGAATACGCTCTGATCCACACCCTGCGGGAAGGTATCCGATTTGCCGAAGATTGGCGTGACCGCGCCCAGCAGCGCCAGACCGGCGACGCGTGCGCTGCCGTAGTTGTTGATGTAACGGGTCACGTCGCCGCCGCCCATGGAGAAGCCCACCAGCGTGACGTCCTGAAGGTCCAGGGTGGTAATCAGATCGTTGATGTCGGACGCAAAGGTGTCGTAGTCGTAGCCGTTCCACGGCTGATCCGAGCGGCCAAAGCCGCGACGGTCAAAGGCGATGGCGCGGAAGCCGCGCTCGGCCAGGTAGTTCAGCTGGCTGTCCCACATGTCGCCATCCAGCGGCCAGCCGTGGCTGAACAGAACCGGTTTACCCGCGCCGCAATCTTTGTAGTAAATCTGCGTGCCGTCTTTTGCCTTAAACGTTGCCATAGTGTCTTCCTCTACAGGTGATTGTTATGTTTAAACCGGCGCGACCAGATAACGAATAGCCGGTGATGTTGTGCCCTGATGAAAAGCCAGAACGCGGCTCTGCAGCAGGAGGTCATTCATGGTGTGGCGCTCCTGCTGGCGCAGATGCTCAATCCACGAGCCCATCAGGAAGGTCTCGATAAACAGACCGGGGCGCTCAATATCTTCGTATACCGCCCAGCTCATTGCCCCGGCGCGACGGCGTACCCGGCGCAGCTCGTGCACCGCCTGCAAAAACGCTTTCGCGTTGTGCGGCTCGACGATGTACTCGTGCGACACCAGCACCGGGCCGCGCTCGTTCGGCAGGTCGATCTCCACGCCGTCCAGCGGCTGGCCGCTGAGGTCGAGATTTAAATCAGGATCTTTCTCCAGCTTCCAGCGGAACACCGTGGTGCTCGCCAGCACCATCCCCAGCGTGGCGACCACCAGAGAGGTCGGGGTACCAAACTGCGACGCGATCTGCCCCCAGAGGGCGCTGCCTGCGGTCATCGAGCCGAAGAACACCGTCAGATAAACCGCCAGCGCGCGGGCCTTCACCCAGCGTGCGGCACTGCGCTGCGCGCCGAGGTTGAGGGTGGAGAGCACCGCAATCCACGCGAAGCCGGTGAAAAACTCAAACAGGTTCAGCAGCCAGAAGTGGCGCACGAACGCCAGCGCCAGCATGGTAAGAGCAAACGTCAGGCTGGCAGCCACCATCAGCCGATCGGCATTCAACCGCTGGCGCAGACGTGGCAACAGGATCGCCCCGGCAATCGCCCCCAGGCCAATGCACGCCAGCATCACGCCGTAGCCCGCCGGGCCTAAGCCCAGCTCGCGGCGCGCCACCAGCGGCAGCAGGGCCCAGCCCGCGCTGCCGAAAACGAAGAAGGCCACCGTGCGCACCAGCACGTTGCGCAGCACCGGCGCGGCGTGCACGTAACGGATGCCAGAGCGCACCGCCGAGAAGAAGTGCTCCGGCGGCAGACGCTGCACGGATGGAGCCGGACGCCAGCGCCACAGCACCCACGCCACGCCGACCACGGACAGCGCGTTCAGGGCAAACACCATCCACGGCCCGGCCAGCGACAGCAGAAAACCGCCCAGCGCGGGGCCGATGGCCCGGCTGATGTTCACCCCGAGCGAGTTGAGCGCCACGGCGGCACCCAGCTCCGGCTTGCTCACCAGGTCGGGCACCACCGCCTGAAACGGCGGCGAGCTCATCGCAGCACCCACGCTCAGCAGAAACGTTGTTACCAGCAGAACCGCAGGCGTGACGTGGCCGGTGAAGGAGAGCACCGCCAGCCCGGCGGCGGCGATAAATACCCACAGCTGGGAGAAGAGCAGGTATTTACGTCGGTCGACGATGTCCGCCATCACCCCTGAGGGCAGGGCGAAGAGGAACATCGGCAGGCTGCTGGCCGCCTGTACCAGCGCGATATCCAGCGGATCGGCGCTCAGGCTCAGCATGCTCCAGTTGATGCCGACGTCGCTCATCCATGAGCCGACGTTAGAGACCACCGTGGCGATCCACAGCATACGGAACACCGGCTGGCTCAGCGGCTGCCAGGGCGAGACCGTCTGCGCGGGTGTCGGCTCAACGTGTGCGTCGCGAACGTCGTTAACCTGAGTCATGCGAATTTCTCCGTGGCGTTACGCTGCAGCCGCCACTGGCCAGGCCCGGTCAGGGCAAGGGTGGTGAAGATGATCAGCAGCAGCCAGCCAAACTGCCCTTCGGCAATCGACCAGTCCGGGTGCACCGCCAGCATCGCCACCAGCAGCACGGCGATGACCGGCAGGCAGGCCAGGCGGGTGTAAACGCCGACAATGATAAACAGCGGGCAGATCACCTCCGCGACGATCGCCGGGATCAGGCTCATATACGGCCCCAGGCCAAACGGATCTTCGATGCGCGTCAGCTCTTCGCTGAAGTGCAACACCTTCGGCAGGCCATGCACGTACAGCAGCAGCAGGCTGCCGGTGAGGCGCAGGAAGAACAGCCCCAGGTCGACCCGGGGCGGAGCAATGGTATTTTTCATCAGAATGCAAAGCAGCTGCAGCCCAGCGCCCCCCAGAAAGCGTTATCGTCGGACACCGGCATCTCTGACGTGCGCGCAAAGTCATGCTGGTGGCTGTGAACCCCGCACGGGCCGCTGCAGTGGTGAACCACACTCATGCCGACGCGTGTGGCCTGTGGCGGTGCGCTGCGGTAGTGGCCAGGGACTTTTACCACCGGTGACCACTCGGGCAGAACCGGAATGGCTGGCGGGGCCAGCGGGCCAAAGGTACCTGCGGCGTAAACGATATCGCCGTTGACCACGGTGAGGACGGATTCGATGCCTTTGATCTCCTCTTCCGGCACGCGGAAGTAGTCTTTGCTCAGCACGGCCAGGTCGGCGAGCTGGCCGACTTTGATCTGCCCTTTCTGATTTTGCTCGCTGGAGAACCACGCGCTGCCCTGGGTCCAGAGCATCAGGGCGGTGTCGCGATCCAGACGGGCGCTGTGATCGTACATCTGCATCCCGCCGACGGTACGGCCGGAGACCAGCCAGTAGAGGGCGGTCCACGGGTTGTAGCTCGCCACGCGGGTGGCATCGGTGCCTAAGCCCACCGGTACGCCGGTCTCGAGCATTTTTGCCACCGGTGGCGTATGGCGGGTGGCTTCAATGCCGTAACGCTCGGCAAAGTATTCGCCCTGGAAGGCCATGCGGTGCTGCACGGCAATGCCGCCGCCGAGCGCTTTGATGCGGTTGATGTTGGCATGAGTGACCGTTTCCGCGTGATCGAAGAACCAGTGCAGACCGTTGAACGGAATGTCGCGGTTCACCTTCTCGAACACGTCCAGCATGCGGCTGATGGATTCGTTGTAGGTGGCGTGCAGGCGGAACGGCCAGCGGTGCTCTACCAGATGGCGCACCACGCGCTCCAGCTCATCCTCCATGCCCGGCGCGAGGTCCGGGCGCGGCTCGAGGAAGTCTTCAAAATCGGCGGCGGAGAAGACCAGCATTTCGCCCGCGCCGTTGTGGCGGAAGAAGTCGCTGCCCTGGCCCGGCGTGAGCATGTCGGTCCATTTTTCAAAGTCTTCCAGCTCGTGGCCCGGACGCTGGGTAAAGAGGTTGTAGGCGATGCGGACGGTCATCTGCTTTTTCTCGTGCAGCTCGGCAATCACCTCGTAATCTTCCGGGTAGTTCTGGAAGCCGCCGCCCGCGTCGATGGCGCTGGTCAGCCCCAGGCGGTTCAGCTCGCGCATGAACTGGCGGGTGGAGTTGACCTGCTGCTCCAGCGGCAGCTTCGGCCCTTTGGCCAGCGTGGCGTAGAGGATCATGGCGTTAGGGCGGGCGATCAGCATCCCGGTCGGGTTGCCGTTGGCGTCGCGCTGGATCTCACCGCCCGGCGGGTTCGGCGTGTCTTTGATATAGCCCACCACCTTCAGCGCTGCGCGGTTGAGCAGGGCGCGGTCGTAGAGGTGCAGGATGAAGACCGGGGTATCCGGCGCGGCGTCGTTGATCTCATCCAGAGTTGGCATGCGGCGCTCGGCAAACTGAAACTCGGTCCAGCCGCCCACCACGCGCACCCACTGGGGCGAGGGCGTGCGCAGGGCCTGCTCTTTCAGCATCCGCAGGGCATCGGCCAGAGACGGCACGCCTTCCCAGCGCAGCTCGAGGTTGTAGTTCAGCCCGCCGCGAATGAGGTGCAGGTGGGAGTCGTTCAGGCCGGGGATGGCGGTGTGGCCTTTTAAATCCACCACTTTAGTGCCGTCGCAGTGGTGTTGCATCACCTCGGCGACGGTACCCACTTCCAGAAATTTTCCGTCGCGCACGGCGACGGCTTCCGCCACAGGATTCTCGCGATCGACGGTGTGAAACTGGCCATTAACCAGAATGAGCTCGGCTTTTCCAGGGGTAACCATAACTGCTCCTGACTGAGAGGGGAATGGTCAGGATTATGGGAACCGGTTTCGGCAAAGATCCAGTTATACAATAGGATAGGTATACCAAAGTATAACTATACCTAAGGTTAACTATACGAAGAGATAATTACGCACAGGGACGGAAAACCGCAGGATGAGGGTGACTTTATCGTCGTGGCACTCACGGCGATTTCACCCTTAACCACTGGAAAATGCTATGACCACTTCAAAGCTCGAAGTTTTAACCCCTGCGAACTGTCAGATTATTTTCATCGACCACCAGCCACAGATGGCGTTTGGCGTGCAGTCTATTGACCGCCAGGTGCTGAAAAACAACACCGTGGCGCTGGCGAAAGCGGCCAAAGTGTTCAACATCCCGACCATCATCACCACCGTAGAGACCGAAAGCTTCTCCGGTAACACCTACCCGGAGCTGCTGGACGTGTTCCCGGGCCAGGACATCCTGGAGCGTACCTCCATGAACTCCTGGGATGACCAGAAAGTGCGTGACGCGCTGAAAGCCAACGGCAAGAAGAAGGTGGTGGTTGCCGGTCTGTGGACCGAAGTGTGCAACAACAGCTTTGCCCTGTGCGCGATGCTGGAAGGCGATTACGAGATCTATATGGTGGCGGACGCCTCCGGTGGTACCTCAAAAGAAGCCCACGACTTCGCCATGCAGCGCATGATCCAGGCGGGCGTGATCCCGGTGACCTGGCAGCAGGTGATGCTGGAGTGGCAGCGTGACTGGGCGCGTAAAGAGACCTACACCGCGGTGATGGACATCGTGCGTGAGCACTCCGGCGCGTACGGCATGGGCGTCGATTACGCTTACACCATGGTGCACAAAGCACCGTCTCGCCAGAAGAGCGAGCACCGTACCTTAGCGCCAGTTCCGGCCCGCTAAGTCCCGGCGGCAGGCTGGTCCCTCATCCGGCCTGCCACTGACTGCTTTCTGGAGTTCTCTATGAGTACAGGGTTGATATCCCTTGCGGCAGGCGTGTTGATCGGCCTGATGTATGCCGCGCTGAAGGTACGCTCTCCCGCGCCGCCTGCGCTGGCGCTGATTGGTCTGCTGGGGATGCTGGCCGGGGAGCAGGCGACGCGCCATCTGTTAGCCCGCGACAGCGTAGCCAGTGTTCCGGTAGTGGTTCACCATCCGGCAGGAGAGTCGTCATGAAGGCCTGGATAATTTCGCTGGTGTGCGGCGTAGTGGCTGGGGTAATTTACGCTCTGCTCGATGTCCATTCTCCGGCACCGCCGGTTGTCGCCCTGCTTGGCCTGTTTGGTATGCTGGTCGGCGAACAGTTGATCCCGGTGGGACGTCGGCTGATGAGTCGCGAACCGCTGACCCTTGCCTGGTTTCGTCACGAATGTGTGCCGAAAATCAGCGGCACGGCGCCTCCCGCGCCTGCGAAGGAAAATCGCGACGTTTAATGATTTGTTTGAGGAAAGACCGCATGACGCTGCCGTGGCGCATTGCCATCATTGATGACGAACGTTCTGTCCGCAGCGGGCTGAGTAACCTCCTGGAGTCGGAAGGGTATGCGACCCATGCCTTTGATTCGGCAGAGGTGTTTCTGAGCCACCCTTTCGCGCTGCCGAATGCGGCCCTGGTGATCACCGATATCAAGCTGCGGGGCATGAGTGGCCTGGAGCTGTTCGAAAAGCTGCGGCTGCTGGCCGCACCGCCACCGCCCGTGCTCTTTATCTCCGGTCATGCTGATGAAAATATGCAGCGGTACGCCCTTAGCCTGGGCGCCGCTGCATTTTTGCGTAAGCCCATTAACATCGATATTCTGCTGGATCATATTCAGCGGGAGCTGGCCCGCCGACAATAAGGATCGCGGATGAACGAAAACGAGCTGCCTGCATTCTGGCCCGCCCAGGGAAATCTCCATGATGGGCGGGTTTTTGTCCTGAAAGAGGATGTGATTTTTACCGTGCTGGCGCAGGAGGGCGGGATCTCCTGGATGAATGCGCGACATCCCCATTCTGGCGGCTCCTTTATCATTGCCACCGCGGTCAGCGACGAAGAGGAAGAGCGGGCCACCCGGCTGCTCAAAAATGAGTTCGCGTTGCGCGATCACCTGCAGGACAACTGGGCCATCCGCGCCGTGGCCTCCACCCAGTACCGGGGGCGTTTTGCGCTGGTCTATGCGCCGTTTTCGTTTGAGCTGCTGGCGCGACGCGCGGGCAGGGCGATCTCCGGGATCGCGCGGTTTATCGAGCTGGCGATCCAGATCTGCGCGCCGCTGCGCCAGATGCATCTGCAAAACCTGATTCATGGCGATATCAAACCCGGCAATATCTTCGTTCATCACGATGCCACCTGCCGTCTGGGCAGCTTTGGCCTTTCATGCAGTATCTCCGGGGCCTTTTCCCAGACCCGGCTGGCCGTCTCTGGCGGAACGCCCGCCTATATGTCGCCGGAGCACACTACCCGCACACAGCGGGCCGTCGATTGCCGTAGCGATCTCTACAGCCTCGGCATTGTGCTTTATGAGCTTTTGACCGGACGCCTGCCGTTTGAGCTGGGCGCGGACGAGCAGACCAACTGGGCGCATTACCACATTGCTTCTGAGCCACTTTCTCCTGACGTGATGCGTCCGGATGTGCCCGGCATGCTGTCAACCATCATCCTCAAGCTGCTGGAGAAGAATCCCGATAACCGCTACCAGACCGTCGACGGGCTGATTGCCGATCTACGACGCTGTCAGGCAACGTTAACCTCGGAGGGGGAAATCGTCGCCTTTACGCCCGGCCAGCAGGACCGGACGCCGGCGATCCATCTGGCGGACTCTCTCTTTGCGGCGCATCCGCAGGCAAACGACGTGATCGCCGCGTTTGAGCGGGTGGCGCAGAATATGGTTCCGGAGCTGGTGACGATCGGCGGGCCCTCGGGGATCGGTAAATCGTCGATCATTGCGACGGCGCTAAAAACGCTGCAGCAGCGCAAGGTGCTGCTGGCAGTGGGTAAAGTGGATCAGTTCTCCCCGACGTTACCCTACGGTGTATTAAGCTCGGCGTTTCGCACCCTGACGCTGCACCTGCTCGGGCTGCCCGCGGAAGAGGTGGCGAAGTGGAAAATCCGTCTCTCACGCGCCCTGGAGGGGTATGAGGAGCTGGCCGTCAGCCTGGTGCCGGAACTGGGTCTGCTGCTGGAGAGTAAACCCCGCTTCTCGGCAGATACCTTTTCCATCGATGCCCGGGCGCGCTTCAGCCATATGGTACTGGCGCTGGTGAAGACCTTTGCCTCTCAGGGCTGTCCTTTGGTCTTGCTGCTTGACGATCTCCAGTGGAGCGACGCCGCCAGCCTGCAAACGCTGAAGCACCTGCTGGTGACCTGCGGTGCCATCCCGCTGCTGGTGGTGGTGGCGCACCGGGACATCGCGTCGTTATCCGACCCGACGCTACAGCAGCAGCTCGCGAGCCTGCCGGCGTCGGCGCAAAACACCATCGAGGTTATTCCGCAGTCGCTGACGGTGAAGGCGGTAGCACGCTGGCTGGGCACGCTATTTCGCGTCCGCAGCGCCACGACCACCGATCTCGCCACGCTGATCCACGAGAAAACCGGCGGTAACCCGCTGTTCGTGCATGAGTTTTTCCGCCGCATTGTTGATGACGGTCTGGTGGTCCACAACAAGTACCAGGATAAATGGCAGTACGATCTGCAGGCGATCCGAGCCCGGCATTACACCGAAAACGTCGTCACCCTGGTGCTGGAAAAGCTCGAAGATATGCCCGACGAAACGCGTCGACTGCTGGGCAGCATCGCCTGTCTTGGCGGCACGGGCGAGCTGGAGATGCTGTGCCGGGTGGTCGGGATGTCGGTGGCGGAAATCCGTTACGCGCTGCACCCGGCGGTGATGGCGCAGCTGATTGTGCTGACGGAAAAAGAGTACGCCTTTACCCACGACAGGGTGCAGGAAGTCGCCTTTGCGCTGCTGGACCCGGGTGAAAAAAGCCACCTGCACCTGACCACCGCCAGCCTGCTGGCCGAGGCCGCGCGCCAGGCGGCGGGGAACGAACTGCTGTTCCGCGCCGTGCACCACGTGACGGCCGCGCTGGACAGCATCCAGCCCGCTCCGCAGCGGCAGATGTTCCGCGAACTCAGCCTGCTGGCCGCACGGCGGGCGAAGCGCACGGGCGATTATCATTCGGCACTGAGCTACATACAGACCGCCAGGGCGTTGGGCAATACCGGGACGGTGTCTGACTTTATGCTCGACATCGAAGAGGCGGGCTGTGAATTTGCGCTCGGCCACCTGGAGCGTACCCGAGAACTGTGTGATTTGATCCTCGGCTGCCCCGGCGGTCTGACCGAAAAAGCGCTGGCGGCTAACCTGCTGGTGGAAGTGTATATCCGAAAGTCCGACAGCCGTCTGGCGCTGGAGGCGGCGCTGTGCTGGCTGGGGATTTTTGGTATCCAGATCAGCCACTACCCGGAAGACAATGAATGCGACGAGGCCTGGGAACAGTTCTGCAACCGCGCGGGTGACGCGCCGCACCCTCTTTTTGTTCAGCTCTCGCAGATGGACAACCCCGAAACCGAAGCGGTGATGAATCTGCTCTACAGTGCCAGCATTTGCGCCAGCTTTATCTGTCCGCGCCTGCACTTTTTGCTGCTCTGCCGCATGATGCATCTGACCCTCGACCACGGTATCACCGGCGCCTCCACCACGGCGATGGCCTGGTTTGGGGTGTTGATTGGTCAACGCTACGCCGAGTATCGCCTTGGGTTCCAGTACGGCACGCTGGCCCGCGAGCTGGTAAACCGTCACGGCTACGATGCCTTTGAAGCCAAAACCCTGCTGCCGCTCGATCAGCTCAGCGTCTGGACCCAGCCGCTGTCGTTCACCATTGAGTGCGCCAAGGCCTGTTTTACCGCCGCCGTCACCCACGGTGACATGACGGTGGCCTGCTTTGCGGCCTGCCACCAGGTGATCAACTTCCTCTCGCGGGGCGATCATCTGGACGGGGTGCTGACCAGCATCGATCGCGGTCTGGCCTTTGTCCGCAAAACCCACTTCCAGGACATCGAAACGATTTTGATGCTCCAGCGCGGCTATGTTGAGTTTCTGCGTACGCCGGTGATCGGCACCTGGAGCGCCACGCAGGTGCTGCCTGAAGCGATGCTGCCGGCGGCGCCTGAGCAGGCCCCGGAGCAGACCTCGACCATGCTGTTCTGGTACTGGCTGTACCGCGGGATGGCGCACTTTACCTGCGGGGAGTATGCCGCCGCGCAGAGGGAACTGGAGCAGGCGGGCTGGTTCGCGTGGTCTGCGCCCGGCCATATTCACCTGCTGGATTACCATCTCTACAGCGCCCTGTCGCTTTCCAGACAGCTGACGCCGGAGACCTTCTCGGCGGATCACCGGCGCAGTATTCACGCCCATTACGACAAAATTGCCCTCTGGGCGCGGATTAATCCGGGCACGTTTGCCGACAAAGAAGCGCTGATTTACGCCGAAATCGTGCGTCTGGACGGGATGAACAGCATTGCGCTTGAGCAGTATGAGAAAGCGGTGCGCCTCTCGCGGGAGGGCGGTTTTAATCCCCTGAATGCCCTGGCCCACGAGCTGGCGGGACGCTTTGCTCTTGCCTGCGGCTACCCGACGGCCTCGGACGCTCACTTCCGGGGGGCGATAGCCGCCTGGGGTCGCGCCGGCGCACAGGCCAAAGTGCGCCAGCTTGAGCAGGATTTCCCGCATCTTCTGAGCTCCGCGCAGGCCAGCGCCTACGACACGGTGGCTTTCGCACAGAATGAAGTGATCCGCGATCTGCAAAGCGTGATCAAGGCGTCACGCGCGCTGTCTGAAGAAATTAACCTTGAGCGGTTGATCGAAAACCTGATGACGCTGTTGCTTGAACGGGCCGGGGCGCAGCGCGGCCTGCTGCTGCGCGTGAGCGACAACCATATTCCGGAGATCGAGGCCAGCGCGTGGACCAGTACCGACGGCGTGCGGGTGCGGATCCTGAAAGAGGTCCCGATGGCGACCGATATGCCGCTGTCGGTGCTGGCGGCGGTGATCCGCACCGGGCAGGAGATCCGCACCGGCAAGCCGGAAGAGTTCCACCCCTTCAGTCAGGATCCTTATCTTGTGACCTCGGGGGCGGCCGTGATGTGCGTCCCGATGTTCAAACAGGCGCGGCTGGTGGGCGTGCTCTACCTCGAAAACCGCCTGATGCCGGAGGTCTTTACCGCCGAGCACTCCCGCGTGGTGAGCCTGCTGGGGGCGCAGGCGGCGGTCTCGCTGGAGACGGCACGTCTTTATGCCGAACTGCTGGCGGAAAACATCCAGCGTCGCCGCGTGGAGAAAGAGCTGCGATCCAGCCAGACCTCGCTGATGCTGGGCGAGCAAATCAGCCACACCGGCAGCTGGCGCTGGGAGCTGGAGCAGGATCTGATGTTTATCTCTGAGGAGTACGCCCGCATCCTCGGCCTGCCTGAACAGCAAAAAATGATCTCGATGGCCGAGTTTCTGACCTTTGTGCATCAGGACGATTACGCCCGGATCAGCGCCATTGTCACCCAAAGCGTAGGTGAAGGGCTCTCCATGCGGGCGGAGTTCCGCATCAACCGTACCGATGGCTCAATCCGCTATATTCTCGGCATTGGCGATCCGGTGGGCGTGGGCAGCGAGGTGAATGAGTATTACGGCATCATCACCGACATCACCAGCCAGCGTGCGGCGGAGGATGCGATGCGGGTGGCGCAGGCAGATCTGGCGCGCGTTTCCCGGGCCACCACCGTCGGGCAACTGACCTCCTCCATCGCCCATGAGATCAACCAGCCGCTGATGTCGATCGTCTCCAACGCCGGGGCGAGCCTGCGCTGGCTCAGCCGGGAGCCTGCCCGGCTGGATAAAGTGCGGGAAGGGCTGGAGGAGATCGCCGCTGAAGGCGCGCGGGCGGGGGAGATCATCCGCAGCATTCAGTCTCTGACGCGTAAGCAGGATCCAACCTTCTCACGCATCGATCTGCACTACCTGATCCACCATATCATCGCACTCTCGCGCAGCGAGCTTGAGCAGCGACACATTAGCGTTGATTATCTGTTGAAGGCCAGTGACAGCTTTATCACCGGCGATAGCGTGCAGATCCAGCAGGTATTGCTCAACCTGGTGATGAATGCAGTAGAGGCGATGGCCGAGGTGAAAGATCGCCCTTGCACCATCACCATTACCACCAGCAACGCGGAAGGGAGGGTGCTGGTTGAGATAGCCGATACCGGCAGCGGCATTGAGCCTGAGCGGCTGGAGAAGATTTTTGACTCGTTCTATTCCACCAAAGCGCAGGGCATGGGGATGGGGCTGACCATCAGTGCCAGCATCATTGAGCGGCACTGCGGGAAACTGAGCGCGCGCCGCCGGGAGCCGCACGGCACCGTCTTTGCCTTTGCGCTGCCGCTTGCGGCACAGGAAGGGTAACGGTTATTCCGTTGGCAGACTTTTGCTCAGGCGTTCCACGACCCTGACCAGCTCTGCCACGGAGCGTACCTGCATCTTCTCCATCACGCGGCGGCGATGGACTTTCACCGTAATTTCACTCACCCCAAGCTCGGCGGCGATCTGCTTGTTCAGCAGGCCGCTTATCGCCAGCTGGAGCACTTCATGTTCGCGCGGCGTGAGGGACATATGGCGCTGCTTCAGAGCATAGTGCTCTTTATTGCGTGCGGCGTTGTTTTCCGCCAGCCGGAGCGCGGATTCAATGGCGTCGATAAGCGCGGCGGATTCAACCGGTTTGGTCAGAAATTCGTAGGCTCCGCCTTTGATGGCGCGAACCGACATGGGAATAGTACCGTGGCCGGTGAGAAAAATAATCGGGATCTCGCGTCCGCTGTCCCTGAGGGCATCAGCAACCTCGAAACCGGAGATGGTGGGCATTTGCATATCGAGGATCACGCATGAGGGCAGGTCCTCGAAGCGGTGCTGAAGAAACGCTTCTGCCGAGGAAAATCCGATGGCCTGTAAGCCTGCCGATTCCAGCAACCCGGCGACCGAGTGCCTGACGGCGTCATCGTCATCAACCACATACACAATGTGTTCCATTCACCGCCCCGGTGTGTGATCAGCAAAATTTGAGAGTAAAAACAGTCCCTTTCGATGGAAAGAGACGGTTTGCCATGCTCATTTATACTAACACATTAGCGACCATTATCATTTAACAATATGATAATGATATGAATATGAAGTGTAATCAAAATGTGGCCAGGTGGTGAGTGACGAAGCGCTGTTTTTATGCACCAACAAGCTCAATCCGGTTACCGTCGGGGTCGGCAATCACCGCCTCATAAAATCCGTCTCCCGTCATCCGCGGCGCGCTGAGCAGCGTGCCGTTTGCCCGTGCCGTCTCCGCCATGCTGTCCACCGTGGCTTTGCTGCCAACGTGCAGGGCGATATGCGCCCAGCCGATAAACTCCGGGTGCGCGGGCGCGTCGGGCAGCTCCGGGACGGTCATTAGCTCAATCGTTGGTCCGTCATCCAGGGTAATAAAATGGGATTCAAAGCCCGGACGATTTTTACTGACGTAGCGTGCGTTGCTGCGGCCATTAAACACCGTTTCCCAGAACTGAACCTGGGCGTTAAGGCTGCGGGTCCAGAGTGCGACATGTGCAATATTCATTGTAACCCTCGTTGTTTGTGTTGCGCGGTTATGCAACATTATGCGCATTGATACTCGATTAGAATTTTTAAAGGACTTTCAATGCTCGATTATGCAGCTTTTCCTGAACAGCGACAAGAGCGGATCCGCCAGATCCTTCAGAAGAGCGGAAGGGTGGTCTGTACCGAGCTGGCGAGCCAGATGAACGTATCCGAGCACACGATTCGCCGTGATTTACATGAACTTAGCAAAGAGGGCTATTGCAAAAAGGTCTACGGTGGCGCGGTGCTTCAGCTTCCGGATGCGGGTAATTTTTTAAGCCGCGAGCAGAAAATAAGTGCAGAAAAGCACACAATCGCGCATAAAGCAGCAACGCTGGTTCAGGCGGACGGGTGCATTTTTATCGACGCGGGGACAACAAACCTGGCGCTGGCGAAAGCCCTCCCGGCGGATCTCCACGTCACGGTGGTGACCAACTCCCCGGCCATCGCCACGGAACTGCTGCGCCATCCCCTGTGCGAGGTGATCATCACTGGCGGGCAGATCCAGCGGGCATCCGGCGGGTCGGTGGGCGCCACGGCCGCCGGTCAGATCCGGGGCATCATCTTCGATCAGGCCTTTATTGGCGGCTGCGCGATGGATCCGCAGATGGGGCTCACTGGCTTTGACTTTGCCGACTGCGAATTCAAAAAGGCGGTTATCGCCCAGAGCAACCAGACCATCGTGGCCCTGACGGCAGATAAACTTCCCGGCGTGGCGCGCTTTGTGGTGGCGACGTGCCAGGACATTGATGTGCTGGTGGTAGAAGAGGCGCTGGAACAGGGCGTTGTCGACGCGTTTGCGGCACAGGACATTCGCATTGTGTGCGCCTGAGGACTTTCACAGGTAAAACAGTCTACACTCTGGTTTTGAGCGCTAAATGCTGAGGACATAACAATGCACTACACACTGAAAGACGGCGACAAGGATAAAGCGGAAGGGACACAGGGCGCACTGCAGCAAAAGCTGCTGGAATCCCGCTCGATTGTTATCTCCGGTGAAATCAACCAGGCGCTGGCTGAGAAAGTCATCACCCAGTTGATCCTGCTGCAAAGCGTGAGCAACGATCCGATCAAACTGTACATCAACAGCCAGGGCGGTCACGTGGAAGCCGGTGATACCATTCACGACTTCATCAAGTTCATCCGCCCGGACGTGCACGTGATCGGCACTGGTTGGGTGGCAAGCGCCGGGATCACCATCTTCCTGGCGGCGAAAAAAGAACATCGCTACTCGCTGCCAAACACCCGCTTTATGATCCACCAGCCGCTGGGCGGCGTGCGCGGTCAGGCGACGGATATTGAGATTGAAGCGCGCGAGATCATCCGCATGCTGGATCGCGTGAACAAGCTGATCGCTGATGCCACCGGCCAGCCGCTGGAAAAAGTGAAAAAAGATACCGATCGCAACTTCTGGATGTCTCCTGCAGAAGCGCTGGATTACGGCATTGTGGGTAAACTGATTACCCATTATGACGATCTGAAGCTGGATTAAGTTTTTATCGCCGTGTACGTGTCGGGTGGCGGCTACGCCTTACCCGACCTACGCGTGCTGGTTTGACCCATGACAAGTTCCCCCTCTGCCTTCTTGCCTATAATCGCGCCTGTTTCCCCTCTCACTGGTGCTATCCATGGCGTATCAACTGAACCTGAACTGGCCGGAATTTCTTGAGAAATACTGGCAAAAACAACCCGTTGTGCTGAAAAATGCCTTCCCGAATTTTGTCGACCCGATTACCCCGGACGAGCTGGCAGGTCTGGCGATGGAGCCGGAGGTCGACAGCCGTCTGGTGAGCCATTGCAACGGAAAATGGCAGGCCAGCAATGGTCCGTTTGACCACTTCGACGGTCTGGGCGAAAGCGGCTGGTCGCTGCTGGCGCAGGCGGTAAACCACTGGCATATGCCGGCGGCGGAGCTGGTGCGCCCGTTCCGCGTGTTGCCGGACTGGCGTCTGGATGATCTCATGATCTCCTTCTCCGTGCCGGGCGGCGGCGTGGGGCCGCATATCGATCAGTACGATGTGTTCATCATTCAGGGGATGGGCAGCCGTCGCTGGCGCGTGGGTGACAAGCTGCCAATGCGTCAGTTCTGCCCGCATCCGGCGCTGCTGCATGTGGATCCGTTTGAACCGATCATCGACGAAGATCTGGCGCCGGGCGATATTCTCTACATTCCACCAGGATTCCCGCACGACGGCTTCACCCATGAAACCGCGCTGAACTACTCTGTGGGTTTCAGGGGGCCAAACGGCCGCGATCTGATCAGCAGCTTTGCCGATTACGCCCTGGAAAACGATCTGGGCGGGGAGCATTACAGCGATCCGGATCTGACCTGTCGCGAACACCCTGGGCGCATTGAGCAGTACGAGCTCGATCGCATTCGCCAGATGATGATCGACATGATCGGTAAGCCTGAGGATTTCACAAAATGGTTCGGCAGCTTTGTCTCCACGCCGCGTCACGAGCTGGATATCGCCGCCGCCGAGCCACCGTATGCGCCGGAAGAGGTGCTGGACGCGCTGCAGGGGGGTGAGAGGTTGTCTCGCCTGAGCGGCCTGCGCGTGCTGAATATCAACGGCAGTTTCTTTATCAACAGCGAACAGCTGGAGACGGTAGACGCGAAGGCGGCGGATGCGCTGTGCCGCTACACCGAGCTGGGCCAGGCCGAGCTGGGCGATGCGCTGAACAACCCGGCGTTTGTCGAGGAGCTCACCGGGCTGATTAACCAGGGGTACTGGTACTTCGACGAGTAGTGCTGTACGGTTTTCTCCCTCTCCCTGTGGGAGAGGGCCGGGGTGAGGGCATCAGGCCGCACTAGTCCTCCTCCATCGCAATCACAATCGCTTCACCCATCTTCTTCAGCGCCTCGTGATGTTTCTCCGTCGGCGGTAGCGCCACGTTGATCCGCAGGCAGTTACGGTACTTTCCGGAGGCGGAAAACAGCGACCCGGCCGCGGCCTGGATCTTCAGGCGACACAGCTGCTTGCTGACGCACACCATATCGACCTTCTCCGGCAGCTCCACCCACAGTAAAAAACTGCCCTGCGGGCGCGTCACGCATATGTCTGCCGGAAAATACTGCCGTACCCAGCAGGTATAGGTTTCCATATTCTGCTGATAAATCTGGCGCATACGCCGCACGTGGCGATGATAATGGCCGTCGCGGATAAACGCCGCCACCGCCATCTGCGTGCCTGGCACGTTAAACCCACCCGCGGCGTATTTCATGTGCATCACCCGGTCGTAGTAGCGTCCCGGCACAATCCAGCCGACGCGTAACCCCGGCGCCACGGTTTTGGTAAACGAGCTGCAGAGGATCACGCGGCCATCAATATCCATGGAGTGAATGGTCCGCGGGCGCGGGTATTCCGCCGCCAGCTCGCCGTAGATATCATCCTCAACGATCACGATATCGTGCCGCTGGGCCAGGGCCAGCACCTGCTTCTTACGCGACTCCGGCATGATAAACCCAAGCGGATTATTGCAGTTGGGTACCAGGATCACAGCTTTGATGGGCCACTGCTCCAGTGCCAGCTCCAGTGCCTCAATGCTGATCCCGGTTTGCGAATCGGTCGGAATTTCTATCGCCTTGATGTCAAACCCGCGCAGCATCTGCATGGTGCCGTGGAACGACGGCGACTCGACCGCCACAATGTCTCCTGGTTTACAGACCGACAGCAGGGCGATGGAGAGCGCGCCGTGGCAGCCGTTGGTGATCACAATCTCGTTCGCCGCCACGGTGGAACCCCCGTCGAGCATCAGCCGGGCGATTTGTTCGCGCAGCTCCAGACGGCCGTCGAGTACGTCATAGCTCAGCATTTCGGCGGGATTGTGCTGTGCGATGCGGCTCATCTCACGCCACAGGGGCTTCAGGCTCGGCTGGTTAACGTCTGGTGAACCGCCGCCAAAGGAGATCATCTCTTTGTCGGCGCGGGCATCCAGCAGCATCATCACCTCATCCCACTGGGTGACGTCCACCGGGCGCTGCACCGGACGCGTCATGGCCGGCACCGGCGGCTGGGCCTTGCGCTTAGACACAAAATAGCCGGAGCGTGGCTGGGGGGTGATGAGCTGAAGGTTTTCGAGGATCTGATAGGCCTGCTGTATGGTGCTGATGCTCACGCCGTGCTCCTGGCTCAGCGCACGTACCGACGGCAGACGTTCACCGCTGCGATACAGCCCTTGTTCAATGCGTTCTGCCAGTAGATTGGCCAGATGTTGGTAGCGCGTCATGCTGTATCCTTTGTTGTCACCATACAGATTACAAAACCAGTACAGATTGCCGCAAAAAACGGCATGCAGATACTGTTTTAGCGGATCTGTATGTTAAACAAAAGTTGTTTTTGAGTCTGTATTGCTAAGTCCGTTTTCCACGATCATAGCCCCACTGACACGGTGAGGAGAGCATCATGGAATTCTACGAAAATCGTTCAAAACGTCCGTTTATCGCGTTTGTGTGGGTAGCTAAAACGCTGCGTAACTGGTATCGCGTCAACCGTACCCGCCGCATTCTGAGCCAGATGAGCGACGAGCAGCTCAAGGACGTTGGATTGTCCCGCAATGATATTTAAACCGTAAGCCGGGTAAGGCGCAGCCGCCACCCGGCAATGCTCAGCTGAACAGTTCAAGCGTCTGCTGTTTCGGCCTTTCCAGCAGTTCAACCGCCTCCTGATATGACCGCACGTTGTTATAGCCCATCACCAGCCCGTAGCGTTTGCCCGACCCGCGATACCACTCTGAAAGGGCATTCACCTGCAGCTGCTGCGCTTGCCAGCAGCGCGCCACCTCCCGATCGTTGCTGCCTTTTGCCAGGAACGCCACGATATGCATTCCGCCGTCGTTTTGCTCGGTGAAAAACAGATCGCCATACACCTCACGCAGGGCGGCAATCATCCACTCCCGGCGGGTCTGGTACAGCGTGCGCATCTTCTTGAGATGACGGAAAAAATGTCCTTCGTTGAGAAAGGTCGTGAGGATTTTTTGCGTCAGTACCGGCTGGCCGCTGGCGACGATGTCGGCGCAGTCGGTAAACGCCTCAACCGTGCTGGCGGGCATCACGATGTAGCCCATGCGTAAGGACGGCATAATGGTTTTGCTGAAGGTGCCCATAAAGATCACCCGGTCATGGCGGTCGAGGCTTTTCAGCGACGGTAGCACCTTGCGGGTGTAGTGAAATTCCCCGTCATAGTCATCCTCAATGATCCACGCCTCATTCTGGCTCGCCCAGTCGAGAAGCTGCTGTTTACGCGGCAGCGAGAGCGTCACCGCCAGCGGGCTCTGGTGCGACGGGGTGACGATGGCAAAACGGGCGTCGCGGTGATGGCGCAACAGGTACTCCGTGTCGATACCGCTGCGATCGACCGGTACGGTGTGCAGACGCGGGACGATCCGCTTAAGCAACTGCTGGCCCATAAAATAGCCCGGATCTTCAAACACCACTTTGTCGCTGCGACTGGCGAGCGTATCAAGGATCAGGCGCAGGCTGCCGCTGTAGCCGCTGGTGATCGCGACCTGTTCGGCGGTACACGAAAGCCCACGCGAGATATTCAGATAGCGGGCAATAGCCTGGCGCAGCGGATACCAGCCCGGAACCGGCGGGTTGAGCATCTCTTCCGGACGCATGGAACGCGTCGCCTGACCTGCCAGCAGCAGCCATTTTTTATAGGGAAAGCTGTCGAGAGAGGGAATGCCGGGGCGCAGAAAACCTGCCCGTTCACGTTGGCTGATAAGCGAGGCCGGGAGCGTACCGGTGGTCTGTTCCGTTGGCGCTGGCGTCGCCGGCAGCAAGAGATCCGGATTGACCCGCGTGCCGCGTGCGCCCTGGCTCACCAGATAACCTTCGCCGATCAGAATGGCATACGCCGTTTCGACGGTTTTGCGCGCCACTTTCAGCTCTTCGGCCAGCACGCGGATGGCGGGCACCTTATCGCCAGGCTTCAGCACGCCGCGGGTAATATTGTCGCGATAGCGGGTATAAATGTCGTGATAGCCCGGCTTCATGTCCTACCTCATTTCACGCTTTTTGTACCTTTTTACTATGTCATTATCCGCGTAGATTGTCCTCATCGCATGACACATGCTACACAAAAAGAGGAAAGACAATGAGCACTCGCGTAAACCACCATAAAGCCACCCCTGCCCTTGCCAACGCGCTGTCCGCCCTGAGCATGGAAGTGGCGAAAACCTCCATCGACCCGGCGCTGAAGCACCTGATCGACATTCGCGTTTCACAGCTGAACGGCTGTACCTTCTGCCTGGACATGCACTCGAAAGAGGCCAAAATTGCCGGTGAGCGCGAACTGCGCCTCTACCACCTGGCGGCCTGGCGTGAGTCGCCGCTGTTCAGCGCCCGCGAGAAAGCGGCGCTGGCCTTCGCCGAAGCGTTGACCCAGATTGGCGTTCACGGGGTGAGCGACGCGCTGTACCGCAGCGTGGCGGAACACTTTTCGGACGTGGAGATTTCGGAGTTGAACTTCGCCATCGTGGCGATCAACGCCTGGAACCGTTTAGGTATCACCTCGCGCATGGCGCCCGGCTCGCTGGACGCGGCTTACGGGCTGAACAAGGCTAACCTGGAATAATCCCGCGCTCGCGGATCATCGCCACCAGCGCCCGCAACCCCGGCGGTACGTGGCGATGGCCCGGATAGTAAAGACGCAGCCCGGCAAACGGCTGCGTCCAGTCGTTTAACACGCTCACCAGTTCCCCGCTTTTCAGTTCATCCCGGATATAGAGTTCCGGCAAGAAGCCAATCCCCAGACCCGCTTTGACCGCGCGGATCGAGGCAAAAAGATCGGATGTCGCAAAACGCGGCGGCACGGCCAGGGCATACTCTTCTCCCCGGCGGGCCAGCTCCCAGCGGTAGATCCCGCCGTGGGCCATGCGCATCCCGATCCCCTGATGCAGCAGCAGATCCTCCGGCGTGTGCGGCATACCGTGGCGGGCAAAGTAGTCCGGTGTGGCGGTCACGAGCTGGCGGATCTCACCGGTCAGCGGCACGGCGATCATGTCCTGCGGCACCGCCTCTTCAAGGCGGATCCCGGCGTCGTAGCCTTCGGCGACGATATCGATCATCCGCGCCTCGCTCACCGTTTCAACACGCATTTTCGGGTAGCGGATCATAAAGTCGATCAGCAGCTGGTCCAGAAACAGGGTGCCAATATTGTTCGGCACGTTCAGGCGCAGGGTGCCTGCGGGTTCGCCGGTGTCGCTGTGGATCTCTTCCCCGGCCTGACGAATTTCCTGAAGCGCCGGGCCGATGCGCGCCACATAACGCTGCCCGGCGTCGGTGAGCGCCACGCTGCGGGTAGTGCGGTTAAAAAGACGCGTCTCGAGGCGGCTCTCCAGCCCGGCGATGGCATTGCTGACCGCCGTGGCGGACATGCCCAGCTCCAGGGCCGCACCGCGAAAACTGCCGCGTCGTACCACCGCCATCACCACTTCCAGCTCTGTTAACCCTGAACGATGCATAGATTATCCTGATAATCGGAATAACCCTTGTAGCATAGCGTGGATTATCGCAACAGAGAAGCCGTGCCAGACTGTGCTCACACAGCCTGAGGAGGTTTATATGCACCACATCGAACAGATCTTTATTAACGGCGAGTTTGTTACCCCGCATGGCACCGAGCGTTTTGATTTATACAACCCGGCGACGGCACAGGTCATAGGGCAGGTGCGTCTGGCAGATGAGGTCGACGCTGAACGCGCCATTGCGGCAGCCAAAGCCGCTTTTCCGGCGTGGTCGCAGACCACTAAACAGGAACGGATTGCTGCGTTAACGCGTATGCATGCCGCTGTTGCCGCCCGTCACGATCAACTGCTGGAGGCGATAATCGAAGAGTACGGCGCACCGGCCGCGCGCTCGGCGTGGATGGCCAGTTATCCGGCCGATGTCATAGCCCAGGCGATTGAGGCCCTGGAGGCGTTTGAATTTTCATTTTCAGCGGGGGCGGCATCGGTGCAGATGACGCCGCTAGGCGTTGCGGGCCTGATCACGCCGTGGAACAGCGATGCGGGGTTTATCTGCGGCAAACTGGCGGCGGCGCTCGCGGCGGGCTGCACGGCGGTGATCAAGCCCAGTGAAATGAGCGCCCTGCAAACGCAGATTATCACCGGGGCGCTGCGTGATGCCGCATTGCCACCGGGCGTGTTTAATATCGTGACGGGGCGGGGTGATACGGTTGGCGAGACCATTAGCCGTCACCCGGACGTGGCGAAAATCTCGTTCACGGGGTCGACGAATACCGGCAAAGCGATTCTGCGTAACGCAGCGGAAAGTTTTAAGCGCGTCACGCTGGAGTTAGGCGGTAAATCGCCGACGATTTTGCTGGATGATGTCGATCTGGCCCAGGCGATCCCGCTGGTGATTCAGGCTGGATTTATGAACAGCGGCCAGGCGTGCGTGGCCGGCACCCGTATTCTGGTGCCGCAGTCGCGCAAGGCCGAGATGGAAACCGCCCTGGCGCAGGCGGTGGCGGCGGTGAAATCGGGCGATCCGCGCGATAGCGCGACAGAGATTGGCCCGATGGTCAGCGAAAAGCAGTGGCTGCGGGTACAGGGGTATATTCGCAAAGGGCTCGACGAAGGCGCGCGACTGCTGGCGGGGGGAGAAGGACGCCCCGAAGGCACGCGAGACGGCTGGTTTGTGCGCCCGACGCTGTTTACTGATGTGAACAACCAGATGACCATCGCGCGTGAGGAAATTTTTGGCCCGGTGCTGTGCATTATTCCTTATCAGGACGAAGCGGAGGCTGTCGCGATGGCCAACGATACCGAGTACGGCCTGAGCGCGATGGTGCTGGGTCGTGATACCGGGCGTGCGCGTCGCGTGGCGCAGCAGATTGTTTCTGGCCGCGTGCTGGTGAACACCCTCGCGCATGAGCCAAAAGCCCCGTTTGGCGGGTTTAAACACTCCGGGATGGGGCGTGAGATGGGGGAATGGGGGATCGGGGCGTTTATGGAGCCGAAGTTGATTATGGGTTAAACCCTGCCCGGTGGCGCTACGCTTACCGGGCCTACAAAAACCGTAGGCCGGATAAGCGCAGCGCCATCCGGCACAACACTTCGCTCCATACCGAAGCATCCTTGTAATCTGTCCTGCATTCTCTCCACACCATCACAACGGAGAGACCTTCATGATCGCAGTCATTTTCGAAGCTAACGCCGCGCCGGCGCATCAGGCGCGCTACCTGCAGCTCGCGGCCGAACTTAAACCCCTGCTGGCAGATGTTGACGGTTTTATCGATATCGAACGTTTCCAGAGCCTGACCACCGACGGCAAAATTCTCTCGCTCTCCTGGTGGCGGGACGAAGAGGCTATCCGCAACTGGAAGCAGAACGTCTTTCATCAGGCCGCGCAGGCCGAGGGGCGGGAGTCGATTTTTACCTACTACCGCATTCGGGTGGCACAGCTGGTGCGGGAATACAGCGCCGAAAACGGAGGGCACGCGGATGTATGATGTTCATGTGATTTTTAACGATACGCCGGGTGAACTGGCGCGCTTTGGTCAACTGTTGGGCAGTAAGGGGATTGGGCTGGAAGGCGGTGGCGTATTCGGCGTTGAGGCACATTTTCTGGTGGAAGACGGCGAAAAAGCCCGCCATGTTCTGCTTGAGGCCGGATTTAACCTGAAAGCGGTTCGTCGGCCCATCATCAGAAAACTGCGGCAGGAACGCCCCGGCGAGCTGGGGGAGATAGCTGCCGCACTGGCGGCTCGCGGGGTGTCTATTCTTACCCAGTACAGCGACCACGCGAATCACCTCAATCTGCTGACGGATAATGATAAGCTGGCCGCAGCGATCACCGAATCCTGGGCAACCTATGTTAAAGACGAGCTTACCGCCAGATAACAGCGCGGCGCTGGAGCAGGCCATTGCCGCAGTGGCAGCCGCAATGGCCGATCCGTCGCGCGTGAAAATGCTTTGTGCGCTGATGGACGGACGGGCGTGGACGGCCACCGAGCTGAGCGCGGCGGCGGATGTGGCACCGTCTACCGCCAGCGGGCACCTTGCGCGGCTGCTGGACGGAAAGCTCATTACCTGCCTGTCGCAGGGGCGCCATCGCTATTATCGCCTGGCAGGGCATGACGTAGCGGAGCTGGTCGAGCAGATGATGGGGCTGTCGTGGCACCGTATTTCCCCGCCGGAAACCAGCGCGCCAAAAGCCCTGCGTGAAGCCCGCACCTGCTACGACCATCTGGCGGGCGCGGTGGCGGTGCAGATCTACGATTTCATGCAGGCCGAGAGTTGGCTGGAGCCAGACGGTTCGGCACTGACCCTGTATGGCCGGGAGCAGTTCCTGAAACTCGGTATTCCGTTAAGCATGCATCCCCGCCGAAAGGCCTGCTGCGCCTGTCTGGACTGGAGCGAGCGGCGGTTTCATCTGGGCGGCGAAGCCGGTGCGGCGCTGCTCATGCATCTGGAAAGCAAGGGCTGGATCCAGCGGGTAGCGGGGTATCGGGAGGTGGTGCTTACGGCTTCGGGGAAGGGGGCCATTACCCGACATTTTAGCCGCTAAACTCCGCTGCGGGCTGTACCCTCACCCTAACTCTCTCCTGCCGGGCTGAGGGTTCCCCAGTAATTT
This sequence comes from Enterobacter sp. WCHEn045836, assembly GCF_003965585.1. NCBI lineage: Bacteria > Pseudomonadati > Pseudomonadota > Gammaproteobacteria > Enterobacterales > Enterobacteriaceae > Enterobacter > Enterobacter sp. WCHEn045836. The sequence goes on from NZ_RXPT01000005.1 coordinate 302,719, forward strand.
TTTAACCATAAGCGATAACGCTGCTCTCAGAATGACTGAGAGCATTCAGCGATGCCCAGGTCCGGCTGTAAATCGCTGAGGCGTTTCCTGCAGGCCGGGGCGAGGCGCATGGATGCGGCGAGAGGGCGGCTTTACAGGGACGTTACATCCGCCCGTCCCCGATAAGCCGGAAGGAATAAGCAGAAGGCACCGCGAAGCGGCGATTTAC